>CAMAVA010000068.1 GCA_945861515.1 Brevundimonas vancanneytii | reverse complement strand
GCAATCACCGCTGCCCCCATGGCCCCGGACCAGCTGGCCGCCTTCATCGATGGCGTGGTCAGCGAATCCATGGCCGGCAGCAAGGTCGCCGGAGTCGCTGTTTCGGTCGTCCAGAACGGCCAGGTTGTCTTCAAGCGCGGCTATGGCTTTGACAGCCTCAGCCCGGCCCGTCGCGTGGACCCCGACAGAACCCTGTTCCGGCTGGCCTCCATCTCCAAGACCTTCACCTGGATCGCCGTCATGCGCCAGGTCGAGGCGGGCCGGATCCGCCTGGATTCGCCCGTGAACCTCTATCTGCCGGAAGCGGTCAGGGTGCCTGATCAGGGGTTTGACCAACAGGTTCGCGTGATCGACCTCATGAACCACAGGGGCGGTTTCGAAGACCGGGCCCTGGGACAGCTGTTCGAAAAGGACGCGGACCGCGTTCGCCCGATGGCGACCTGGCTGAAACAGGAGCGGCCGCGCCGCGAGTGGCCCGCCGGCGCGGTTCCCGCCTATTCCAACTACGGGGTCACCCTGGCCGGTGAAGCCGTCGCCTGGCAGGCCCAGCGTCCCTTCGAGACGGTGATGGAACAGGATATCATCGGGCCCCTGGGCATGACCCGGACAACCTTCAGGGACGCCTACCCCCCCAGGACCGGCCTGCCCTCCCCCATGCCGGCCTATCTGGCCCGGGATGTTTCGAAGGGCTATTTCTGGACCGGCTCGCGCTTCGTGGAACGCCCTTACGAGTATATCAGCCAGGTCTCCCCGGCGGGCGGGGCCTCTTCAACCGCCGGCGACATGGCGCGCTACATGATGATGCTGCTCAACGGCGGCACACTGGATGGCGCCGCCATATTCAATGCCCAGACCGCAGCCGGATTCCGGCGTGTTGACCAGCGCGCGCTGCCTGGCATTGGCGGCTTTGCCCGCGGGTTCATCGAGTATCGGCTGCCGGGCGGACGAACCGGCTATGGCCATGACGGAGCGACCCTGACCTTCCGGTCCAACATGACGGTGGTGCCCGACCTGGGACTTGGCGTCTTTGTTGCGGTCAATACCGAGACGGGCGGGGGCCTCACCCGCTCCCTGGCCGAGCGGATCGTTCAGCGCTTCTACACGGCCGACGGGACACAGCAGCCACCCATCCGCTCACAATGGCTGGAGAAGAACAGGTCAGCCTTCGACGGCGAGTATCTGTCGTCCCGTCGATCCTTCCACGGCATGGAAAAATTCATCGGCCTGATCAACGGCCGCACCACAGTGTCGGTCGATGAGCAGGGGCAGCTGGTGATCCGGGGCTTCGGCGGCAGCAGTGTCTGGACCCCCGTCAATCAGAGCGGACTGTTCCGCTCGGTCAGCGACGCGCGGCAGATCGCCTTCGAGATGAAGAACGGTCGGGCGACCGGCTTCTACGACGCCAACGGCGCAACCTTCAGTCAAAGGGCCAGGCTGTTTGGCGGCGGGGGACTGATGGGCTGGCTTGCCCTGCTGTCGCTCATCGCCTCGATTGCGACCCTGATCGGCGCGGGGCTCAGACTGCGGCTCAATCTTCGCCAGACCACAGCCCAGGCGCGGGGCAGCATGATCCAGACCATCCAGGCCGTTCTCTGGGTCATCGCCTTTTCCAGCACCGCGATCTGGGCGGCCCAAAGCGGGGATATTGCCGCCATCTTCTTCGACTGGCCGGGTGGTCTGCTCCTGACCGCCTCGGCCTGCGGATTTGTGGCCGGGATTCTCAGTGTGATCGTGATCCTGCTGACGCCCTTCATATGGCGGGGCGGACGCCGGGTGGACAGCTTCACCCTCGCAAGAAAGCTGCGGTTCACCGCGACGGCCGTTCTCTATCTGGCCTTTTCGGCGTTGCTGGCTGTCTGGGGCGCGATCATTCCCTGGGCCAGTTGATCCGCTGAAGCGCCACAGCGCGTGAAGCGGTCCGCGACAACGGGCCGCAAGCCCGTCCATGGGCCGGCCAGACCAATGAATCCTCACGGTCTGGCGACCTTTCGCCGGTTTATCGGGCGGTTGCAGATCACGTCATCGAAAGGCCACGACTTTCCCCTTGTCGGCACGAGACTGGCAAAGCAATGCTGGTGTCAGTGGCTTTGAGGTGCGGTCGTGTCAAAAGAAGACGGGCTTGCCTACGGGATAGCAGGAGCGATTTCCTGGTTTGCGCTGACCGCCTTCTATGGGGCGTTTGGCGGCGCGCTGCTCGAAAGCAGCTTCTGGTTCTACGCCTTCAACGCGGTTCTGGCGACCGGCGGCCTGATGGCGGTCTTTTGCTTTACGGCCCGGCTGAGGCGCACCCCGCGCAGCCGCCGCCTTTTCCCGGCCCTGGCCTTTTTCCTGCCAGGCCTGATCGGCGGACTGATGGCCTTCTTCAATATGGAGGTCGTCTTCCCGCAACTCCAGGCGGTCAGCCAGGGGCGGTATGGCGCTTTCCTGGCCGTGGGCTATGCGGCCCTGATGGCGCTTGCACTGGAGCGTCCCCGGCCGCGCGACCCGCTATAGTCCCGGCGCTGCAATCTGTTCCGCATTGATCCAACCGATCAAGGCGGAAAGACAGACTGAAATCAGAGCCCCATCTTCTCAACACGGATACTGATCCGCTCGCGATCACCGGCCTTTCGCTCGACCAGCAGCCGCGCGACCTGGGCGTCATCGTGGAAGGCATAGCCCTTGATGGCGTCCAGCAGGGCCTTGGCCAGGTTGTCCAGGTCCATCCAGGGCGGATCGCCGGTGTACTCCATCAGGATTTCCACCGAAAACTCGCCCCAGGCCGGCCTGGACCCCCGCCAGACCTTGCGGAAGAACTCATAGATCAGCGGCTTGTAGTACCGGGACTGGGTCGTCAGGCCATCGACAACGATTTCCAGCACGCCGCCGGCTTCGCGGGCGCGCACCTTGCCCTGCAGGGTCCAGTCGTCAGTCATGGGCAGGGGCCGCTCGGGTCGGGGAATCGGGACAGCACAAAGGCCTGACCCCGGCGCCGGCCGCAAGGGTTCGATGTCGCAGTCCGACCGTCGACCCTTGCAGTCTGGGTGTCTGGCGGTAAACCCACGCCAGCCATTTGCTCAGGGAAACCACCCATGACCGCCACCCGCACCGAGACCGACACCTTCGGCCCGATCGAGGTCAACGCTTCCCGCTATTGGGGGGCCCAGTCCCAGCGGTCCATCGGCAATTTCAAGATCGGCTGGGAAAAACAGCCGCTGGCCGTGGTCCGGGCCCTGGGCATCGTCAAGCGGGCGGCTGCCGAGGCCAATACGGCCCTGGGGCGCATGGACCCCAAGCTCTGCGAGGTCATCGTGGCCGCCGCCCAGGAGGTCATCGACGGCCGACTCAATGACCATTTCCCCCTGGTCGTCTGGCAGACCGGGTCGGGCACCCAGTCCAACATGAACGCCAACGAGGTGATCTCCAACCGCGCGATCCAGATGACGGGCGGCGTGATGGGCAGCAAGAAGCCCGTCCATCCCAACGACCACGTCAATATGAGCCAGTCGTCCAACGACACCTATCCCACGGCCATGCACATCGCCGCCGCCGAACAGGTGGTCCATGACCTGCTTCCGGCCCTGAAGCACCTGCACGCCGCCCTCGACGCCAAGGCCAGGGCCTGGTCCCACATCATCAAGATCGGCCGCACCCACACCCAGGACGCCACCCCCCTGACCCTGGGCCAGGAGTTCAGCGGTTATGAGCAGCAGGTGGCCAACGGCATCGAACGGATCGAACTGACCCTGCCCAAGCTGATGGAACTGGCCCAGGGCGGCACGGCCGTCGGCACCGGCCTCAACGCCCCTGTCGGTTTTGCCGAAAAGGTCGCCGAGCGGATCGCCGCCATTACCGGCCTTGCCTTCACCACCGCCCCCAACAAGTTCGAGGCCCTGGCGGCCCATGACGCCATGGTCTTCACCCACGGCGCCATCAACACCGTGGCCGGCAGCCTGTTCAAGATCGCCAACGACATCCGCTTCCTGGGCAGCGGTCCGCGCTCGGGCCTGGGCGAACTGGCCCTGCCGGAGAACGAGCCGGGCAGCTCCATCATGCCCGGCAAGGTCAATCCCACCCAGTGCGAGGCCCTGACCATGGTCTGCGCCCAGGTGTTCGGCAACCAGGCCACCCTGACCTTCGCCGGCGCCAGCGGTCATTTCGAGCTGAATGTCTTCAACCCGGTCATGGCCTACAACTTCCTGCAGTCGGTCCGGCTGCTGGCCGACGCCGCCATCAGCTTCACCGACAACTGCGTGGTCGGGATCGAACCTCGCGAGGACAATATCAAGCGCGGCCTGGACAACAGCCTGATGCTGGTCACGGCCCTCAACACCAAACTGGGCTACGACGCCTGCGCCAGGATCGCCAAGACCGCCCACAAGAACGGCACCACCCTGCGCCAGGAAGCCGTCGGCGGCGGCTACCTGACCGACGCCGAATTCGACGAAGCAGTGCGGCCGGAAAAGATGATCAGCCCGGGGTGACCCTGGTCGCTATCGCTTTTCCACCACCGTCTTGCCGATCGGCGCCAGGGCAAGGCCCGCCAGCTGCAGATCCTTCAGCGCGAAGGGAATGCCGATGATCGTCACGAACTCGGCCACGGCGATCAGCAGGTGGCTGAGGGCGATGTACCAGCCGGCGAAGATGAACCAGATGATGTTGAGGATCAGGCCCAGCGGGCCTGTTCCGATGTCGCGTTCCCCGCTGACCAGTTCCCGGCTCACCACCTCCCGCCCGAACGGCCAGAAGCTGAAGCTGGCGATGCGCCAGGCCGCAAAGGTATAGGGAAGTCCGACGATGGTGAGGGCCAGGATCGCCCCGCCCAGCAGCCAGAGCAGGCCCGAAAGCCAGCCTCCGAAAAAGAACCACAGCAGATTCAGGATCAGGCGGATCATGGCGGTCACTCCTCGGGAACGTCGCTCACTAGATGATGATTAACGCCCCCTCTGTCGAGATGGCTCCATCATCGTCCCGCCGTCTAATCCCGGGGCAGACCTGTCGCCGCCCAGACAGCCTCGACCGAAAGATCCTTCAGGTCATCCTGTCTCAGGATCTCCACCCGCTGCTCCGGCCGCACGGGCCGGGGTGCGCTGAGGTCAGGATTGCTGTCCTGCGAAAACAGCACCACCCCGGGGCAGCCGGCCGCCACGGCCACATGGACCGGGCCGGTGTCGTTGCCGACCAGCAGCACAGCCTGACGCCCCAGATCGGCGATATCGCCATAGCGGGTCTTGCCAACCTGGCTGATGGCTGAGGGTTCCGCCCCAAGGATTTCCGCCGCCAGGGCCTCCTCTTCCGGCCCATGGCCCAGGATCACCGGCGTGACGCCAGCTCCGGCCAGCCTGACCGCCAACTGGCCATACAGCGCCGCCGGCCAGCGCTTGGCCGGCCGATGCGGCGCGCCGCCCGGAACCAGAAGGGCGAACCGGTCGGGCAGGTCGAGCCGCCCCTCCCCCGTCAGCCAGGAGACGTCCGGAGGCGGAACATCGGTCAGCCCCGCGATGGCCAGCTGGTTTCGCTGGCTGTCCTGGACATGCAGCCGGTCCCGGGCCGCGCCGCTGTATTCAAAGGCCGCCCCCGGCGCATTCCCCGACCAGGGCGGCCGGGCGGGCCACATCAGCTGGAAATAGCGAACCGTCCGGCTCTGGGTCTGAAGGTCATAGACCCGGTCGAACCGGCCCTGCCGCAGCCGCATCAGCAGCCTTGCGACGGCCGGCAGGTCCGACCAGGCCGGCCTGCCGTCGGTCCAGACCTCGTCGAACCAGCCGGTGGCCCGCGCCATGGCCTCGAAGGGGGCTGTGGTCAGCAGGGTGATATGGGCGTCATCGTGAAAAGCGCGGATGGCCTTCATCGGCCCTGTCGCCTGGATGAAGTCACCCAGGGCCGACAGCTTGATGACCAGGATCCGCGATGTCTCCGGGCCTTGCCTCAAGGAACCGATCTCAGGCGCGCCGGCTGACAGCGAAATCGGCCAGGTCTTCCAGGGCGGTTCGCCAGTCGCCAGCCGGCATGCAGCCCAGCGCCGACTTGGCCTCGTCGGCAAACTCCGCCGCCAGGTTCAGGGTCTCCGCGCCGGCCCCGGTCTGGCGGATCAGTTCCTGGGCCCGGCAAAAATCGGCGTCAGACTGTTCCCGGCGGCCGATGGTCCGCTCCCAGAAGTCAGCCTCGCCCGCGCCGGTCGCCGCAATGGCCAGCAACAGGGGCAGGGTCGCCTTGCCTTCCCGGAAATCGTCGCCGGCATTCTTGCCCAGGTCCTCGGTCAGGCCGCCATAGTCCAGAGCGTCATCCGACAGCTGGAAGGCCAGACCCAGATTCAGGCCGTAGCTACGCATGGCGCGTTGTTGCTCATCCGGCGCGCCGGCGCTGACAGCGCCCGCCTCGGCCGCCGCCGCGAACAGTTCGGCGGTCTTGGCCCGGATGATCTCCAGATAGACGTCCTTGGCCAGGTTCAGGTCATGGGCCCGGGTCAGCTGCAGCACCTCGCCCTCGCTGATCACCCCGGCCGCCTTGGCCAGGATATCCAGGGCGCGGAGGGATCCGGCCTCGACCATCAGTTCAAAGGACCGCGCAAACAGGAAATCCCCCACCAGCACGCTGGACGGAGCGCCCCAGATCAGATGGGCGGCAACCTTGCCCCGACGCAGCTGCGAGGAATCGATGACATCGTCATGCAGCAGGGTCGCGGTGTGGATGAACTCCACCGCCGCCGCGAGTTTCTGGCAAGCGTCATTGGTGGCGCCGGCCAGCCGCGCCGCCGCCACCGTCAGCAGCGGGCGCAGGCGCTTGCCGCCGGCATTGATTAGATGATCCGCCAGGGCCGGGATGACGGCGACCGGGCTCTGCATCCGCGCCGAGATCAGGGCATTGACCCCGGCCATGTCCGGCGTTCCCAGGGTGACAAGCAGGTCGACGGACGCGGCCGGGCGGTTTGCGGCGGCGGTGACTGCGTCCAAAACCTGCTGCTCCTGTTTCATCAGATGTAAGCCGTCCGGCTGTTGCGGCAATCAAGGCGCCGGGATAGGTCAGGCCAAGGACTAGCACAAGGCGTCGATTGACCGGAATGGATCAGACGCAGGATCGGTTGCTCAATGGCCGCGTCACTTTGCGCCAGCCCAGCCATGGCTATCGCGCCGGTCTGGACGCCGCCCTGCTGGCGGCCGCCTGTGACGCCGCCCCCGGTCAGCGGGTTTTCGAAGCCGGCTGCGGCGCCGGCGCAGCCCTGATCTGCGCAGCCTGGCGGCGGCCGGGCACATCCCTCACAGGTCTTGAGCGGGACGAGTCGGCCGTCGCCCTGGCGCAGCAGAACCTGGTCGACAACGACCTGGCCGACCGGGCGAACATCATCCAGGGCGAGGTTGAGGCCGGCTTCAAGGCGCTTGGGCTGGCCCCTTTTGACGCAGCCCTCTGCAATCCGCCCTTCTTCGATGACCCCGGCGCCCTGAGGGCCCCCGCGCCAGGAAAAACAGGGGCCTGGATGGCCGATGCCGGCCTCGGGGCCTGGACCAGCTTCCTGCTGAAATCCGTCCGGGAGGGTGGCACCCTGACCCTGATCCACCGGGCGGACCGCCTGGCGGACCTGCTGGCGCTGCTGGGCGCAAAGGCCGGGTCCTTTCGCATTCGCCCCGTCCAGCCATTCATCGATGCACCGGCAAAACGCGTGATCGTCCGCGCCATCAAGACCGGCCGGGCGCCGCTTGTGCTGTTGCCGGCCCTGGTGCTGCACCCCCGGTCCGGCGCCAAACATACCCAGGAGGTCGAGGCCATCCTGCGCGGCGAACAGGCACTGGCTTGGGACACCTGAAACCGGTCACGGACCTGTCGCGCCGAATTTGCCTTCCCGTGATCAGCCTTCAGGCTAGAGACACCCACCTCACGGAGTTGGTCCATGGAATCGATCTACTGGGTCCTGTCCTGGGCCTGCCATCGCCGCTGCGCCCATTGCTACGATGACCGCTTCCGGCCCTATGTCCGCGGCGCCCTGGACAAGGTTCTGTCGGAGGGCGAACAGGCCTGGGCCAGGGTCATCGCCAACCTGCCGGACGACTTTGGATATCTGGACCGGGACGGCGCCCGCCAGCCCGGTCGTCTGATCCTGGCCGGCGGCGAGGTCCTGCTGGAGGGCTTTCGACAGCGCATCTTCTATCCGGTCCTGGAAGCGGTCCAGACGCGCTGGACTTCAGACCAGCGGCCAAAGGTCCATATCCAGACGACCGGCGACCGGCTGAATGAAGCCCATCTGGAGGGGATGCTGAGCCGGGGGGTCAGCGGGATCGCCATTTCCGGGTTCGACAGCTACCACGTGGGCATGACCGACGCCCGCCAGGCGAAACTGGCCGAAAAGATCGACGCCATGATGGCCCGCCATGGCGTCACCCAGGTCAGGCTGGGTTCCGGCAAGTCCCCGCCCGTTGAAGGGCCGAGCTATCTCTATTTCGGCGCCGAGCCCGGCCGCTGGATTGGCGAGCTCTGGCCACGCGGCCGGGCCTGGACCAACGACCTGTCCACCGCCGACTGGAACACCAACTTCTGCGCCCGCCATTCCGGCGCCAAGTCGTTCCTGGACTATGGCGCCGTCGGCAGCGAAGTGGCGATCGAGCCCAATGGCGATGTCTTCCCCTGTTGCCTCAAGACGGGCGCCCCGATCGGCAACCTGACCGAGGAACCCCTGCTGGAGATTCTCGATGGCCTGCGCGGCCATCCCGCCTTCGAGGCCCTGAACCGCGGCGATCCTGTCGAGGCTGGCGAGACCCTTGGCGTCGATCGGGACAGCTTCCGGGCCCTCTCACAGACGCTTACCCCCAAGGGCCGGCCCTACGAGAACCCCTGTATCGGCTGCGACCGGTTGTTCGAACAGCAGCTGGGCGCCATCGCCGCCGATCTGCGATCACAACGTCAGGCGCGAAGGCTTCAGTCGGCGTAAAGTCGCAGGGCGTCCAGGCACATCTCGAAACCGGTCAGGTCCGACAGAGGATCGTCCGTCACGATCACAAACAGCCGCCTGGCTTCTGCCCAGAGCAGGGCGGCCTCAGGCAGGCCGAAGTCCTCGATCTCGCAGTCCTCACCGTCCCGCAGCACGCCGGTCTCGTCCAGGCGCGACCCCATCCAGCCGTCAACCCGCTCTCGGTACTCGGCTTCCATCTCGTCGGCCAGATTGATCCAGGCCATGACCGGCCGCGATCGCCCGGCCAGAAATCCCATCTCGAAAGCCGCCCCCGCATCCGCGCCCGGCCCGCGAAACGGCGTCAGGTTGATGATCCCGGCATCGGCCCGCCGCAACCGCGCCAGGCGTTCGGCATACTGGGCCCGGGCGGTCAGTTCGCTGTGGTCGTCCTGCGAAGGACCCAGCGGCAGAGGGACCAGAACCGAAAAGCCCCGTTCTTCCGCCAGCATCCTTTGCCGGCCACGCAGCTGGGCCGCGTCAGGATAGAAGCTGTCAGGCCCGCCCAGATAGAGACTGGTTATGGGACGCATGACAGTCGCCCTGAAGCTTTAGCGCAGCCTGGATATGGTCGCCGAGACAAGGGTTTCCGCCTCCGGCGTCAATTGGCAGACCGCCCCGGTGTCGATCGGCTGGCAACCGGTCCAGGTCACCTTCCAGTCGACGCCATAGCGGCCATTGGCCTGGGCCGCCAGCAGGACCGGCTTCTTGCGCCGGGTCCAGACCCAGCAGCTGCGCGCCTCACCCTTTTCAAAGCGGAACTGGGCGCCGCCGCAGTTCAGCATCGAGGGGGCGCTGGTCACGAAGGTCTGTTCCGTCATGTCCCCGGCCAGGGCGACAGTCAGCCGGACGGACAGGTCCGCCGCGACCTCGACCCCGGAAAGGTCGACCGGGGCGTCCGGCGCCGCCATGGCCGGCACAGTCGCGGAAAGAAGAGCGCCAAGCATCAGCATGGCGGCTAATCGGTGTTTCAAGTGAACAGCTCCAGATCGCTTTGCAGCAAAGTCTGGATCAGTTCCGGGCCTTGTCCACCAGTTTATTCTTTGTAATCCACGGCATCATGCCCCGCAGGCGGGCGCCGACATCCTCGATCGGATGTTCCGCAGACCGGCGACGGGTGGCCTTGAAGCTGGGCTGGCCCACCGCGTTCTCGGCCATGAAGTCGCGGACAAAACGGCCGGACTGGATATCCTCGAGCACCCGCTTCATCTCCGCCTTGGTCTCGGCCGTGATGATGCGCGGACCGGTGACGTATTCGCCGTATTCGGCCGTGTTGCTGATCGAATAGTTCATGTTGGCGATGCCGCCTTCATAGATCAGATCGACGATCAGCTTCACTTCATGCAGGCATTCGAAATAAGCCATTTCCGGGGCGTAGCCGGCTTCGACCAGGGTCTCGAATCCGGCCCGGATCAGCTCGACCAGGCCGCCGCAGAGCACGGCCTGTTCGCCGAACAGATCGGTCTCGCATTCCTCGCGGAAGCTGGTCTCGATGACGCCGGAGCGGCCGCCGCCGATCGCCGAGGCATAGGCCAGACCGAGGTCCAGGGCGCCGCCGGTGGCGTCATGATGCACAGCAATCAGGCAGGGCACGCCGCCACCCTTTTCATATTCCGACCGCACCGTATGGCCGGGCCCCTTGGGCGCCACCATCAGGACATCGACCGTCGACTTGGGCTCGATCAGGCCAAAATGCACGTTCAGGCCATGGGCGAACATCAGGGCCGCGCCATCCCGCAGGTTGGGGGCGATGTCGGTGGCGTAGATTTCGCGCTGCAGTTCGTCGGGGGCCAGGATCATCAGCACGTCGGCCCATTTGGCGGCGTCTGCCACTGTCATGACCTTCAGGCCGTCGGCCTCGACTTTCCGGGCGGTTGCAGACCCTGGACGCAGCGCGACCGCGATCTCCTGGGCGCCGCTGTCCTTGAGATTGAGGGCATGGGCGCGACCCTGGCTGCCATAGCCTACGACAACGATCTTCCGCTCCAGGATGCGGGACAGGTCAGCGTCGCGGTCGTAGTAGACGCGCATGATTTAATCTCCGAACAGTCTGTTTGGGCAGTGCCCGCGCAACGGCGGTGCAGCAAAGCCCGGCTATCGAGCGGAAATTTGCCCGCCCGTCAAGGCGAGGGGCGGCCAGCGCACAAAAAAGACCCCGGAGTCGCCTCCGGGGCCCTGATCGGCAGTCCGCAGCCGGCTACCAGAAGACGTCGTAATAGATGGTCAGGATGCGGCCGGTCCAGATGTCCACCAGATAGGCGTCATCGCCGACCCGCACCCATTCGGTGCCGATGGAGGCCATGGGCAGTCCGTAGGAATAGGCGTTAAGGTAGTAGTTGGCGCCATACCAGCCATAGGGCAGGTACTCGCCATAGCGCCAGGTCCGGGCATACCAGCCACGGGGGCGGATATAGATGCCAATCTTGAACTTGCGCGGCGACCGGTAGCTCGGCCGCCAGTCGCGCGGATTGTGCCAGCGGCGATTGTTGTCGCGAGCGCGAAGCTGCCGACCTTCGCCCGGCCGGCGGGCGTCCTGGTTGCCACGCCGATCATTGTCTCCCCGGCCCGCTTCCGGCCGGCGATCACGCTCGCGGTCGTTGTCTCCACGGGGATCGCCCCGATTCTCGGACCGGTCGCGGGGATCGCGGTCATCCCGATCGCGTTCGCCATTGTCGCGACGTTCAAGCCGACCCCGGTCGTCCCCGCCGCCGCCGGCGCCGCCCTTGCCGAACTGCTCCGGCATCCCGTTGCCGCGCGGCCGCCCCGAATCCTGACCGGGGTTCTGGCCTCCGTTGGGGCCCTGACCTCTACCCTGACCCTGGCCAGGGTTCTGGCCGCCAGCGCCGGGTTCGCGGTTGGGCTTCTGGCGCTCGCCGCCGCCCTGACCGCCCTTGCCACCCTCGCGGGGCGGCTTCTGGCGACCGGCGTCCTGGTTGGACTGTCCGCCCGATTGGGCCTGGGCCGCGTCCTTGTCCTTGGCGCCGGCCGCAAGGGCCGGGCTCGAGGCGCCCAGCAACATCGCGGCCGTCGCTGCCACAGCAATAATCGTCTTCATCGTCCACTCCCCGTCGCGAACAGCGACCCCTTCTGGCGCGGTCCGTCTTTTCAGCTGTCACCATGAAAGGGTTAACCTGAACCGGACTTGAACGAATTGAAAGCAAAAGGCAGTTTCCGGCCATGCCTGCGCACCCCAATGATGTCATCGGCTACTGGTCAGCGGCCGGCAGCGGCAAATGGTTCAGGAAGGACACCCGTTTCGACGAGGCCATCCGGCTGCGGTTCGAACCGGTTCATCACGCCGCCGCCCGGGGCGACTATGACGTCTGGCAGGCGTCGGCAGAGGGCTGCCTGGCCCTGCTCATCCTGCTGGACCAGTTTCCGCGCAATCTCTGGCGGGGCTCCGGCCATGCCTTCGCCACCGACCCCAAGGCCCGCACCATCGCCCGCAAGGCCCTGGCGTTGCAGTTCGACCAGCAGATCTCCACGGACCTGCGGCTGTTCTTCTATCTGCCCTTCGAACATTCGGAAGATGCGGGGGATCAGGACCTGGCCATTGGCCTGATCCAGGGGCTGGTGGACGAGACCGGCCAGGATGACCTGTTGCGCTTTGCTGTCATGCACCGCGACCTGATCGCCCGCTTCGGCCGGTTCCCGCATCGCAACCAGGCCCTGGGCCGAGACTCGACGCCGGAAGAGATCGCCTATCTGGCCGAAGGCGGCTTTTCAGGATGATGCCCGCCCTCGCCGCCGCACCGCCGAGAAACCTGTGGACCGACCGGCCCGGCGGCCCGGCCGGGGCCGAATCAGCGCAGTCTTCCGTCTGCACAGAGACGCCGACATGACCGCTCCTCTCGAAATCCTGACCCGGTCGGCCTCCGTTGTTCCGGCCAGTCATGACGCACCGCGTCACCCGGAGACGCAGTATCTCGATCTGCTGGCCGACATCCTCGTGAACGGCGTCCAGCGCGGCGACCGCACCGGCACCGGTACGCTTGGGGTCTTCGGTCGCCAGATCCGCTTTGACCTGGCCCGTGGGTTCCCGCTCCTGACCACCAAGAAGCTGCATCTGCGATCGATCATCGTCGAGCTGCTGTGGTTCCTGAAGGGCGACACCAACATCGCCTATCTCAAGGATCACGGGGTCAGCATCTGGGATGAATGGGCCGACGCGAATGGCGATCTGGGCCCGGTCTATGGCAAGCAATGGCGCAGCTGGACCGCGCCGGACGGCCGGGTGATCGACCAGATCAGCGCGGTCGTCAAAAGTCTGAAGGACAATCCCAACAGCCGTCGCCATATCGTCAGCGCCTGGAATCCGGCCGATGTCGATGACATGGCCCTGCCGCCCTGCCACTGCCTGTTCCAGTTCTTCGTGGCCGAAGGCCGGCTCAGTTGCCAGCTCTATCAGCGCAGCGCCGATGTCTTCCTGGGCGTGCCCTTCAACATCGCCTCCTACGCCCTGCTGACGATGTTGATGGCCCAGGCCACCGGCCTCGAACCCGGAGAGTTCGTCCACAGTTTCGGCGACGCCCACCTCTATATCAACCATATCGACCAGGCCCGCGAGCAGCTGTCCCGCCAGCCCCTGCCCTTCCCGACCATGGACCTTGCCGACAAGACCGACCTGTGCGCCTTCGAACTGGCCGATTTCCAGATCCACAACTACCAGGCCCACCCCGCCATCAAGGCGCCGATCGCGGTCTAGGCCCTGCCTCGAACTCGGGCAGCTCTGTTAAAATCTCGAAATTTGAAGGGGCTCGATATTTCTTCCAGGTCGCCCTGCCAGCGACGGGCTTGAACAGGCGCTGCGTTAAAGGACCTGAGCGGCGGATTGGCGCCGCCCGTCACAGAGCCGAGGATCAATCACAATGTCAGCCCTTGTCCTGTCCTTGGCCGCATCGTTGCTGGCCAGCGGCGCAGAGTCCGCGCCTGCCTCCCGCAGTCAGACCGCAACCTTGGCCCAGGCCACCGACGTCATGAGAAAGCGACTGATGCAGTTCGACGACAACAAGGACGGCCGCCTGTCCAGAGGCGAATTTGAGTCCGTCGCTGCGGCCCGGGCCGGCCAGAATCGGCCAAACCGGGGGAAACTGTTCGATCGACTTGACCAGAATCGCGACGGCCAATTGCAGCGGGAGGAGATCGACCGACTCTTGGCCGCCCGCGTTCAGCGGCTTGACCGCAATCAGGACGGCCAGATCGATCATGGTGAGCGCTTGGCTGCCCGCCAGGGCCAGCAGAAATAGGGCTAGGCCGGGCTGGGAGGTGACGTCATGCCGGCCATCGACCCCGCCCTGACCATGGCATGACGCAGTCCGATCCAGACCTGCCCCTGCTCAAGGATCTGGCAAGTGGTCAGGCCGACGCCGTTCGCCGACTTGTCGCAACAAAGCTGCCGCGCCTGCTTGCCCTCGCCATGCGGCTCCTCGGAGATCGGATGGAAGCGGAAGATGTCGCTCAGGAAACCTTTCTGAGGGTCTGGAAAGTGGCGCCGACCTGGAAATCCGGGACCGCGCGTTTCGATACCTGGATGCATACGGTTGCTCTCAATCTTTGCCGGGATCGTCTCCGGCGACGCGGTCGCCTGCAATTTGGCATGACGCCGGATCGGGAAGATCCCGCTCCGTCAGCTGAAGTCGTCCTTCAACGCGGACAACAGACGGACGCCGTCGCCGGGGCGCTCGGGAAGCTGCCCGAGCGTCAGCGGGAAGCCTTGATCCTGCAATACTATCAGGACCTCCCCAACCTCGACGCAGCGCAAGCCATGGGGATCAGCACCCGGGCGCTAGAGAGCCTGCTGTCGAGGGGCCGCCGGCGCCTCCGGGAGCTTTTGAGCGAGTGAAACAGATGACCAGCCCCATGACCCCGGAACGCTTCATCGAAATCGTCGAAGCCTACGGCGCGGCTTCGAACCGCTGGCCGGACGACGAGCGGCTGGCCGCTCTGGCCATGACGACGGACGAGC
>CAMAVA010000067.1 GCA_945861515.1 Brevundimonas vancanneytii | reverse complement strand
CCGTCACTGGCGCCAGGGTGGTAGCTGGGGGCGGGATCGAACCGCCGACCTGTGGGTTATGAATCCACCGCTCTAACCATCTGAGCTACCCAGCCATATCGGACATCGCGTTCCGAAGGGAGGCGGCCTTATAGGGGCTGAAAAACCTCCCATCAAGCGTCTTGGGAATGCAGCGGTCAGCAGGTAGTGTCTGCGGCGATGAGCGTGCTCCATCTTCTCGGATCGGATGGCGAGGGCGGGGCTGAAACCTACTTCGTCGATCTGGTCACCGCCCTGCAGCAGGCGGGTCCGGAGCAGGCCTGCGCCCTGCGCCATCATGCGGGCCGGGAGACGGCCCTGGCCCAGGCCGGTGTTCCTGTTCGCGTGCTCGGGTTTGGCGGTCCGCTCGACTTTCTGACCCGCTACAGCGTGGCCTCCATGGCCCACAGCGCCAGGGCAAAAGTGCTTGTCGCCTGGATGAACCGGGCCGCCCGCCGTACGCCGGCAGGGCCCTGGGCCCGGATCGGCCGGCTGGGCGGTTATTACAAGCTCAAGAATTACAAGGGCTTCGACGCCCTGGTCTGCAATACCCGGGACATCCTGCAATGGGTGCTGGACCAGGGCTGGCCGGAGGACCGGGCCAGCTATATCGCCAATTTCGCCGCCCCCGCCGAGGACGCGGCCCCGGTCGACCGGGCCAGCCTGGAGACGCCGGACGGGGTTCCCCTGCTGCTGGGCATGGGCCGCCTGCACAGCGCCAAGGCCCATGACGTCAGTATCCGGGCCCTCAAGGCCCTGCCGGACGCCTGGCTGTGGATCGCCGGGGCCGGTCCGCTCGAGGGACAGCTGAGGGGCCTGGCCCAGAGCCAGGGGGTCCTGGACCGGGTCCGCTTCCTCGGCTGGCGCAACGACGCCCCGGCCCTCTACCGGACCGCCGATGTCTGCCTGTTTCCCTCCCGCTACGAGCCGCTTGGCAATGTGGTGATCCAGGCCTGGGCCCATGGCCTGCCCGTGGTCGCCGCCGCCAGCCAGGGCCCCGGCGCCCTGATTCGCGATGGCGAGGACGGCCTTCTGACCCCGGTTGACGACCATGAGGCCCTGGCCCGCCAGACCCTGAAAGTCCTGTCGGATCCCATGCTGCGCATCCGGCTGATCCAGAACGGCCATGCCCGGATCGAGTCCGAATTCAGCCGGGGCGCCGTGGTCGGCCAATGGCGGTCCCTCCTGGCCCGGCATGGCGCGGACTGATGTGCGGCATAGCGGGAATCCTCAATGGCGCCGGCTCTGCCCGGCCCCTGATCGAGCAGCTGGCCCATCGCGGCCCCAACGGCATCCGTGTGGAATCGGGACAGGGCTGGTCGGTCGGCCATGCCCGGCTGTCGATCATCGACCTGGAGGGCGGCTGGCAGCCCCTGCATGCCGCCGGCTCGACCATCATCGGCAATGGGGAGATCTACAACTATCTGGAACTGGCCGATGCGTTCGGCCTGAAGGACCAGCTGTCCACCGGCTCGGACTTCGAGCCCCTGCTGCATCTCTATGCCCGCGAGGGTGAAAAGGCCTTCCAGCGGCTGCGCGGCATGTATGCCTTCTGCCTGATCGGCGGCGATGGCCGCACCTGGCTGGTGCGCGACCCCTTCGGCATCAAGCCCCTGTCGATCACCCGCAACGGTGAAAGTCTCAGCTTTGCCTCCGAACCCCGGGCCCATTTCGCCACCGGCGAGCTGAAACCGTCGGCCCAGCCAGAAGCCGTCGAGGACCTGCTGACCCTTGGCTACGTCACCCCGGGCGTCATCCGGCCGAACACCATGTTCCAGGGCGTCGAGACCGTCCTGCCCGGCGAAATCGACCGGGTCCTGGAGGGCGACCGGGAAGAGACCTTCGACCGCCCCCTCCGCCGGCTGCCCGCCCCGTCCGGCGACCTGGAGACCCTTCTGGGAAAGCTGGACGCAGTGCTTGAGGACAGCGTCCGGGTGCATCAGCGGGCGGACGTGCCCTATGGCCTGTTCCTGTCCGGCGGGGTCGACAGCGCCACCATCGCCACCCTGATGAGCCGCCTTAACGAAAACCCCGTCATCGCCTATACTTGCGGCTTCGATGTCCCCGGCGCGCGGGACGAGCGGGGACAGGCAGAGCGGGTCGCCCGGGCCCTCGATATCGACTGGCGGGAAACCCCCTTTGGCGAGGAAGACTTCTGGCGCCTGGCGCCAAAGGTCGCCTGGGCGCTGGACGAGCCGACCACCGACTATGCCGCCCTGCCCACCTTCAAGCTGGCAGAGGCCGCGCGGGGGACCCTGACCGTTGTCCTGACCGGCGAAGGCGGAGACGAACTGTTCGGAGGCTACGGCCGCTATCGCCGCGCCCTGCGGCCGGCCTGGCTGGGCGGCCGCCCGGCAGAGCCGCAGATCGACGCCCCCTTCCTGAAGGGCGGCGGCCGCAACGCCATCCTGCGCTGGCGCCAGGCCGCCAGGGCGCCGGCCGGTCTCACGCCCCTGCAGAAGGCGCAGTGGGGCGACGTCTCGACCTGGCTGCCCGCCGATCTGCTGCTGAAGCTGGACCGCTGTCTGATGGCCAATGGCCTGGAGGGCCGGACGCCGTTCCTGGACCGCGAGGTGGCGGATTTCGCCTTCAACCTGCCCGACGCCATGAAGATCCAGGGCCGGTTCGGCAAATGGCTGTTGCGCAAATGGCTGGAGCGGCACTGTCCCTCAGCCGATCCCTGGGGACGGAAAAAGGGGTTCACGGTGCCGGTGGCCAGCTGGATCGCGCCCCGGGCCGGCGATCTGGCCGCCTCGGTGGCCGGGGTCAGGGCCGTGGCGGAGGCCTGCCTGCCCGGCGCCGTGGAGGCTGTCTTCCGGGATGAGCGTCAGGCCGCCAACCGCTGGCCCCTGCTGTTCTTCGCCCTCTGGTCCCTGATCCATCTGGAGGGCGCCGAGCCCGCCGCCGCCCTGGCCTCCCTGCTGGGGGACTGACGGAGATCAGCCCAGTTTGCCGGCCACGGCTTCGCCAATGGCCAGGGAACTGGTCAGGCCGGGACTTTCGATCCCGAACAGGCTGACCAGACCCTCCAGCCCATGGCTGTCCGCGCCCCGGATCTGGAAATCGGGCTGGGGCTCGCCCGGCCCATGCAGCTTGGGCCGCAGACCGGCATAGTCGGGAGTCAGGTCTTCCGGCCGCACGGCCGGCCAGAACTTGCGGATATAGTCGGCAAACTCGCCCGCCTTGGCCGGATCAACGCTGTAGTCCTCGTGATCGACATAGGACAGGTCCGGCCCGAACACCGCCTGGCCGCCAAGGTCCTTGCGATAATGGGTGCCCAGGGCGCCGGGGATGGGGGGCGGATAGATCAGCCGATCGAACGGGGCCCGGGCCGCCAGGCGGAAATAGATGCCCTTGCCGAAATGCCCGGCCGGGATCTGGTCGGCCGGGAATCCCTCGATCAGGCCAGCGACCGCCTGGGCGCCAAGCCCCGGCGCCGTGACCAGCAGGCGGCAGGTCAGGACGGCCGGGTCTTCGCCCCCGGCCCGGACCCGAAACCCGCCCGTCGCCAGGGGTTCGGCCCCCTCGAAGGGCGTCGAAACCACCACCGCCCCGCCGGCGGCCTCGATCTCGCCCTGCAGGGCCAGCATGTAGCCATGGCTGTCAAGGACGCCGCTTTCCGGAGACAGCAGGGCCGCCTCGGCCCGAAGCTCGGGCTCCAGCGCCACGGCCTGGGCCCCGGTCAGCTGGGCCATGCCCTCCACATCATTGGTCAGGGCCTGCTGGAGAATGGCGTCCAGGCGTCCAACCTCGTCAGGCGTGGTCGCCACCACCAGCTTGCCGCACTTGCGATAGGCGACATGGTGGCTGTCCAGAAAGCCATACAGGGCCCGCCGGCCCTCGACGCAGAGCCGGGCCTTCAGCGACCCCGTCGGATAGTAGAGCCCGGCATGGATCACTTCGGAGTTTCGCGAGGACACCCCCTGGCCGATCGCCCCCTGACGCTCCAGGACCGCAACGATCAGGCCCCGGCGCGCCAGGGCATAGCCACAGGCCAGGCCCACGGCGCCCGCCCCCACCACCACGGCGTCGAAATCAAAATCGCTCATGCTCCAGACCTAATGCGGAACCGCCGGCCCGCAAACCCCTTGGCGCGAGGTTGCCGAAGCGCAGGCGGGTCCCGGAGTCAGGCCGTGACGCCCGTCCGCTCCGACCATTGCGCCAGCATCTTGGTCCGCTCCTTGTCGGCCAGCACGACACTGGCGTCCTTGACGTGCCCAAAGCCGCGAATGGCCTGGGGCAGGCTGGCGATCCTGACCGCAAGCGCCAGGGTCTCGCCCGACAGTCCTGACAGGACGCGGTCCAGATCCGCCTCATACTGCCGGATCAGCGCCCGCTCCATGCGCCGCTCCGCCGTATTGCCAAACAGGTCCAACGGTCCGCCCCGCAGGGACTTCATCCCGGCCAGAACCGGCATGACCGTGGTCAGCATCCAGCCGCCCAGGGCGATCTTGGTCGGCTTGCCGTCGGCGCCCCTGGGCGAGATCAGCGGCGGCGACATCCAGACCTTCGCCTTGCCGCCCTTGAAGGTGCGGGCCAGTTCCTGGGCAAAACGGCCGTCTGTATAGAGGCGGGCCACCTCATACTCGTCCTTGTAGGCCATCAGCTTGTAGAGATTGATGGCGACCGCGCGGGTAAGGCCGTCGCCGGCGTCCAGGGCCTGTTCGGCCGCCAGGGTCCGGGCCACCTGCTTCGCATAGCGGTCGGCATAGGCCTGATCCTGATACCCGACGAGCTCTGAGGTGCGATGCGCGATCAGCTCCGCCAGGGGCATGGTCTCCGGGGTGGGCGTCTGGTCTTCCGGCAGCCCCTTGAAGTCCGGGTCCACCGCCGCCTTGCGACCGACCTCGAAGGCCTGGAGATTGGCGTCGGCATCCACGCCGTTCAGCCGGATCGCCCGGTAGAGGGCCCGGCTGGAAACCGGGATCACGCCGCGCTGCCAGGCAAAGCCCAGCATGATCATGTTGGCATAGATCTCGTCGCCCAGCTTTGACTGCGACAGCGCCTGGGACGGACAGGCCTGGTAGTCCTTCGTCGCCCCTTTGATCCGGCGCGCCATGCCGGCGGTGTCATAGCGGACATCGCGGTTGGTGACGAAGTCGGCGGTCGGGGAAAAATCGGCATTGCCGAAGGCCACGGTCCGCTGCTTGGAAAACAGCGCCAGGGCTTCAGGACTGGCGGCCACCATCAGGTCGCAGGCGATCAGCACATCGGCGCTGGCGGCGGGGATCCGCCCGCCGACGATCGAGGCCTCATCCTCGCCGATCTTGACGTGGCTGAAGACCGAGCCGCCCTTCTGGGCCAGACCGGTCATGTCGACGACGCTCGCCGAACGGCCATCCACATGGGCGGCCATGGCCAGGATCGAGGCCACCGTGGTGACGCCTGTCCCGCCGATCCCGGTGAACAGGATGCGCCGGACGCCTTCAATGGTCTCGAACTGCGGCAGGGGCGTGGAGTCGGCGGTGAGGGCCGGCATGCGCTTGCCCTGCGGATTCTCGGCGCCTTCCAGGGTGATGAAACTGGGGCAGAAGCCGTCGACGCAGCTGTAATCCTGATTGCAGCTGGACTGGTTGACCTGGCGTTTGCGGCCAAACTCGGTGTTGAGCGGTTCGATGGAAACGCAGTTGGACTTGGCCGAGCAGTCGCCGCAACCCTCGCAGACCAGGGGGTTGATGAACACCCGGCTGGTTGCCCTGGCCATGGTCCCGCGCTTGCGCCGCCGGCGCTTTTCCGTGGCGCAGGTCTGGTCATAGAGCAGGACGGTGACGCCCGGGGTTTCCCGCAGCATGGTCTGGACGCTCATCAGGTCCTTGCGGGGAAACACCTCGACCCCGGGGGCCAGATCGGTAACCCCGGCATAGCGCTCCAGATCGTCGACCACCACCACGGTCCGGGCGACCCCCTCGCTGGCCAGCTGGCGGGTGATCTGGGCCGGCGTGAACCCGCTTTCGGCCGTCTGGCCGCCGGTCATGGCCACGGCGTCATTGAACAAGAGCTTGTAGGTGATGTTGGCCTTGGCGGCGATCGCGCCGCGAATGGCCAGGGAGCCGGAGTGGTTGTAGGTGCCGTCCCCCAGGTTCTGGAAGACGTGCCTTTCCGAGGTGAAGGGCGCCGCCCCGACCCAGGTCAGACCCTCGCCGCCCATGTGGGTGTTCAGGTCGGTACTGGGGTCGTTGAAACCGGCCATGTAGTGGCAGCCGATGCCGGCCAGGGCGCGGCTGCCCTCCGGAACCCGGGTCGAGGTGTTGTGCGGACAGCCCGAGCAGAAGAAGGGCTTGCGCAGCTGGTCGGAGGCCAGACTGACGGCCGCGACGCCGGCGGCCGAGACCCGGTCCAGATAGGCCTGGGCCCGCTCCCGGTGAGGACCAGCCGGCAGGCGGCTATAGAGGTCCAGGGCAATGGCGGCGACCGACAGCGAGCCGGTGTCTTCCATCAGGGTGTGGCCCTGCTCGTCCCGCTTGCCGATGATCTGCGGCCGGGCATGGGCCGGCAGGTCATAGAGGGCGGCGCGGGCCTGGGGCTCGATCAGGGCCCGCTTGTGCTCGATGACCATCAGGGTCTCGAGCCCGGCGGCAAAGGACCGGAGCCCCTGTGGCTCCAGCGGCCAGGGCATGCCCACCTTGTAGATGGAAACTCCCAGGCTTGCGGCCTCCTCAAGGGAAATCCCCATGGCGCTGAAGGCCTCGAGCACGTCCTTGTAGGCCTGCCCCTGGCAGACGATTCCCAGGCGCGGCCGCTGGGCGGCGAGGACCACCCGGTCTATGCCGTTGGCCCGGGCAAAGGCCATGGCGGCGGGAAGCTTGTGGTTCCGCAGCCGCAGTTCCTTGTCCAGCGGCTGGTCCTTGGTGCGGATATGCAGACCACCCGGAGGCACCGCAAATTCCGGCAGCACCAGCTGGTGGCGGTCCAGGGAGACATCGATGGTCACGCCGCTGTCCATGGTGTCGGCCAGGGCGATCAGGCCGATCCACAGGCCCGAAAACCGCGACATCGACAGGCCAATCAGGCCATAGTCGAGCACCTCCTGAACATCGGCCGGCGACAGGACCGGCATCTCGAAGTCCTGGAAGGCGAACTCTGACTGGGAAGGCAGGGTGGAGGACTTGCAGTTGTGATCGTCTCCAGCCACGGCCAGCACGCCGCCCTTCGGCATGACGCCGGCGAAATTGGCGTGCTTGAAGACATCGCCGGTCCGGTCGACGCCAGGCGCCTTGCCGTACCACATGGAAAAGACACCGTCATACAGGGCGCCGGGGAACAGGTTGGCCTGCTGGCTGCCCCAGACGGCGGTGGCCGCCAGGTCTTCGTTCAGCCCCTCCTGGAACACAACGTCATGCGCCTTGAGCAGCTTCCCGGCGCGGGCGGCCTGCTGGTCCAGTCCGCCAAGGGGAGACCCCCGATAGCCAGAAACATAGCCCGCCGTTTTCATCCCGGCGCGGGCGTCAAGCCGCTTGCGATCCAGCATGACGCGGATCAGCGCCTGGACTCCAGTGATATAGGCTCGACCGCCTTCGAGAAGATATTTGTCGTCGAGCGTCACTTCTGAGTGCCGCATTGAAAAATCTTTCCTTCCCGAATGGCTCCCCGGCTTGCAAGATCATCTAAGTATGGGGAAAATGTTTGCCAAAGCCATGCCTGACTAAGGGCATGACTCGGCAAGATCGCGGCCGTTTATGGCACTTTCGGGGGAACAAAGTTTGTCAGAGACGCTCGACGCTGTTGACGCAAAGATTCTGGATTTGATCCAGCACGATGCCGGGCTGTCGGTTGCCGAGATTGCCGAGCGGGTCGGGCTGTCGTCCAGCCCCTGCTGGCGGCGCATCAAGCGCCTGGAAGATGCTGGCGTGATCCAGCGGCGAGTGACCATTCTGGACCGGGAATTGCTGGGCCTGGGATTCGAGGTCTACTGCACCGTCAAGCTCTCCCTTCCGACGAAGGAAAATCTGGAAAGGTTCGAGGCGGCCGTCACCAAATGGGCCGAGGTTGTGCAATGCGCCACCGTCACGGGGGCCGCAGATTACGAACTGCGTATCGTGACCCGGGACATGCATGCCTTTGACGACTTCCTGAGGGACAAGATCCTGTCCCTTGGCCTGGTGTCCAACATCGAAAGCCGGATCGTCATCCGGGGGGTGAAGAATTCCACCGCGGTTCCCCTGGGTCTGGTCAGCCCCTATGTCAGTCCGCACGGATGATGTCTGCCAGCGGTGGTCATGGATGTCATCGCGGGTTGCGCTGGTGAAGCTGCGCTGAAAAAGCGTCAGGCGGATCCTGGCCTTGAGGCAGGACAGGTACGGTTGGAACCGATTGCAGGCATGAAAGGGTAACCATGATCCAGCTCATCATCGACCAGCGCCGCAAGGACCTCGGCGGGTTCGAGGTCGGACGGGTTCTGCCCTATGCGCCCCACCGGATGGTTGGTCCCTTCGTGTTCTTTGATCACATGGGCCCGGCCCGTTTCCAGCCGGGCTTCGCCCGCAGCGTCGATGTGCGGCCCCACCCCCATATCGGACTCTCCACCCTGTCCTATCTGTTCGAGGGCGAGATGACCCACCGTGACAGCGTCGGCTCTGAGATTGCGATCCGGCCCGGGGAGGTCAACTGGATGACGGCAGGCAGGGGCATCACCCATTCCGAAAGGTTCGAAACCCTTCGCGCCCAGGGCGGCTCCCTCGATGGCATCCAGACCTGGCTCGCCCTTCCGACCGAGCACGAGGAGACCGAGCCCGCCTTTTCCCACCATGCCGGTGACGATCTGCCGTTCTACCAGGCCGATGGGCTTTCGGCCCGGCTGATCGCCGGCAGGGCCTTCGGGGCCGAGGCCCGGGTGCCGGTTTTCTCGCCGCTTTTTTATGTGCACTGGGAATTGAAAACGGGCGCCCGGGCGGCTCTGCCGGCGGAGTATCCCGAGCGGGCCGCCTATGTCGCCAGGGGGCGGGTCGAGATTGACGGCCAGGAGATCAGGGTCGGGCAGATGGCGGTGTTTTCGCCTGGTCAGACCATCGATGTGACAGCCCTTGAGTCGTCAAGCGTCATGCTGCTGGGCGGCGAACCAGTCGGACCACGCTTCCTCGACTGGAATTTCGTTTCGTCCTCGGAGGAGCGCATCGAACAGGCCAAGGCCGACTGGCGCGCCGGACGGATGAAGCTGCCAGACCTGGACAACGAAGAGTTCATCCCCCTCGCCTGAAGCCGGAAGTGATTTCGGACTGTCGCAGCATAGGGCCTTGCAAGCGTCGCTATTGCGAGTCATTCTCATTACGGGAATGGAGTCCATCATGGTCGTTCAGCTGCCGGGAACCCGTATGATCGCCAGTCTGATCAAGCCGGAGGAACAGCGGTCCAGCCCTTGTGACTGGCTGCTGTTTGGTCCTGACCATCCCGATGTGATCATGCCGACAACCACGGAACCGGAAGTTCAGCGGCTTGCTGCAGAGTGATCACCTGGCTTCGGAAAGCGCCTTGCGGGCGGAGAGGCCATACTCGATTCCAGTCCAGATCGTCGCGATCGCGGCCAGCCAGAGCGCCAGGTCGATCCCCAGGCTGATCTCCGCCCCCAGCCAGGGCGGCGAGGCAAGCCTGAGGAGAGCCGCCGACAGGGCCAGAAGTTGCAGGGTCGTCTTGGCCTTTGCCAGCAAGGTCACGGCAAGGCGCAGGCCGCGGGGCGCCAGGACCTCGCGCAGGGCGCTGATGGCAAACTCCCGGAACAGCATCAGGCCGCCGGCAAGGGCGGCGACGTGATCGCCGTTGATCGCCAGGCCCACCACCGCGCCGGCGACAAGCACCTTGTCTGCAATGGGATCGAGTATGGCGCCGGCCAGACTTTCGGCCTGCCATCGGCGGGCCAGCCAGCCATCGAGAAAGTCGGTGATGGCCGCCACTGTGAAGCCCCAGAAGGCGAACCAGAAGAGGTCGAGGGATTCACAAAGGCCGCTGGCGGCGACGGACAGGGCCCCGAATACGGCCAAGGTCAGGACGAGCCGCGCCAGGGTGATGAGGTTGGGGATTGCCTTCATGCCCAACCTATAGACGCCCGTGGCCGCCAAGTCGCGGCCACAGGTGGCGTTTCAGGGTCAGATCAGGAAGTTGTTGAAGTCCGTATGGTTTCCGGTGGCCTGGATCAGCATGTCCGCATTGCCGTCATTGTCGATATCGATCTTGAAGCTCGTCACGTTGGCGCCGGCGCTATAGCTGGATGTGACATCGCCAAGAACGCCCAGCAGGGTCAGGTTGATGTTGTCGTTGTTTCCCAGGTCGGTGATCAGGTCGGGCGCGGCCTTGGTCGAGTCCGTCGCCGCAAGATACAGAAAGCTGTCGGACTCAGTCCCGCCGGTCAGGGTATCCCTGTCCGCGCCCCCGATCAGGACATCGGAGCCCTGACCGGCCACGATGACGTCCTTGCCGCCGAAGCTTGAGAGCACGTCGTCGAACCTGGACCCTTTGAAATTGTCAGCGCCGCCAAAAAAGTCATTGATCAGGGCTTGCGGATCGTCCTGATGGTCCAGCAGAACATCAAGGGCGACATTGATCTTCTTGGCCGAAAACAACAGGTCCCCCTGATAGAAGGCCTCGATGCCTTGCACGGTTCCTGTGTAGTTGCCTGTCAGAAAATTGTATCCGAGGCCTGATCCGAAGATCGTGGCAGAGTAAAACTCCGTACTCAGTCCAATCTCGGTAGACGAAAACGAGTCGACCTCGCCGCCGACAAACTGCGTCAGGTCAATGTTGGAGATATCGAAGGCCTGCTTGAACACAACCTTGGTCATGATGACTGTCCTTGCCTTGTCACGGGCGCGGCGCTTGACCGACCCGTGTTTGGCAGCCTACCGCATCGCCTGTTTCAATCAATCGCAATTCTGAATGGGAGCGATCACGAAGACGCGCCTGCAGCTTCCGCGACGGTCTCCTGGCGTCCGGTCAAATGCCTTCGCATGACCGTGTGCTGCACCTGCTTTCGACGGACAGGAGATTGAAACCTGCCAAGCTTGCCGTCAGCATTGTCCAACGTCAAATCCTTGGCTCCTCACAGGAAACCGTTGCATGCCGCAGTTCGCTGTCGTTCCCGCCGTGGGGCTGGTGCTCGGCTTGGCTTTGTCCTCGACCTTGATTGGACTGGTGCAGGCCCAGGCTGCCGAGCCCGAACAGCCAGCACTCGTCGGACCTCCTCCCCCGCCGCTCGCGGCCCGGCCAGCTCCGACTGCCGCCATTTTTCGGCTGGACCCCGCCGGCGCCCTTTCTTCGGGACACCAGACTGCGCGGAAGGGCTCGAGCTTGTTGACCCTTGCCGTTCGGTCTGAGGCCGCTGTGCGTCTCGAAGCACCGGTCGACGCCCGTGCGGCCAACTGGCTCGGAGGCAAACTCAAAAGGCCCCTGATCGCTGGCCAGGTCCTGATGGCGGCCGCCGGTCAGCAAGGAACCTATTGTGCGCCAGTCAAGGACGGCGCGCTCTATGCGGTTGGTCCCTGCCTGATCGACGGTGATGGCGATGGGCGGTTCGAAGCGGCGGCGACGGCCGAGTTCAACTCTGGCTCGGTGCAAGGCCTGATGGTCACAGACCGGGGCGACCTGTTGGGGGTGAACTTCGTCGCCAGGACCGCCCTCTCGACGCCCGTCGCCTATTCGTCGGTCCCTTATCAACAGGGATCGGCCGCCAATGCACGGCTCATGTGGCGGACAGCGCCGGACCGCGGGGTTCCCGGGGCGGCTGTCCCGATCATCTTCTGGCTGGAGGCCAGTGACGGCGATAGCGGGACCAGGGTCCTGTCCCCGGCGGCGCAGACAACCTTGCAGGATGGCGTTGGCACGGGGCGCCTTGGAGGCGTTACCGTCCGAGTTCTGGGCCTCGAGCAGAACGGCGCGCTACGCTATCAGATCGAAGCCGTGACGCCGGGATTCCGCCTGCCCTTCGGCTTTCGACCAGCCCCCTCGGTCGTCTACATCGGCTATTGATGCTTGCGGGGTGTCAGAACCAGGCGCTGACTCCGAAGACCAGGCCCGTCTGCTCGACCTCACGGTCCATTCTCCGCGCCATCCTTGCGGTGCCGCCGAAAGTCCTGACGCTGGAGATGCCGAAATAGGGAGCGACCTTGCGCGTGACCTGGTAGCGTAGCCGCAACCCTGTTTCGAGGCTGGTCAGACCTGACCCCAGTTCAAGCGCGGGCGCCGTCTGCGCGGACAGATCGGCCTCGGCGCGTGTTTCCAGGATCCAGCGTTGCGTAAGCCTGAGATCCCAGCTGGCCTCCAGCCGCGCCAGGACCTCGCCATGGGTCGACAGGAAGGCTGCCGCCTGAACATCGACCCAATACGGCGCCAGGCCTTCGACGCCCATCGTGGCGAAGGTCCGCCGGGGTCCGCTCGCCAGATCCTGCCGAATCCCGAACTGAAGATCGAAATAGGGGTCGATGGCGGTGGAATACAGCGCCTGCAGTTCGGCTTGCTCCAGCCCCCCTCCCGGCGCCCCCTCGCCTTCGGACTTGAAGACAAGACGCTGGAGATCGCCACCAATCCAGGCCTCGCCTCCCCAACGGTAGCTGTCCTGACCATCCTGGACCTGCCATTCCGCAAGGTTGATGGTCACCTTCGACAGAGCTGCCGTACCGCCATGTTCTGCATGGAGTTGCGCCCTTGCCCTGGCCATGGCGTCCGGATTGAAGACACTGTCGGCGGCAAATGAAGCCGGCTGCGGCGGCGGCGACGCATCCCCGACCGGATCGCGCGCCTCGGCGCCATGCCCATGGGCGGCGTGATCCATGCCCGGGACAGCCTGTTTGGTTGAGCCACCAGCCGGAATTTCAGTAGGCCAGTCCATGGCGGGCATGGCTTCGACGTCGTGATCCGTGCCGCTGCCGGCAGGCGAAGCTGATGCCGCCGCCACAGGAGCTGGCAAAGGAATCTCATCATGCCTGTGCTGGGCAAAGGCCGGGCTGGCCAGAAGGACCAAGAGCGATGCGAGGGACCAGGTCCGCGTCATCGGCCGTCTGCCGGGTCAGGCCGGACACTGATGATCCGGAACATGCCCGCATGCATGTGATACATCATGTGGCAGTGAAAGGCCCAATCACCCTGTGCATCCGCTGTCATGTCGAAGGTCACCTTGCCGCCCGGCGCGACATTGACGGTGTGCTTTCGGGGATGGCGCCCCTCGGGGCCGACAAGAAGCTCGAAGAAATGCCCGTGAACATGCATCGGGTGGGACATCATGGAATCGTTGACCAGCGTCACCCGCACCCGTTCGTTCAGGCGAAAGGGGATCGGCTTGGTGACCTCGCTGAAGGCTTCACCGTCGAACGACCACATGAACCTTTCCATGTTGCCGGTCAGATGAAGCTCGATCGACCTGGACGGGGCGCGCGGATCGGGGTTGGGCTCGAGCGCTTCCAGGTCTGAATAGACCAGAACCCTGTGGCCGACGTCCTCCAGGCCCTGGCCAGGCTCTCCGGTCCGGTCCACAGGCATCGGTGAAATCGACTGGACGCCCGGACCCATGGCCACCTGCAGGGCGTTGTCCGGATTGCGCATCGACATGTCCATGCCGGACATGTCCATCTGCATGCCGTCAGCGCCACCCCCGCCCCCTCCAACATGAGCGCTGTGGTCCATGCCGCCCATATCCATCCCCATGTCGCGCATCGAGGCGACCGGTCGCCGGCGCAGGGGCGTGGCGGCCGCGACCAGCCCTGCTCTCGGCGCAAGGGTGCCGCAGGCCATGCCGGAGCGATCAACCGCCTCGGCGACCAGGCCATAGGCCCTGTCCTCCGATGGCTGAACAATGACATCGAAGGTCTCTGCAACGGAGATCTGGAGTTCTTCCACGGAGACCGGACGAATGTTCTGACCGTCGGCCTGGACAACGGTCATGCGCAGGCCGGGAATCCGCAGATTGAAGATCGTCATGGCCGCGGCATTGATGATCCGCAGCCTGACCCGCTCGCCGGGCCGAAACAGGCCGGTCCAGTTGTCCTTCGGCCCGTGGCCATTGACCAGATAGGTATAGATCGACCCGGTGACGTCCGAGATGTCCGTGGGATCCATCCGCATGGCGCCCCACGCCACCCGGTCCTCCAGGCCCTGGTCACGCCCTGCCAGCAGTCCGGCAAAGGTCTGCTTCTGTGCGTTGAAGGCGCCGGGCTTCTGCTTCAGGGTCCGGTAGATCTCATGCGGATGCAGGAACGAATAGTCCGACAGCACCACGACATGCTCGCGATCGCAGGCGACCGGGTCGATCTCCTTGGGCGTGATGACGATGGGCCCATAATGACCCTCCTGCTCCTGAAGGCCTGAATGGCTGTGATACCAATAGGTCCCGGACTGCAGGATGGGGAATTCATAGATGAAGGTTTCGCCCGGGCCGATGCCAGGAAAACTTACGCCCGGCACGCCGTCCATCTGAAACGGCAGCAACAGCCCGTGCCAGTGGATCGAGCTGTCTTCGTCCAGGGTATTGGTGACGGCGATGCGGGCCGTTTGGCCTTCCGTCAGGCGGATCAAGGGACCTGGAACCGTGCCATTGGTGGTGACCGCGTGGCCCTTTCGACCGTCTACGGTCCAGCTGGCATGGCCGATGCTCAGCTTGATATCCGGGCCGGACAGGGTGGCTTGTTCCTTTGGCAGTCCAGGAGACTGACTCTGCGCCCAGGCCGGGAAAAGGCTGGACGTAGCCAGTCCCGCGCCGAACAGGCCGGCCGACTTCAAAAGAGAGCGGCGCACAGGATCCGTCATCGGACCGTTCCAGGACCAGCGCGCCAAAGCAGCACTCTAGTCCAGCACATGGATCTGGGTGACGACGGGCTTGCCACCCACGTTCTTGAGCATGAAATGGACCCGTTTGCCGACCGCTACCCCTGAGAGTACAGCCGCGGTTTCGACCTTGAAGGCCATGGTCATGGCCGGCCATTTCAAGGCGGCGATGGGGTCGTGCTGAAGCACGACCGTCCCGGCGGCCGGGTTCATCGACTTGACCACACCCATGCCTTCGGCAGTTTGGGGCGCAGCAACAGACGGCGGGCCCGAGCGGGCCAGGACCGGAAACGCGACGCCGGACAAGCCGATCGTGACGCTAAGGGCCAGAATGGCGATGGCTGCCTTCAAGATGACTGTCCTCCAGAAGCGCAGGGCCGCCCCTGGCGCGA
>CAMAVA010000066.1 GCA_945861515.1 Brevundimonas vancanneytii | reverse complement strand
GCCAGCGCGCCCTATGAGCGGCTGTACAAGGAATTTGGCATTACGGCGGAGGCCGTGGCGGCGGCGGCGAAGGCGAAGCTGTAGGCGGGGTGCGTGCTTCGACACGCCTGCTGCGCAGGCTACTCAGCATGACGAAGTTATTGTAATTGCCAAATATTCGTCATGCTGAGTAGCGGCGGCACGCCGCGTGTCGAAGCACGCAAACGGCGAGCAACCAGACGATCATGGCTGCCTGGGTCTACATCCTCGAATGCGCTGACGGCAGCTACTATACCGGCTGCACCACCAAACTTGACCAGAGGATCGCCCAGCATCACGCCGGAACCTTTCAAGGCTACACCTCTTCGCGCTTGCCGGTGGCGGTGGTCTACATCGCCGAATTTCAAGTTATCCACGACGCCATCGACTGGGAGCGCAAGGTCAAACGCTGGAGCAGGTCCAAGAAGCAGGCGGTGATCGCCGGGCGTTTCGAAGACCTGCCTGCTTTGTCCGTCAGCCGGTGGCGACGGGGCGCGTGAGGCCACGAGAGTGCGTGCTTCGACACGCCTGCTGCGCAGGCTACTCAGCATGACGAACTTATTGTAATTGCCAGATATTCGTCATGCTGAGTAGCGGCGGCACGCCGCGTGTCGAAGCACGCAAACCTCGTCCAACCTTCTCCCTCGGAGTCTCAATGTCATGAAACTCGGCACGCCTCTCTCCGCCAGCGCCGTCAAGGTCATGCTCCTGGGCTCGGGCGAGCTGGGCAAGGAGGTGGCCATCGAGCTGCAGCGGCTGGGGGTCGAGGTGATCGCCGTGGACCGCTATGCCGATGCGCCGGCCATGCAGGTGGCCCATCGCAGCCATGTCATCGCCATGACCGACGCCGCCGCCCTGCGGGCCCTGGTCCTGGCCGAGCGGCCGCACCTGATTGTGCCGGAGATCGAGGCGATTGCGACGGACGAACTGGCGCGGATCGAGGCGGACGGCCTGGCGGTGGTGATCCCGACCGCCCGGGCGGCGCAGCTGACCATGAACCGTGAGGGCATCCGCCGGCTGGCCGCCGAAGAGCTGGGCCTGCCGACCAGTCCCTACCGGTTCGCCTCCAGCCTGGAGGCGCTGATGGCCGGGGCCAGGGCGGTGGGCTATCCCTGTTTCGTCAAGCCGGTGATGAGTTCCTCGGGCAAGGGCCAGTCCTTTGTCCGAGACGAGGCCGAGATCGAGGCCGCCTGGGCCTATGCCCTGTCGGCCGGCCGGGTCGAACAGGCCCGGGTGATCGTCGAGGGGCGGATCGATTTCGACTTCGAGATCACCCAGCTGACGGTTCGCTCCCTGGGCGCGGATGGCGAGATCGAGACCAGCTTCTGCGCGCCCATCGGGCATCGGCAGGTCAAGGGCGACTATGTGGAAAGCTGGCAGCCCCAGGCCATGAGCCCCCTGGCCCTGGAGCGGTCCCGCGACATGGCCGCCCGGGTTACCGAGGCGCTGGGCGGCCGGGGCCTGTTCGGGGTCGAGCTGTTTGTCAGCGGCGACGAGGTCTGGTTCAGCGAGGTCAGCCCCAGGCCCCACGACACCGGCCTGGTGACGCTGGCCACCCAGACCTACAGCGAGTTTGCCCTCCATGCCCGGGCGATCCTGGGGCTGCCGGTCGACGCCAGCCTGCGCGAGCCGGGCGCCAGCGCGGTGATCTATGGCGGCATGGAGGCCCAGGGCGTGGCGTTCGAGGGGGTCGCCGAGGCGCTGAAGGTCCCGACGGCCGACCTGCGGCTGTTCGGCAAGCCGGAAGCCTTCGAGCGGCGGCGCATGGGCGTGGCCCTGGCGCGGGGCGAAGACACCGACCAGGCACGCCAGCGGGCGCTGGAAGCGGCGACCTGCGTCAGGGTCGTGGCGGGCTGAGCCGCTATTCAATGCCCGATTTGTCGAGGGTTTCCCGCAGGCGGTGGATGGCCTTGGCTGCCGGACTGTAGGTCTGTCGCCAGGCCAGCAGGCCTACGGCGCCGACCGTCGCCAGGGTCAGGGCGACGGGCCCGAACATCCAGGCTGCTGCGGCAAGCGCGAAATAGTAGCCGCGCACCCCGGCATTGAAGGCCGTCAGGGAGCCATTCAGCACCTGGGCGGCCGCCTGGCCCAGACCGTCCCGCAAGGATGCCGAGGCCGGCCAGTCCTCGCCCTCCCGGGGCTCGGGCGCCGCGCCGATGATGGTCAGGGTGTAGTTCATCTGGCGGATTGACCAGATGAAATCCAGCAGGCCCCGCGCCAGGGTGATCAGCACCAGGGCCAGCTGGGTCTCGAACAGGAGCCGGGTGCTGGTGCGGATCAGGGCCAGGCTGGAGACACTGCGAAAGGCGTCCTCGCCGCCGAACAGCACGCCGGCCGAGGCGGCGATCAGCAGCAGGTTGGAGGAGGCGAAGAAGGAGGCGGAGTTGAGGGCATGGCCCAGCAGCTGGCCATCGATGAACCGGCTCTCGCGCCGGGACATCTCGATCATCCAGGCCACCCGCAGCCGCGACATGTCGGTGTTGAGCACGCCGTCCTTGCCGCGGATCCACTGCAGGACGGGCTCGTAGCAGGACCAGCAAAGCAGGAAGAACCCCAGGGCGGCCAGGTCCGGAATGGACAGCATGGATCAGTCCTCCTGGATCAGGCTGGTCTTCTGGGTGTCCCGCATGAGCAGGGACACGAGCAGGGCGACGGCCATGACGGCGGAGACATACCAGTAGAAGCCGCTCTCCTGGCCGATGCTCTTGAACCAGAGGGCGATATATTCCGCCGTCCCGCCGAAGATCGCGTTGGCGATGGCATAGGGCAGGGCGACTCCCAGGGCCCGGACATGGGCCGGAAACAGCTCGGCCTTCACCACCGCGCTGATCGAGGTATAGGCCGACTGGACGATCAGGGCGCCCAGGATCAGCCCGAAGGCGAGGCCCCAGCTGTTGGTCCCGCCGATCAGGGTAAAGGCCGGCACGGCGATCAGGGAGCCCAGTCCAAAGGCGGTGATCAGCATGGCCTTCCGCCCCAGTCGGTCAGACAGGGCGCCGAACAGGGGCTGGATCATCATGAAGCCGACCAGGGTCGCCAGGTTGATGGCCCCGGCTGCTTCCTTGGAGAATCCGGCCGTATTCTCGAGGAATTTCAGCATGTAGGTGGTGTAGGCATAGAAGCCCAGGCTGCCCGCCGCGGTCAGGCCCATGATGGCCAGCGTTTCCTTGGGGTATTTGAGGAACAGCAACATGGTGCGGCCCCGGGGCTGGGGGTCTGCCTGGGCGGCCTGGAAACTGGCGCTCTCTTCCATGCTCCGGCGCATCCAGAAGACCACCACGGCCAGGGCCGCGCCGATGAAGAAGGGAATCCGCCAGCCCCAGGATGAGAGCTGCTCCTTGTCGAGGGTCTGCTGCAGGATGACCAGCACAAGGGCCGCCATGAGCTGGCCCATGATCAGGGTCACATACTGGAAGCTGGACCAGAAGCCGCGGCGGGAGCGGCCGGCCATCTCGCTCATATAGGTGGCGCTGGCGCCATATTCGCCGCCGACCGACAGTCCCTGGAGCAGCCTGGCCAGCACCAGGATGACCGCTGCAGCGCCGCCGATCTGGGCATGGCCCGGCGCCAGGGCGATGACCAGGGACCCGGCGCACATCATGGCGACCGACACGGTCAGGGCCGCCTTGCGACCGGCCCGGTCGGCATAGAGCCCCATGAGCCAGGCGCCGACCGGCCGGGCGCCAAAGCCCACGGCGAACACCACGGCGGTCTTCATGTACTGGGCGGTGGTGTCGCCGGCCGGAAAGAAGACCTTGGCGAAATAGATGGAGAAGGCGGAATAGGCGAACCAGTCGTACCATTCGACCAGGTTGCCCGCCGATCCGCCCAGGATCGCCCTCAGGCGCTGCACGGGAGTCAGGCCCGGGGTGGTCAGATCCGTGGGACTCTGGCCGTCAGCCCCGGTTTCGGTTGCGCTCATGATACAGTACCCCGCTGAACCCAAGGTTAGGCGAGCCCGCAGTCCGGCGAAAGAGGGGCCGAAGAACGAGGGCGTGAAGTCTGGCGGCCATCCCGGGCCTTGGCCGAGGCGCTGAAATCCCGATCGTTTGCCGCAAAACCTCCGCGATCTGAGCGCATTCCGACGGCACTTGCGCCGGACAGCTTACAGCGTCACGGTTCCCGCACGGAACTCTGCTAGACTAAAAACTCAAAATGGGAGGCACGACGGGAATGGGCGCTTCTGGCCTGGCCATAAGGGGATCGCGCGGTCTGCTGCGGCAGATCCGTGAAGCCATGGCGGGCGAGGCGCCGGCCCAGATCAAGCTGGACATGGTGGTGCGGATCATCGCCCGGTCCATGGTCGCCGAGGTCTGCTCCCTCTATCTGCGCCGTGCGCCGGGAGATCTGGAACTGTTCGCGACCGAAGGCCTGGCGCGGGAAGCGGTGCATGTCACAAGGCTGAAGTCCGGCGAAGGCCTGGTCGGCGAGATTGTCCGCTTCGGACGGCCGCTGAACCTGTCCGATGCGCCCAACCATCCGGCCTTCGCCTATCGCCCGGAAACCGGCGAGGACCCGTTCCACGCCTTTCTGGGTGTGCCGCTGCTGCGTGGCGGCCGGGCGATCGGGGTTCTGGTCGTCCAGAACAAGACCACCCGGACCTATAGCGACGAGGAGGTCGAGGACCTCCAGATCATCGCCATGGTCCTGGCCGAGCTGGTCGGGGCCGGCGGGCTGCTGGCCGAGGTCGAGCTCAAGGACGTCGAGATTGCGCCCCACAGGCCGGAACGGCTCAAGGGCGCCAAGTTTGCCGATGGCCTGGCCCTGGGCGTGGTGGTTCTGCATGAACAGCCGGTCGCGGTCGGCCATCTGCTGTCGGAAGATTCCGTGGCCGAGGAGCTTCGGCTGCAGACGGCGATCAGCGGCCTGCATCGCCAGATCGACCAGATGCTGGACGGCGAGGGCGGCCTGATCGGCGCCTCCTTCGAGGTGCTGGACACCTACCGGATGTTCGCCCATGACCGGGGCTGGAACCGGTCGCTCGAGGAGGCCGTGCGGTCCGGCCTGACCGCCGAGGCGGCGGTGGAACGGGTGCGTTCGGAACATCGCGCCCGTCTGGGACAGGCCCGGGACCCCTATCTGCGCGAACGCCTGCATGACCTGGAGGACCTGAACGACCGGCTGCTGCGCCATCTGGCGGGCGATGTCGGGGTGCGGCGGGAACTGCCTGAAAACGCCATCCTGATCGCCCGGAACCTGGGGCCGGCCGACCTGCTGGAATATGACCGAACGCGCCTCAAGGGCATCCTGCTGGAGGAGGGCTCGACGGCCAGCCATGCGGCGATTGTCGCCCGGGCGCTGGACATTCCATGCGTCGGCCGGCTGTCGGGCCTGAGGGACCGGGTCTCCGAAGGCGATCCCGTCATTGTCGACGCCGAGACGGGCGAGGCCTTCCTGCGGCCCCGGCCCGACGTCATCAAGGCGATGAATGCGCGGCTGGACGTCCGGACCCAGCGCAAGGCCGAGTTCGCCAAGCTTCGCGACACGCCGGCCTTCACCCGCGATGGAACCAAGATCACCCTGCTGATGAATGCCGGCCTTGCGGTCGATCTGGACATCCTGCGGGAGACCGGCGCCGAGGGGATCGGGTTGTTCCGCACCGAGTTCCAGTTCATGGTGGCCGAGGAACTGCCCAGGCTGGAGGCCCAGACCAGCCTCTATCAAAAGGTCTTCGAGGCGGCCAATGGCATGCCTGTCACCTTCCGCACCCTGGATCTGGGCGGCGACAAGCTGCTGCCCTACATGGAGGCCGAACGGGAAGAGAACCCGGCCCTGGGCTGGCGCGCCGTGCGGATGGGGCTGGACCGGCCCGCCCTGTTGCGGATGCAGATCCGGGCCCTGATCTGGGCCGCCAAGGGCCGTCCCCTGCGGATCATGTTTCCGCTGGTCGCCAATGTGGATGAGTTCCGCGCGGCCCGGGCCATGGTGGACCACGAGATCGCCTGGGCCCAGCGGAGGGGACGTCCAGCCCCCTCACGGCTGGATGTCGGGGCGATGATCGAGGCCCCGTCCCTGATCTGGCATCTGGACGCCTTGCTGCCCATGACCGACTTTGTCAGCGTCGGGACCAATGATCTGATGCAGTATCTGTTTGCGGCGGATCGCGGCAATCCCAGGGTCGCGGACCGCTATGATCCCTTGTCGCCGCCGGCCCTGAGGGCCCTCAAGCAGATCCAGGTCGCCTGTGTCGAAACGGGAACGCCGGTCTCGGTCTGTGGCGAAATGGCCGGCCGGCCGCTGGAGGCCTTCGCCCTGACGGCGCTGGGTTTCGACCGGTTGTCCATGCCCCCGGCGGGCATTGGTCCTGTCAAGCAGATGGTGCTTTCCTGCGATCGGGTAGCTGCCGCCAAGGGCGTAAATGCCTTGATCAAGGGCGCCGCAGGCACGGTTCGCAACGAGATCGAGACTTTGGCCCGAAAATTGTACGTCGCCGTCTGAGGATTGTTCAGGCGGGGGTTAGCGCATTGAAATTCAGGCGAAATTTTGATACCGTCAATTTATCGTTAAGGTTTCCCGCTAGAGGGAATACCCAAGGTGGACGGTTCGCCCGAAAGGCGAGGCCGCACATGCACGGTGAGTGGGGGTTGCCTGGTCATGGCGCTTGATATCGGCGGGGTTACGGCTTTGTACAGGACCGGTGAGTTCGACCCATCCGAGGCGCCGCGCAGCAGTGCGCCCGACCTGATGGATGGTCCCGATCTGGGGTCGGCTCTGCGAACCGTCCGCGAGTTTCACGGTGTTTCCCTGCAGGACCTGGCGGACGCCACCCGGATTCGCCAGACCTACCTGTCGGCCCTCGAAGCCATGCGGCTGGACGAGCTTCCTTCCCGGCCTTTTGCCGTCGGTTACGTAAGGGCCTATGCCCGTCACCTGGGCCTGGACGCAGAGGCCGCTGTCGAGCGGTTCCGGCAGGAATTCCCGGAACATGACGAAGGCCTGCGGGCGCCCATCGGCGTTCGCCGGGAACGCGACCCGCGCCTTGGCCTGATCCTCGCCTTCGGGGTGCTGATCGTTGCCGCCATCGTGCTCTGGAACATCGCCCAGCGCGGAATCACCGACAAGACGCCCCATGCGGCGGTCGCCCCCGTGGCTTCTGCACCGGTCGCCCCTGCGGCGACACCCGAGGGACCCCTGGCTGTCGGCGCGCCGCTGCCGCCGCCGGTGGAGTCGACAACGCCCAATCTCTACGAAACCCCTGGCCTGCCGACGGGCCAAGATGGCGCGGCGCAGCCCTCCGAGCTTGATGCCAAGGCCCGGGCTGAAGCCCAGGCTGTCGCCCTGTCCATGGCTCCGGGAACGCCTTTCCGCGCCAACGGCCAGATCTACGGCGCCGGCCAGTCACCGGCAGCAACGGTCCTCATCCAGGCACGCCGCAATGCAACCCTTGTTGTGCGCGGCCAGGACGGCTCGGTCTATTTCTCGAACGTCCTGCAGGCCGGCGAAGCCTATCGGGCCCCGCCCCTGAAGGGTGTGGTTGTCGATGCTGATCCAACGGCCTTCGATGTCTTTGTGGCCGGCGGCTACAAGGGTCCCCTTACGGGACCCTCCAGCAGTCTGAGCGCTCTGGCAAACTGACCCGTCCCGGTACCCCGGGTGCGTCAGGCGGTCCGGGGAATCCAGTCCGGATAGCGGACCTCGACCGCACGCCCGTTCACCGAGAGGACGCCGTCCAGCCGGTCCAGGCGCATCAGGGCAAGACCGGCGATACCATGGGTCGACCTGACCTCTCCGGCCCGCAGCTCGCCCTTGAGGACTTCCGCTCCGGTTTCAAGCGGACCTTCAAGGCCGGAGATCGGAAGCATGCGGCTCTTGATCTGACCGCGCCGCTTCATCCGGCTGGTCGTTTCCTGCCCGACGAAGCAGCCTTTCCTGAAATCGATGGCGTTCAGGAGATCCAGATCGGCTTCGATCGGGTAGGTGGCGTCCTCGCCAAAATCGGCCATGTCGGGGATTCCCAGGGCCGTCCGATGGATCTGGTAGTCGTTGGGACTGCCGTAAATCGCGCCCTGTGGCTGTTCCAGCCCATAACCCCGCCATCCCATGTCGGCCAGTCGGGGATCCGGCAGCCAGCCGCTCATGTCCGCGCAGTCGCCCAGTAGGGCGACGACGGATCGGTCATCGACCGAGAAGGTGACCTTTGCCCTCAAGCGATAGAGGGTCAGGCGACGGATCAGATCATCGCGACGGTCGGCCGCCACGTCCAGCAACACCCCGGTCGCGGTTCCCAAGATGAACAGGTCAAGCAGTAGACGGCCCTGGGGCGTCAGCAGCGCAGCATATCGAAGCTCGCCCTGGGCCAGGCTGGCCAGGTCCTGAGTGAGCAGTCCCTGGAGAAAGTCACAGCTGTCGAGGCCGTCGACCGATAGCAGGGCGCGGTCTTTCAGGGCCACAAAGCAGGGCGGTTTCGAAGCGGTCTCGGGCGAAGCAGCGTCCATTCCCCCATAAGTGGCTGCAAGGACGATGTTTCGCCAGAGGGAAGCAGTCTATGATCCTACAAATGGCTCCCCAGCCCTTCCCGATTCTGTTCATTGGCCCGGGCCGTATCGGTGACGCGGTGCTTGCGTCCGGCCTGATCCGCAAACTGGCGGAGGAAATTCCTCGCGCCCATTTTACCATTGCGGTCGGCCCTGCGGCGGCGCCGCTTTTTGCCGATGTGCCAGGCCTGGACAGCCTGATCGTCATGCAGAAGCAAAAGGGCTCCGGCCACTGGTTCAAGCTCTGGAACCAGGTGCGCAACACGGCCTGGGGCCTGGTGGTCGATACCCGCGGCTCGGCGATCCACCGCTTTCTGAAAACACGGCGGCGGGCCATTCACCGCAAGTCGGGCGGCGAGCCGGTCCACAAGGTGATCGAGGCCGCGCGGCTTCTGAAGCTGGAGAACGATCCTCCGCCGCCCTTTCTCTATGTTTCTGACGAGCGGCAGGCGGCGGCGGATGCGCTTCTGGGTCACGGGGGACCGATCCTCGCCATGGGGCCTGCGGCCAACTGGTTCGGCAAGACCTGGCCGCTGGATCGCTTCGCCAGCACCGCCAAGCGGCTGATCTCGCCGGACGGACCCCTGGCCGGCGGGCGGCTGGTCATCCTGGGCGGGCCCGAAGACATTCGGTATGTCGATGAACTGCGGCGGTCCTTGCCCCGCGACCAGTGTCTGGACCTGACCGGACAGTTGGACCTGCTCAGCGTTCACGCTGTCCTGAAGCGCGCCAGCCTGTTTGTCGGCAATGACAGCGGACTGATGCATCTGGCGGCGGCGGCGGGGGCCCCGACGGTCGGCCTGTTCGGTCCGTCGGACGACCGGCTCTATGCGCCCTGGGGGCCCAGGGGCTGTGTTGTCCGGGGGCCCCGGACCTTCGAGCAGTTCCGGGACGTCGATCCGGGCCTGAACCAGACCATCGGCCATATGATGGACCTTCAGGTCGACACGGTGGTAGAGGCCGCCACGGCGCTGCTGAAGCGCTCCGAACCCGCGCAGAACGAGGCTCGACGCCATGCCCCAGACCTTTGACCTGATCGTCCGCGGCGGCGAGGTCGCCAATCATTCGGGCCGGGGACGGGCTGATGTGGGGGTGATCGCCGGCAAGATCGCAGCGATCGGCGACCTGGGCCAGGCCTCGGCCGGAGAGGTGTTCGATGCGACGGGCCTGACGGTCCTTCCGGGGGTGATCGACAGCCAGGTGCATTTCCGCGAGCCGGGCCTGGAATGGAAGGAAGACCTGCAGACCGGCGGCCGGGCAGCCGTGCTGGGCGGTGTCACCGCCGTGTTCGAGATGCCCAACACAGAACCCACCACCACCGATCCCGATGCACTTGCCGACAAGCTGGCCCGGGCAAAGGGGCGGATGGACTGCGACCACGCCTTCTATATGGGCGGCACCCATGAGAACGCGGCCTTCCTGGGCGAGCTGGAGCGCCTGCCGGGCTGCTGCGGCATCAAGGTCTTCATGGGCGCCTCGACCGGCACCCTGCTGGTGGCGGATGACGAGGGGGTCGAGGCGGTGCTGCGCAGCATCAACCGCCGGGCCGCCTTCCACAGCGAGGACGAATATCGCCTGGCCGAGCGCCGGCCCCTGGCCCGGACCGGCGACTGGACCAGCCATCCCGAGGTCCGGGACGCCGAAAGCGCCATCCGGTCCACCGAACGCCTCGTGCGGCTGGCCCGGAAGGTCGGCAAGCGTATCCATGTCCTGCATGTGACGACTGCTGAAGAGATCGCCTTCCTGGCCAGGCACAAGGATGTCGCTTCGGTCGAGGTGACGCCCCAGCATCTGACGCTCGAGGGGCCGGAGGCCTATGAGCGGCTCAAGGGCCTGGCCCAGATGAACCCGCCCATCCGTGAGGCGCATCACCGGGCGGGCCTGTGGCGCGGCGTCGCCATGGGGGTGGCCGATGTGCTTGGCTCGGACCATGCGCCCCACACGCTTGAGGAAAAGGCCCGGCCCTATCCCGCATCGCCGTCCGGCATGCCGGGGGTCCAGACCCTGGTGCCGGTGATGCTCAACCATGTCGCGGAAGGCCGGCTGACCCTGGAGCGGTTCATCGACCTGACCAGCCATGGCCAGCAGCGGGTCTTCGGCATCGCGGGCAAGGGCCGCCTGGCCGAGGGCTATGACGCCGACCTGACCATCGTCGATCTCAAGGCCCGCCGCACCCTGCGCCATGCAGACATGGCCACCCGCAGCGGCTGGACGCCCTTTGACGGACTGGAGGTCACCGGTTGGCCCATGGCGACCATCATCCGCGGCCGGGTCGTGATGCGGGATGACGAGGTGGTCGCACCGGCCCTTGGCGAGCCGGTGCGGTTCCAGGAAACCCTGTCCGCCTGACACGCTTCAGGCGGCGCGTTGCTCAGGCGGCGCGTTTTTCCCGGGCCAGGGACGCCATGTCGATCACGAACCGGTACTTCACGTCGGAGCGCTCCATCCGCTCATAGGCGTGGTTGATGTCCTGGATGTCGATGGTCTCGCAGTCCGGCAGCACGCCCTTTTCCGCGCAGAAGTCCAGCATCTCCTGGGTCTCGGCGATGCCGCCGATGGGGGAGCCGCTGACCCGCCGCCGGCCGCCCAGCAGCAGGCCGCTATGGAAGGGCGGCAGTTCGGCTATGGCCCCGACGATCACCAGGCTGCCATCGATGTCCAGCAACGGCAGGTATGGCTGCAGCTTGTGGGCCACCGGAATGGTGTCGATGATCAGGTCAAAGCTGCTGGCCGAGGCCTTCATGGCGTCCCGCTCGCCGGACAGCAGGACGCGGTGCGCGCCCAGGGCCAAGGCGTCGTCCCGCTTGCCGGGAGAACCGGTGATGACGGTGACATCCGCCCCCATGGCGACCCCCAGCTTGACCGCCATGTGGCCAAGCCCGCCCAGGCCCGCGACGCCAAGCCGGGTCCCGGGTCCGGCGTTCCATTTGCGCAGGGGCGAATAGGTGGTGATGCCGGCGCAGAGCAGCGGGGCGGCGCGGGTGATGTCCAGGCCGTCCGGCACCTTCAGGACGAACGCCTCCCGCACCACGATATGGTCGGTATAGCCGCCATAGGTGACCTCGCCGGTGATCCGGTCCTTGCCGTTATAGGTTCCGGTCGAGCGGTTGCGGCAGAGCTGTTCCTCGCCCTTCAGGCACTGGTCGCAGGTCATGCAGCTGTCCACCAGACAGCCGACGGCGGCCATGTCGCCTTCCCTGAACTTGCGCACCTGGGGCCCGACCGCCGACACACGACCGACGATCTCGTGGCCGGGACAGCAGGGATAGAGGGTGCCGCCCCAGTCATTGCGCGCCTGGTGCAGGTCCGAATGGCAGACTCCGCAATAGAGGATGTCGATCCGCACATCGTCCGGCCGCAGGGCCCGCCGCTCGAAGTGAAAGGCCGACAGGGGCGTCGAGGCGTCGCGGGCCGCGTATCCGATGGCGTTGGGCATGGTAACTTTCCGAATATGGCGGGATCGCTGACGGGAAGCGACAGTGTCGCAACCCCGGGCGCCGGACCGCAAGCCCTGGATCCGTTCGAAGCTCAGAACAGGTCCGAGGAGATGTTGAAACGTCGCGGCGGTCAGCGCCCGAACGGCCCTTAGTTCAGCCAGGGTCTATCGCCCTCCGAAGCCTTGCAGAACCGGCCGGCCCTACTGGATCCGGGCCCGACGCGCCACTTCGGTAAAGCTGCCTGCCTCTCCAGGGCCGCTCGGCAAACTCTGGCCCCCTCCGAGGACAACCTGGTGACGCTCCACGTCCAGGCCCCCCTTGCCCAACCAGCTCCTGTTCGGACATCATGGATTATGAGCACAGATCTCGAAATCGCCCGCGCCGCGACGCTTAAACCCATCGCGGAGATCGCCGCGTCGCTTGGCGTCGCGGCTGATGAGTTGGAACCCTACGGTCATCACATCGCCAAGCTCTCGCGGAAAGGCCTGGACCGGCTGGCAGGTCAGCCACAGGGACGACTTATCCTGGTCACGGCCATCAATCCGACGGCCGCGGGAGAAGGCAAGACCACCACCACCATCGGGTTGGCAGACGCGCTGAACCGGATCGGCAGAAAGACCGTGGTCGCCTTGCGCGAGCCGTCGCTGGGACCGGTGTTCGGCCGCAAGGGCGGGGCGACCGGAGGGGGTTATGCCCAGGTCCTGCCGATGGACCGGATAAATCTGCATTTCACCGGCGATTTCCACGCGATCAGCGCGGCCCACAACCTTCTGGCCGCCATCATCGACAACCAGCTCTACTGGGGCGGCGGAGCGGGGCTCGACCCGCGCAAGATCAGCTGGCGGCGCGTGGTGGACATGAACGACCGGGCCTTGCGCAAGATCGCGGTCGCGCTGGGCGACGGCAAGAACGGGCCAACTCGCGAGACGGGATTCGACATCACCGTCGCCAGCGAGGTGATGGCCATTCTGTGCCTGGCCGACGGTTCGACCGACCTGATCCAACGGCTGGCGCGAATAGTGGTCGGGCGCAACATGGCGGGTCACAAGGTCACGGCAGGCGACCTGGAGGCGGGGGGCGCGATGGGCGCCCTGTTGGCCGAGGCCATCCTGCCCAACATGGTTCAGACCATCGAAGGGACGCTGGCCTTCGTTCACGGCGGCCCGTTCGCCAATATCGCACATGGTTGCAACTCGGTGATCGCCACGCAGGCCGCACTGCGCCTTGGGGAGTTCGTAGTTTCGGAGGCCGGATTCGGCGCGGACCTCGGCGCCGAGAAATTCCTCAACATCAAATGCCGGTCGAGCGGCCTGGCGCCCTCGGCGGCGGTGGTCGTGGCCACGGTCAGGGCGCTGAAGTTGCAGGGCGGCGTGCCGCAGGATGGCCTGGCGCCAGAAAACGTTGCTGCGGTGGAGGCCGGCTTCGCCAATCTGGCGCGCCATATCGAGAACCTGCGAGGATTCGGATTGCCAGTCTTGGTGGCTATCAACAGCTTCACCGGCGACGCGCCTGCGGAACAGGCTGCAATCGTGCGGATGTGCGCGAACCTGGGGGTCGACGCCCATGTCTGCACCCACTGGGCGGACGGCGGGGCGGGCGCGGAATCTCTGGCGAGGGCGGTGGCGGCCGTGTCGGACGCGCAGCACGACCCGGCGGGAGCGTTGAGTTTCACCTATCCGCTGGAGATGCCCCTGGCCGACAAGATACGGACGGTGGCGCAAACCATTTATCGCGCAGCCGATGTGAATTTCTCACGCGCGGCGACTCGAGACCTTGAACGTTTCGAGGCCGAGGGGGCGGGTCACCTGCCGATCTGCATGGCGCGCACGCCCTATTCGTTCAGCGCCGACGAGACGGTGTTCGGCGCGCCCTCCGGTTTTGTCTTGCCAGTGGAGGAGGTGCGGCTTTCGGCGGGCGCCGGTTTCGTCGTCGCCCTGTGCGGGGCCGTCAACACCATGCCGGGTCTGCCGCGCGTACCGGCCGCAAACCACATCGGGCTGGACGCCGGCGGCAGAATATACGGACTTAGCTAGATGTTGGAGCCTTGAAGGTGGTTCACGCGAGGGGGTGTGACGCGCACAGGTGTTTCAGCGCGCGCTTTCGTGCCAGGTACTTCTCGCGCACCGGGGCCTCAATGTCCGCAACCGGTCCAGCCTGTGTAAAAACGCCCGCAGATTTGCTAGAATCGGCTCGTCATTCGGAGGGCCGGTCATGGGGCGTTTCGTCGAGGGTGGAGACCGACGTCAGTCGTTTCTGTTGCCGGAATCGCTGGACGACTACGTGACGGAGGACAATCCGGTCCGTGTGGTGGAAGCCTTCATCGACGAACTGGATCTAGGTGCGCTGGGCTTTGAGGGCGTGAGCCCCGCAGCGACGGGCCGGCCCGCCTACCATCCGTCGACGCTTTTGAAGATCTACCTCTACGGCTATCTCAACCGCGTCCAGTCGAGCCGCCGGCTGGAACGGGAGGCCCAGCGCAATATCGAGCTGATGTGGCTGACCGGCCGCTTGGCGCCGGACTTCAAGACCATCGCCAACTTCCGCCGTGACAACGGCACGGCGATCCGGGCGGCGTGCACCCACTTCATTGAGCTGTGCCGCCGGCTGAACCTCTTCACCAAGGCGATCGTGGCGATCGATGGCTCCAAGTTCAAAGCGGTCAACAATCGCGACAAGAACTTCACGGTCGCCAAGGTCGCCAAACGCCTGGAGCAGGTGGACGCCAGCATTGCGCGGTATCTGACGGCCCTGGATCGGGCCGACCGTGAGGACAGCGACATCGCCGAGGCCAAGACCACGCGCATTACGGACAAGATCGCGGGCCTGCGGCGGCAGATGCGGGACCTCAAGGTCCTGCAGCAACAAGTTCAGGACGTCCCAGACAAGCAGGTCTCGCTGACCGATCCCGACGCCCGCTCCATGGCCACCAGCGGCCGGGGCACGGGCATGGTCGGCTACAATGTGCAGGTCGCCGTCGATGCGGAGCATCATCTGATCGTGGCCCACGAGGTGACCAACGTCGGTCATGACAGAACCCAGCTCGAACCCATGGCGCTGAAGGCCCAGGCGGCGACCGGTTGCAGCGAACTCACAGCCCTGGCCGATAGAGGCTACTTCAACGGCGAGCAGGTCCTGGCCTGTGAAGGCACCGGCGTTCTGCCTTGCATTCCCAAGACCATCTGGCCTGGCGAGGGTGTGCTCTTCACCCGGCGCGACTTCGTCTACGACGCCGAGAACGATCACTACACCTGCCCGACTGGTCAGAAGCTGACCAAGAGCCGGCGACGCCCCACCCGCAAGGACGAAATGGACGAATATCGTCACCTGACTGCTTGCTTCACCTGTCCGCTCAAATCCCGGTGCACGCCGGACAAGCTCAAGCGCCTGAAGCGTTGGAAGCATGAGGGCGTCCTGGACAGGATGCAGGACCGGCTCGATCGCATGCCTGACGCCATGGGTGTGCGTCGTCAGACGGTCGAACATCCCTTCGGCACGCTGAAATCCTGGATGGGAAGCACACACTTCCTCACCCGAACTCTCGAAAAAGTCCGAACGGAAATGAGCCTTCACATCCTGGCTTACAATCTCAAGAGAATGATCCGGATCTTCGGCGTTGCACCGCTTCTCCAGGCAGTCCGGGCCTGAGGAAGACGCTCTGCCGGGTCTGCGCGACGCTGATCCAAGCCGTCGAACTTAAACCCGACCCACCGTCGAACGCCCGTCATTCTCTGCCAAAGGCGTTTTTACACAGCCTCGGTCGA
>CAMAVA010000065.1 GCA_945861515.1 Brevundimonas vancanneytii | reverse complement strand
GCTGAGAGATCAGCGCAAGGGCTGCGTCCAGAATCTCCTGATGGCGCTCACCGCCATGGCCCTTGCGCTTGCGGGGAGAACGGATCGTCGCCGTGGTCATGATCACAGTCTGACCATACAGACGGCCTTGACAAGCCAGGATCAACGATAACTGATAACTTATCACTGATCGACCAAGGCGGCTTCCCATGAAGGTCCTCTGGATTTCTGCTGCGGCGGCGATACTCGCGGCCTGTGGTTCAAAGGCCGAAAAGCCGGCTGCTCCGCCGCCGCCCTCTGTTGAAGCCACCAATGTCGACTTCGGGAGCACCAATACCAGTCTTACCGCAAGCGGGATTCTGGAACGCCGTCGCGAGATGACCCTGTCCTTCCGGATCGGCGGGGTTTTGACGGACTTGAGCGTTGATGCAGGCGATGTGATCGCCAAGGGCCAGATACTCGCGGAAATCGACCCGACCGGCGTCGAGGCCCGCTCACGCCAGGTCGGGGCCGATCTGGAACGCGCCCGCCGGGATCTGAGCCGCGACAAAAAGTTGTTTGATCAGGGGTTCGTCAGCCGCGCACGTCTGGATGATCGCGCGAGCGCCGTGAAATCGGCTCAGGCGGCGTTTGATTCTGCCGGTTTCGACCGGCGTTGGGCCCGCCTGGCAGCGCCGGCGGGCGGCGTTGTCCTGTCGCGCCAGGCGCAAAAGGGCGAGGTCGTCCAGCCTGGACAGGCTGTTGTCAGGATCGCTGACCAGTCCAGCCCCCTGGTCCTGCGACTTTCCGTTGCCGACCGCGATGTGGCGCGAGTTCGCCTCGGCCAATCGGCTGACATCCGCTTTGACGCTCTTCCTGGCCAGGCCCTGACAGGCCAGGTCGTCAAGATCGGACAAGCGGCTGACTCGCGAACCGGCGCCGTTGAGGTCGAGGTCGAGCTGCCCGCGGCGCCCGACCTTCGCAGCGGACTTGTTGCGACGGCCAAGCTGGCGGTCATGGATCCGGATGCCGGCATCTTCGCCCGCGTCCCTGCCGAAGCCATTCTCGAAGCGGAAGGCAAGCGGGCCAGCGTCCTGCGGCTGGTGAGCAATCGAGCGGTCCGCACGGAGGTCGGGTTCGGCGGTTTTGACGGAGACTTCGCAAAGGTTTCAGGCCTGCCGCCGGGTTCCAGGGTGATCACGGCCGGGGCCGGGTTCGTTTCGAACGGCGATACGGTCCGCGTGGCTGATGCAGCTACCCTGGCTGGGGCGGCAAGGTAATGCTCGATATCGCGAGCTTTGCGGTTCGCCGCTGGCAATTCACCCTGGTCGCCTTCGGTTTGTTGATCATGCTGGGGCTGAGTTCTTTCCTCAGCACGCCACGCTCGGAAGATCCGCATTTTCCGCTGCCCTTTGTGGTGGTGCAGGCCATCCTGCCGGGGGCCGAACCGGCAGAGATGGAGCGTCTTGTCGCCGATCCGATTGAAGAGGCCCTCGATGGGCTGGATTCCGTCGTCAAGATCGAATCCACCAGTCAGGACGGAGCCGCCAATGTGCAGGTGGAGTTCACCTGGGACGTCGACCCGGAACGAAAGTACGATGAGGTTGTCCGGGAGGTGAATGCATTGCGGGGAACCCTGCCGCAGGGACTGGCCCGGCTCGAAGTCCGACGCGCCCGCACCACCGAAGTGGCCATTGTCCAGGTCGCCCTCACCAGTTCCACCCTGCCGATGCGCCGGCTGGAAAAGGCCGCCGACACCCTCCGCGAACGGCTGGCGCGGGTGCCAGGCGTTCGCCAGGCCCGGTATTGGGGCGTCCCCGATTCCGAGGTCCGCGTTTCCCTTGATCTGGCGCGGCTGGCCGCCCTGAACCTCCCCGCGACAGCGGTATCCGATGCGCTCCGGTCCGCCGGTGCTGAAGCCCCAATCGGCGCCGTCCAGGCGGGGGATCGACGGTTCAATGTCAAGACGGGTGGCTCGTTCGGTTCGCTGGAAGCCGTCGGCGACACGGCCATCCGGGCAGAAGCAGGTCAGGTTTTGCGGGTGCGCGATGTCGCCACGGTCGCCTGGGCCGAGGATGAACCCACCCACCTGACCCGCTTCAATGGCAGGCGCGCCGTGTTCGTGACCGTGACCCAGAAGGACGGAGCGGATGTGGGCAAGATCACGACTGGCATCCGCGCGGCGCTGGACGACTACGAACGGGTCCTGCCCGCGGGGGTAAAGCTGGAGCGCGGCTTTTTCCAGGACAACAACGTCAGACACCGTCTGGGCAATCTGTTTCGCGATTTTGCCATTGCCCTCACCCTGGTTCTCATAACGCTCCTGCCGCTGGGATTCCGGGCCGGCGTGGTGGTGATGATGTCCATCCCCCTGTCGCTGCTGATGGGGCTTTCCCTGCTTCAAGCCTTCGGATTCACGCTTAACCAGCTCTCGATCGCGGGCTTTGTCCTTGCCCTGGGCCTGTTGGTCGACGACTCCATCGTGGTCGTCGAAAACATCGCCCGTCGCATGCGAGAGGGCGAAGACCGCACCTCGGCAGCCATCAACGGAACCCGGCAGATCGCCCTGGCGGTCATGGGATGCACAGCCGCGTTGATGCTGTCCTTCCTGCCCCTGATGGCCCTTCCAGGCGGCGCCGGGGCCTATATCCGGTCGCTGCCGGTCTCGGTGCTCAGCACGGTTGCCGCATCCCTGTTCGTGTCCCTGACCATTATTCCCTTCCTGGCCAGCCGCCTGCTGTCCCGCCATGAAAAGGCCGAAGGCAACGCCCTGCTTCGGATGATCAACGGCGGCATTCATCGGCTCTATGCGCCCTTGCTGCATCAAGGGCTGGCCCGCCCCTGGCTGGCCCTCGCCCTGATCCTGGCTCTCTGCCTGACCTCGCTACCCATGCTGAAGGCCATCGGATCCAGCCTGTTCCCCCCCGCCGAGACCCCGCAGTTTCTGATCAGGATCGAAACACCGGAAGGGACGGCCCTTGCCCGGACAGACAGGGCGCTGCGCTTTGTCGAAGGACGCCTTTCCCGTGAGCCGGAGGTGGCCTGGTATTCCGCAAACCTGGGACGCGGCAATCCCCAGATCTTCTACAACCAGCAACAGCGAGAAAGCCGCACCAGTTTTGCCGAGGTCCATGCCTCGCTGAAGGCCTGGGAACCGGGTCGAAGCGAACTTGTTCTCGACCGGCTGCGGGACTCCTTCGCCCGCTTTCCGGGCGCGAGAATTACCCTTGTGGTCTTCGAGAATGGCCCCCCGATCGAGGCGCCCATCGCGGTTCGACTGACGGGAGATGACCTGACGGTGCTCAAGGTCCTGGCGGGACGGGTGGAGGCCATCCTGAAGTCGACGCCTGGCGCCCGGGACGTGGACAATCCCCTGCGTCTGGACCGGACCGATCTGGACCTTGGCCTGGACGAGGGCAAGGCGGCCGCCCTTGGCGTTCCTGCCGGTGCGGCGCGGCGGACGGTCCGCCTGGCCCTGTCCGGCGAAGACGCCGCCCGTTTCCGCGACGCAGACGGTGATGATTATGCCGTCAAGGTGCGCGTTCCGATGGCCACTGCCGGCGGCGCCAGCCGAAACGATCTGTCGGCCCTCGGCGGCATTTTCGTGCCGACCGCAGCGGGACAGGCCGCGCCCCTCTCGGCCATTTCGCAGCCCACCGCAACGCTCAGCCCGGCGCGGATTGATCGCTATGACCGTGAACGCACCTCGACGGTCACGGCCTATGTCCAGACCGGCTATCTGACGTCGGGCGTGACCGCTGCGGCCGCCGAACGGCTTTCCGGGCTGACATTGCCGCCAGGCTATCGTCTTGCCTATGGCGGTCAGGCCGAAGCGCAGTCCGAAAGCTTCTCTGGCCTGGGCGCCGCCATCGCCATTGCCGTGTTTGGCATCATGGCCGTGCTGGTTCTGGAGTTCGGGAAGTTCAAGACCGCCCTGGTCGTGGCCGGGATCATTCCCCTTGGCCTGTTCGGCGCCGTGGCGGCCCTGTGGATGACCGGAAACTCGCTGTCCTTCACGGCGACCATCGGGATCATCGCCCTGATCGGAATCGAGATCAAAAACTCCATCCTGCTGGTGGATTTCACCGAACAGCTTCGCCGGGAGGGCGTGCCTCTGAAAGAGGCCATCGAGCGGGCCGGCGAGGTGCGGTTTCTGCCGGTGCTTCTGACCTCCGTGACAGCCATTGGCGGGCTCCTGCCCCTGGCCCTGGAACGGTCGGGCCTCTACTCGCCCCTGGCCATCGCGATCATTGGCGGCCTGGTGAGTTCCACGCTGTTGTCCAGACTGGCGACGCCGGTGATGTATTGGCTGACGGCGCGAGGCGAAGCGCGGCCGAATGAACACCAGACCCCATCCGTCCACGGCGCCTTCGGGGCCTAGGCGGATCGAGGGTTGTCACCGGCCTGCGGCAGCGGGGGCCGCAACGTCCTCGAAAGTGGACAACTTGCCCTCAGGCCGCCATAGGACGATCGGTGTCTGACTACATCCCCAACACGGGCCCCAACACGGGCCGAAGAACCGATCTGGACTGGATCCGCATCACCGCCCTGGCGCTGCTGATCCTTTACCATGTCAGTCTGGTCTACACGCCCTGGGACTGGCATCTCAACAGCAGCCATCGCTTTGTCTGGATGGAGGAGGTCACCCTCCTCAGTTCCCCGTGGCGCCTGACCTTGCTGTTCTTTGTCTCCGGCGCCGCCCTGCGCCTCATGAGCCGCAAACTTGACGCCGGACAGGTCTTCAAGGCTCGCCTTGAGCGCCTTGTCCCGCCGTTTCTGTTTGGCGTCCTCATTCTGATCCCGCCCCAATCCTGGGCGGAGGCTTTCGGCAAGGGCAGCTTTTCGGGAAACCCGTTCCAGTGGTGGCTGAGCGAGTTCAGTTTCAACGGAATCGCCGATGGCATCCCGATCAATCACCTGTGGTTCGTCCTCTATATCGGCCTCTACAGCCTGGCCGCGATCGGGCTTCTGACCCGGCCGGCGCTTTTGACCCGGATCGAGACGGTTCTGGACCGAACCCTCACAGGCTGGCGGGTTCTGGTGCTTCCGATCCTGTATCTGGCCATCGTCCGCCAACTGCTTTTTCCCTGGTTTGGACTGACCAATCGCATACAGGAAGACTGGTACAATCACGCCTCATCCCTGGGTGTGTTCCTGCTGGGTTTTGTTCTTGTGGGCCGTGAGCAGGTCTGGACCCAGTTGGAGCGGGTCCGCCTGGCGGCCTTGGCGACCGCCTTCGTATCGGTCGTCCTGTTGATGTCCCTGCACATTCATCCCGGCGGCAATCTGCTCGGCGGCGTCGTTCGCAACAGCATGTTCGCCATCAACCAATGGGCGACGGTGGCCACGGTTCTGGGCTTTGGCAGCCTGTATCTGCGGGGCGCAGACGGGCCGGTGCGTCGCTATCTGAATGAGGCGATCTTTCCATGCTACCTTGCCCACCAGACGATCCTGGTCCTGGCGGTGTTTGTTCTGGCGCCCCTGAAACTACCCGCCATTCCCGAAGCCTTGATCTTCATCACCCTCACGTTTGGCGGCAGCCTGTTGGTCTATGAAGGGGTGCGAAGGCTGGGCCCGTTGCGAGCCCTCTGGGGGCTGAAGCCCCTGGCGTCGACCTCGACGGGCGCCGGGTCAGCCTTTGGCGCCGTATTGTGGCGCACCCTCGAAGGTCCATTCAGGCCGGGCCGGCGCTTTCGCCGGCGACGGATCCTCCTGGCCATAGGAGTGGCTTCGCCTGTCCTGGCGATCCTCTCGGTGCTGGCGGCCGTCGCCGCCTATCCCGGCTTCAATCATGCCACCCAGTTTCTCAGCGAGCTGGGGGGATCGACGGCTCGCCTGCCGCTGATCTTCAATGGCGGCGTCCTGATCAGCGGCATTGCCGCCGCCGTTGCCGGACTTGGATTTGGCATGGGCGTCGCCGCCCTGGGCGGCTCCCGAATCGCTTCAGCCTTCCTCACCCTGTGTTTTGCGCTCGCCGGGTTGGGCCTGGTGATTTCCAGCCTCTATGTCTGGCCGGACCCGAGACATCTTTGGGTCAATCTCGGCCTGGGCATCATTCTGGCGCCCTTGTTTCTCATCTGGGGTCTGGCCCCGATCAGGGACATGGCGCGACTCAAGGGCTTTCTGATCGTCGTCTGCCTCGTGATGGCGGCTCTGGCCGTCATCACCAACCACATGGTTCTGCCCGGCGCCGTAAACCCGGCCAATGTCGGCTGGTGGGAGCGGGTTTTTGCGATCGTGCTGGTCGGATGGACGGGAATCGCAGCCTGGTGTCTTGAGCGGGCCCTCTATCGCCAGGCGCTTCTCGATGAGGCCAATCAACCTTCAATCCTTGCCGGCTGAGCAGGCCTTGGACAGCCGGGTTCGCGAGAGTGATTTTTTAAGTCGCAGATCACCAGCCAAGCGAATTTGCCGCTTCCACCGCATCGCAACATAACGTATCCGTGATGAGTGCGTTACCGGCCCTGACCGCCCACCTTCTAGAGGGGCCGGCATGGTCCCGGCGACGCCCGGACAACAGGATCGGCGGAAACATTGGCGCGTACTCGGTATTCAGCGGTCGTGAAGGCCCTTGCGGATTCACCCTCCGCAACGGACCGAGCGATTCTGTTGGCCGGTACGATTTCATCCAACGGACGGGTCGCATGGACGGCGTAAGCAATCTGGCGCTTCGGTACGAAACCGAAAGATACGAAAATGCTGCGCCGCTCGGCGAGCCCTGGTTGCCGCCCGAGAACCCGCTCGACGTGTCGCGTCAGAGCCTGGGCAAGGGCGCCCCTGTCCTGGCAGCAGCACCGGCGACCTCTCCGATCGGCATCGGCAAGCGCCGCGCCATCCTGTTCGGCGCCAGCCTGTTGCTGACCTTTGTCATCGCCCTGACGCCATACCAGCTCTACGCCCGGGACAGCTTTACGCCCCTGGAGGGGTTTGCCCTGTCCCTGTTTGTCGTCCTGGTGGCCGCAGTGTCGACCTGGTTCTGCAGCGCTATCGCCGGGTTCATCACGCTTCGCCGCGGGGTCGAAGACCATTTCGACTTCCCGGTCATCGCCCCGACGCCGCGGGTTCGCACCGCCCTTTTGATGCCGCTCTACAACGAGGACGCGGCGGCCGTCCTGGCGCGGCTGTCCAAGGTCGAACGGGCCCTGGCCGGCCTGGGAGTCGCCCACTGGTTTGACCTCTTTGTCCTCAGCGACACGACGGACGAGACCATCGCCGCGCAGGAGCGTGTGCAGTTTTCAGCGCTGCGCGCCCGCAGCCGGTGCAACACCTACTATCGCCGCCGGCCCAAGAACATAGAGCGCAAGGCCGGCAACATCACGGACTGGGTCAGCCGGTTTGGCGGCGCCTATGCGCACATGATCGTCCTGGACGCCGACAGCGTCATGTCCGGGGAAACCATCCTGAAGCTGGTTGACGCCATGGAACGCCACCCCGGGGTCGGTCTGATCCAGACCACCCCGGTGATCGTCGGCGCCGAGACCCTCTATGCCCGCGCCCAGCAGTTCAGCGTGCGCATGTTCGGACGCGTCGCCGCGGCCGGGCTTGCCTGGTGGACCGGCGCCGAGAGCAGCTACTGGGGTCACAACGCCATCGTCCGTGTCCGCGCCTTCGCCGAATGCGCCGGTCTGCCAGTCCTGTCAGGTCCCAAGCCGTTTGGCGGTCATATCCTGAGCCATGATGTCGTGGAGGCCGCCCTGCTGCGCCGTGGCGGCTGGGCCGTTCATGTCACGCCGGCCCTCGACGGATCGACCGAAGAGACGCCGCCCTCCATGCTGGAATTCATGAAGCGGGACCGACGCTGGTGCCAGGGCAACCTTCAGCACCTTCGCCTGCTTGCGGCGCCCGGCCTGCATCCGATCAACCGGCTGCAGCTGTTCTTCGGCTGCCTGTCCTATCTGGTGTCGCCGATCTGGCTTCTGTCCCTGCTTGTGGGCCTGGGCATCCAGGCCCAGATCACCCTGACGGTTCCGGAATACTGGCGCCTGCTCGCGCCGGTAAAATATGAACCGATCATCTGGGCTTCGGTATTGACCGCCCTGATGCTGGTCGGACCCAAGCTGCTCGGTCTGGCCCTGACCCTCAGCCGGGCTTCGGAACGCAAGGCCTTTGGCGGCGCGGGGGCCATCCTGCGCAGCGCGGCCTTTGAATCGGCCTACTCGGCGGTCATGGCCCCGGTCATGATGGTCGGACACACCCGTATTGTGGCCGAGATCCTGTCGGGCAAGGATGCCGGATGGTCAGCACAGACCCGCGATGGTGAAACCCTGTCCTGGCAGGACGCCTTCCGCGCCCATCGCTGGGAAATCAACACGGGTCTGTTGTTCGCCGCGATCCTGACCCTCGCCCCGCACCTGGTCCTGTGGTTTGCGCCGATCGTCCTGCCGCTTCTGGCATCGCCCTTCATCGCTGTCCTCACCTCGCGACGGGATCTTGGACTTTGGGCCGGTCGGTCTGGCCTGCTGGTCACGCCGGAAGAGATTGCCGCCCGGAGCGAGCATGCCGACCATGCCGTCCACCAACTGTTCCCGGCGACTGTTCAGCAGAAGTCTGACGACCGCGAAGAGACCGAGCAGACCTTCTGGCCGGCCATGATCTCAGCCTCATCGACCGCGAACCCGAGCGCCTATGCTCACTGAGCCCGGTCAGGATTGACAGGCTAGCGTCAATTCCCGTCGATTGGTCTCTGGTTCGGTTTGAAGCCCTGATCTGACGGCATGGTGGAGGCCATGCCCCGACTGCGGCCTTCTTGAGCGTTTCCTGAAAGGCGCTTTTCTGACAGGATCCGGCCTGCGAAGGGCGCCGGTTTTCAGGACGGGCACGGAGCCGCTCAATCCGGCTTTGGCGCCCGGTCCTTGTCTTTCTTCTTCTTTTTCTTTTCGCCCTTGGGAGGCTTCTCAGCCTTGGGCGGCTTGGCTGCCTTGGGGACCTTCGGCGCCTTGGCCGGCGGCGCCTCGCCTGACGCCAGGGTCTCAAGAGCCTCAAGCAGCGCCGTCCTCTTGCCCTTGGGCAACAGGCCCATCAGGGCGCTGTCCGCCGCCAGAGTGGGGGCCCGGGCCGCGGCCAGCGCCGTACGTCCGGCATCAGTCAATCTGACCGCATTGGCTCTGGCGTCCAGGGTGGACCGCTCGCGGGCCAGCAGTCCCTTGTCGATCATCCGCGACACCATGTCTGCCAGGGTTGAGCGATCAACGCCGGTGGCGGTTACCAGATCAGCCTGGGCCGCGCCTTCATGGTCGGCGACCGCCGCCAGAACCGCATGCTGTCTCTGGGTTATGGCTCCGGGTCCAGCCTCGGCGACATAAAGGTCCAGCGCCCGCTGTGCAGCCCGGTGGAGCAGATGGCCTACGGAAGCCACCATCACGCGTTTAGCAGCCTTGTCTTTACCCATCCCGCCCTCCGGCCTTTGACCGGATACGGACCATAGTGCGCGTTCAAGTCGATTTGAAGACAGACTATTCCGGATCGGCCGGCGCAGGGGTTTCGGGCGCCACTTCCTTCATGCCGCGCATGATCAGGGGTGTCTGGGAGAGAGAAAAGGCCAAAGTCAGGAGAATCAGCCCTGGAAAACGGAAAAACACCCAGACGCCATCCGGCTGCGTCCGCCACACGATTTCGTTGAGAACCGCCACGCAGAGAAAGAAAATCCCGTAGCGAAGGGTGAAGGTCTTCCAGACATTTTCGCTCATGTTGAGCGCCTCGCCCATCAGCATGCGCAGGGGGTTGCGCTTGAGGGCGAGGCCGCCCAGCAGGACCAGGCCGAACAGCAGATTCATCACGGTCGGCTTCACCTTGATGAAGCGAGGATCGTCGAAAACCAGGGTCAGCGCCCCGAACAACAGCGCTGCCCCGCCGGCGATCAGCGGCATGGGCGCGACGCGCCGCTCGACGGCAAATCCCAGCACCAGGGCCGCAGCCGACCCGGCAACCAGCCACCAGGTCGCCTGGACAAGGTCCCGCGTGACCAGATAGCCGATGAGAAAGACCACCAGGCCGCCATAGTCCACGGCGGCGCGCACCTGGGACCGGGCTTTGGGTGACAGGTTCAATGCCATGACGCCTCAGGCCTCCAAGCCGACAAGGGAACGGGAAAAGGCGCGGGCGTCAAACAGCTGCAGATCATCGATCCCCTCCCCGACCCCGATCAGCTTGATGGGAGAGTCCGAGGCCTGGGCCACAGGCACAAGGACGCCGCCCCTGGCGGTTCCATCCAGCTTGGTCATGACGATGCCCGTTACCCCGATCTGGTTGCCGAACAGGTTTTCCTGGCTGAGGGCATTGCGCCCGACCGTGGCGTCCAGCACCAGCAGCGTCTCATGCGGGGCCTCCGGATCAACCTTCTTCACCACACGGATGACCTTGAGCAATTCGTCCATCAGGCCCTGCTTGTTCTGGAGCCGGCCCGCCGTATCGATCAGCACCACATCATAGGCCTCGGCCCTGGCGCGTTGCAGGGCGTCAAACGCCAGACCGGCGGCGTCAGCGCCGGTGGGTCTGGACATGAAGTCGGCGCCGGCCCGATCGGCCCAGACCTTGAGCTGTTCCACAGCGGCTGCACGGAAGGTGTCGCCGGCCACGATGAGCACCCGGGCGCCCCGCGTCTTCAGGTCCGCTGCGATCTTGCCCAGCGTTGTTGTCTTTCCCGAGCCGTTTACCCCGATGAACAGCACGATATAGGGCCGGGGTCCCGATAGCGGATCGAACAGACCCTGCCGCGGAACCAGCTCCCGGGCCACCGCCTCGGCCAGGGCCTCCTTGACCTCCTGCTCCGAAGCAGACTTGCCAAAGCGGGCCTCGCCAAAGGCCCGCGTGATCCGGCCCGCCGCCTGGGGTCCCAGATCAGCTTCGATCAGCATTTCTTCCAGCGCATCCAGCTGGGCCTGATCCAGCGGCCGGCGGAAGATTTCCGCCACCTGCTCGGTCATCGCCTTGGACGAGCGGGACAGTCCGCCCGCCAGCCTCTGGAACCAGCCTTGTTTCTGTTCAGCCATGGACCGGGGTTTAGCGTGACCCGGCGACGACGTCACCTTGCGCTTGGCGCCTTGGCTTTCCCAATTTCTCTCGAAGGGACTATGAGGCCCCCACCATGCCCAGCCTCGATACAGCCTTCCTGATCCTTGACTACGCCGCTGTCGCCGTTTTCGGAGCATCAGGGGCCCTGGCGGCCGCTCGCCGGGGTCATGACTTCGTGACCTTCGCCTTCTTCGCCGCCATAACCGGGGTCGGGGGCGGCACCTTGCGGGACCTGCTGATAGACGCACCCGTCTTCTGGATCGCCCGGCCTGGCTATCTTCTGGTTTGCATCGCAGCGGCTGCGGCGGTCTGGCTGGCCGGAAGGCGGACCTGGCGGCTCTCGGCCCTGCTCTGGCTGGATGCCCTTGGCCTGGCGGCCTATGCCGTAGTGGGCGCCGCCAAGGCCCTTTCGCTCGGCCTGCACCCCATATCCGCCGTAGTCATGGGCGTCATGACGGCCACCTTTGGCGGGGTCCTCCGCGACGTGGTGGCCGGCGAGCCCTCGGTCCTGCTGCAGCGGGAAATCTATGTGACGGCGGCAGTTCTGGGAGCAATCGTCTTCGTGGGGCTGACCGCGGTTGGTCTGGACCGAATCTTGGCGGGACTCATCGGGTTCGGGGCGGCTCTGGCGCTTCGGTCGGCAGCCATTGTCTGGGGCCTCAGCCTGCCGGCCTTCAAGGGTCGCGATGAAGGCGGCCCTGGCTGACCTCCCTGAATCTCACAACACAAACGCCAGGGATCGGCCCTGGTCCTGGCCGGTAATCCGCAAGGCGGCGATGCTGCCAGGGTCCGCTTGTCCCGTGAACGCAATCTCGGTGAAGTCTTCGGCTCGGGCCAGGCCATGACGTTCCACGAGGCCCATGACCGTCCGTCCGATCTGACGATCCAGATGCCGGGCCAGCGCAAGGTCGCCGGCAGCGCGCAGGCGCGCGGCGCGCGCCTTGACCACCGCCCTGGCGACCGGGGGCATCCGGGCCGCCGGCGTCCCGGGCCGGGGGCTGAAGGGAAAGACATGCAGGAAGGACAGGCCCGCCTCCTCGACCAGGGCCAGGGTGTTGGCGAAGGCTTCGTCCGTCTCCGTGGGAAATCCGGCGATCAGGTCGGCGCCGAAGGCGACATCCGGGCGCACGGCCCGGACATCGGCGATCAGTTTCAGGGCGTCTGCCCTCAGATGGCGACGCTTCATCCGCTTCAGGATCATGTCGTCGCCGGCCTGCAGGGACAGATGCAGATAGGGCATCAGCCGGGGCTCGCTGGCCAGAACCCGCATCAGGTCCGGGTCGATCTCGGCGGCGTCGATGGAGGACAGCCTCAGCCGCGGCAGGGCCGGAACCAGTTTCAGGATTCGCGCCACCAGCTGTCCAAGGCTCGGCGAGCCCGGCAGGTCCGCGCCCCAGCTGGTCAGATCCACCCCGGTCAGGACGATTTCGTTCCAGCCCTCGGCGGCCAGTCGGCCAATCCGCTCGACAATCTCGCCGGCCGCCGCCGACCGGCTGTTACCCCGGCCATAGGGGATGATGCAGAAGGTACAGCGGTGATCGCAGCCATTCTGGATCTCGACATAGGCCCGCGCCCGATCCTTCAGGCCGTCGGCCAGATGCGGCGCGGTCTCCCTCAGGCTCATGATGTCATTGACCCGCACCCGGCCGCCCTCGGCCTGGGGAACCAGCGCTCCGGGCGCTGCCTTTTCGGCATTGCCCAGAACCAGGTCCACCTCGGGCATGGCGGCGAAGGCGGCCGGATCGATCTGGGCGGCGCAGCCGGTGACCACCAGCCGGGCGTCGGGATTCTCTCGTCTTGCCTTGCGGATGGCCTGGCGGGCCTGCCGCACCGCCTCTCCCGTCACGGCGCAGGTGTTGAAGACGATGGTTCCTTGCACGCCGTCCGCCTCGGCCCGGGCGCGGATCTGTTCGGACTCGTAGGCATTGAGCCGGCAGCCGAAGGTGATGACCCGGGCGCCGGCAGACGTCTCCGCCACCTGTGGATGCGGATCAGCGGCCTCGGTCATCGCTCCCGGTCCTGGATCAGGAAGGCCTCGAACGCCGCCTTGTAGTCTGGATGCCAGCGCGACAGCGGCGGTCGGGCCGAAGCGACATCCTCTGCAGCCCAGCGGATCCGCGACGCGTCGGTCGCCGGATCCACGTCATTGTCCGGGCAGATGATGTAGAAGACGTCGTCTGCGATCCGCGCCAGCATGAAATCCACCACCTGATCCGCGGTCCAGGCGGCGGCCGGCTTTTCGGTCTGTCCGCGCGAGGTCATGCCGGTGAAGGTATAGCCAGGGACCAGCAGATGGGCGCTGACCTGGCAGTCCGGGGTGTTGCGCAGACTGTGCTGAAGCCCTTCGGTCAGCACCTTCACCCCGGCCTTGGAGACATTGTAGGCGGTGTCGCCCGGCGGGGTGGTGATCCCCTGTTTCGAACCGGTGTTGATGATCAGCCCGGGCTCCCCCTGGGCCACCATCATGGCGCCAAAGGCCTGGACGCCATTGATCACGCCGAACAGATTGACCTCCAACAGCCGTCGCCAGCGCTCCGGGTTCTCAAGCGCTGAGCCGCCGCCGCCCATGCCGGCATTGTTCATCAGGACATGGACCGCCCCGAACCGGGCGAGCGCCTGGTCGCGCAAGGCCGTCACCGCGACAGGATCGGCAACATCGGTGAGAACCGCCAGGACCCGGTCGCCTGCATCCAGGGCGGTCACCGCAGAGGCCAGCTTTTCGGCCTGGATGTCGGCAAGGACCACAGTCATGCCGAGGGACAGATAGCGCCTGGCCGCCGCCAGTCCGATACCGTCAGCAGCGCCGGTGATCACCGCCGTATGGCCGGTTGCAATTGCGGGGTGGGTGGGCATGGAAATCTCTCCGGGGCTGGTCAGGCGCTGACGCCATCCGGCAATCGGCCGGTGAAGTCGATCGAGACGGGGCCTGTCATGATCACGTGGTCATCGCTTTCCCGCCAGTCAATCAGCAGGTCGCCACCGTCCAGGACCATTGTCGCCCTGCGCTCCGAGAGCCCCCGACGGGCGCAGGCGACCAGGGCGGCGCAGGCGCCGGTGCCACAGGCCTGGGTCAGCCCGGCCCCGCGCTCCCAGACCCGAAGCCGGATCCGGTCCGGCGCCAGGACCTGGGCAAAGCCGACATTGACCCCTTCCGGAAACAGCGGGTGATGTTCGATAAGACTGCCGGATCCACGCACCATGGCCGTGGTCGGCTCCTCGTTCAGGAAGAACACCACATGCGGATTGCCCATGCTGACCGCGCCGGGCGTGTGGAGCAGCGGCGCATCGATCGGCCCGACCTGCAGCTCTATACCCCGGGTGTCCATCTCCTCGGACAGCGGAATCTGTGTCCAGTCCAGCCCTGGCGGCCCCATATCCACCGTGACCCTCCTGTCACCGGCCCGAACGCCGGACAACCGGCCCGACCGTGTCTCGAAGGCCACCGCGTCACAACCGGCAGCCTCCATCAACAGCCAGGCAATGCAGCGGGTTCCGTTGCCGCAGGCCCCGACCTCTTCGCCGTCCGCATTCCAGAACCGGACGAAGGCGGCGACTCCAGGCGTCGCTGAAGGTTCGATGGCGATGAGCTGATCACAGCCAATCCCCGATTCCCGATTGGCTATGCCCCGCACCTCCTCCGGCGAGGGCTCGAAGGACCGCTCACGCGCCTCGACAACGACAAAGTCGTTGCCGAGTCCATTCATCTTGAGAAACGGGCGGGTCATTAACCGGCCTATATAGGCGAAATTCCAGCCGGGCGTGAGAGCAGCAAGGTCGGACGGTGCAGAACGCGCCGTTCGAATTCGATCGCAAGGCCCGGAGCGCCTTTGATGGCCTTCTGCTGCAGTGTTCAGGCGACTGAAACGCCGCTACAGAAACGGACCCCGCCATGCATCAGCTCGCCAGCGCACAGCCCAGTGAGACGGGCCATTTCATGACCGCACCCGCCACATCTCCGCCAACCGAGCTGGACCCCCGTTGGGCGAGCGTGAAGGCCCGCGATCCCTCCGCCGATGGCGTCTTCTTCTATTCCGTCGCCACGACCGGGGTCTATTGTCGGCCATCCTGCGCCGCCCGGACGGCAAACCCGAAGAACGTCGCCTTCCATGAAACCACGGCAGAGGCCCGAGCTGCCGGTTTTCGCGCCTGCAAGCGCTGCCGACCGGACGAACCGCCGCTGGAGGTGCGTTATGCCGAGACGGTAGCTCGCATCTGCCGCCTGATCGACGAGGCCGAAACCCCGCCCGTGCTGGCCAGACTGGCCCAGGCGGCGGGCCTCAGCCCCTGGCATTTCCACCGCGTCTTCAAGTCGATCACCGGTGTGACGCCAAAGGCCTATGGCGATGCCAGGCGCGGAGCTCGGGTCCGGCAGGGGCTGGAGACCAGCGAGACCGTCACCGGCGCCATCTATGACGCCGGATTCAACTCAGCGGGGCGGTTCTATGAGCAGTCCGCAGGCCTGCTGGGCATGACCCCCGGTCGTTACCGCGCGGGCGGCAAGGGCGCCGATATCCGGTTCGCGATCGGAGAATGCTCGCTGGGTTCGATCCTGGTGGCGCGAAGCGAGATCGGGGTTTGCGCCATCCTTCTGGGGGACGGCCCGGAGCCGCTCCTGAAAGAGCTCCAGGACCGCTTTCCCAGGGCCAACCTGATCGGGGCCGACCGCGAGTTCGAAGCCATGGTCGCCCAGGTGGTCGGTCTGGTCGAATCCCCCGGCCTTGGCCTCGACCTGCC
>CAMAVA010000064.1 GCA_945861515.1 Brevundimonas vancanneytii | reverse complement strand
AGCTGCGCCCGGCGGCTGATCCTGCCGGCTGGATTGCCGGGCGATGCGGTGCTGGAGGCGCTTGTAGCCCTGACCGACCGGCTGGTGGTCGGGCCCTGGAATGGCGCGGACGAGCCCTTCATGGGCCCCTTGATCAGCGCGCGAGCCGCCGAACTGGCGCGGAGCGCGGCGGATGCGCGGTTTGGATCAGCCGCCGCCCTGCCGGTCGCCACGCGGGCGCCTGAGGGCGGCGCCTGGTTTGCGCCGCGCATATACCATCTGGGGGATGAGGCGACGCCGGACGAGGAGATCTTTGCGCCGATCCTGGAGGTCCGGCGCGCGTCCAGCCTGGACCAGGCCATCAGCATGGCCAATGACACTCGGTATGGTCTCTCGGCGGGCCTGATCAGCGACGAGGCTGCTCACTGGGAGCGGTTCCAGAAGCGTATCCGGGCCGGCGTCGCCAACTGGAACCGGCCAACCACAGGCGCCGCCGGCACTGCGCCCTTCGGCGGGCTGGGCGACAGCGGCAATCACCGGCCAAGCGCCTATTATGCGGCCGACTATTGCGCCTGGCCCATGGCCAGTTTCGAAGCGGACAGGGTCTTGCCGACCCTGGCCGAGATCAAGGGATTGCGGCCGTGATCCCGGCCGTCGAAGCCAATTGCGACGGGCTGGTCGGGCCGACCCACAGCTTTGCCGGGCTGGCGCCGGGCAATCTGGCCAGTGAAATCCACAAGGGCCAGGCCAGCAACCCCCGGGCCGGGGTGTTGGAGGGCCTGGCCAAGATGCGTCGGCTCCATGACCTGGGCCTGCCGCAGTTTGTTCTGCCTCCGCATGAGCGACCCGATATCGGTTTCCTGCGCGGGGCCGGTTTTGGCGGGGCCGACACTGAAGTGATGGCTGCTGCGGCCAAGGCAGCGCCCGAACTCCTGAACACCGCCTGTTCGGCCAGCCCCATGTGGGCGGCCAATGCCGCCACGGTCACACCCAGCGCCGACAGCGGCGATGGCCGGGTGCATTTCACTCCGGCCAATCTGCTGACCAACCTGCATCGCAGTCTGGAAGGTGAACAGACCACCCGCTCCCTGAGGCGGCTGTTTCCGGATGCCTCGCGTTTCGCGGTCCATGCGCCGCTGCATGCCCAGCCCTATTTCGCCGATGAAGGGGCCGCCAACCATGTGAGACTCTGCGCCGAGCACGGCGCGCCAGGGGTCAATCTGTTTGTCTGGGGGCGGGATGCCTGGGAGGCCTGGTCAGGTCGGTTCCCGGCCCGCCAGACCCTGCAGGCCTTCCAGGCCGTGCAACGGCGCCATGGCGCCGAGGGTGCGGTCTTCGCACGGCAGGCCCGGCGGGCCATCGAGGCGGGGGTCTTCCACAATGATGTGGTCTGCGTCGGGGCCGGCGCCAGCCTGTTCTTCCACGAAGCCGCCTTTGAGGATCGGGTTGCCCTGGAGCGGGATATCCGCGCCGCTGCCCACGGGTTCGAACCGCAGTTTGTCGAGATCGCCGAGACGGATTTGCCCCTGGGCGAAGCTGTTTCAAGCTACCTGTTCAACTCGATGCTGGTCAGCCTGCCGGGCGAGGATCGACTGACCCTGATCGCCCCGATGGAGACGGCCGAAACGCCGCGCGCCCACGCGGCCGTCCAGGGCCTGATCGCCTCCAACGGGCCGATCGGAAGGGTCGAGTATGTCGACGTCCGGCAATCCATGCGCAATGGCGGCGGCCCTGCCTGTTTGAGATTGCGTGTGGTTCTGACCGACGAGGAACTGGCTGCGACCAATCCCGCCCAGCGGTTTGATCCGGCGCTTCAGGGCAAGCTGACCGCCTGGGCCGAGCGGCGCTACCGCGACCGGCTGACACCTGGCGACCTGGCAGATCCAGGCCTGCTGGATGAGGTTCGCACAGCTCTGGACGAACTGACCGGGTTGCTGGACTTGGGGCCAGGATTCTATCCCTTTCAGCGTCAGGCCTGAGATCGCTGCGCCAGGGCGTAGGCCTGGGTGCCCCGGGTGAACACCCGGTCGCTTTGTAGAACGGCCTCGATCGGTATGTCCGCCGGTCCGTCAACCGCCGCATAGACCGGCCCGAAGTCCTGCAGAGTCGCATCCAGCAGGGCCTGCAACGACGGGATCACGAAATAGGTCTGCTGGAAATCATCGATCCGGTAAGGGGTGCGGAGCAGCCGGACGAGGTCAAAGCCGAGGCGGTTCGGCGAGGGGTCCTCCAGGGCGAACAGCGACTCGCTTCGGGAAGACACGATGCCGGCCCCATAGATGCGCAGGCCAGCGGGCGTTTCCAGAAGTCCGAATTCGACGGTGTACCAGTAGAGCCTCGCCAGGTTCTGCAGGCGGCCCAGCCCGAGGGCGCGGCGGCCACCCTCGCCATAAGCCTGCATGTAGTTGGCAAAGACAGGTTCGGTCAGCATGGGCACGTGACCGAAGACATCGTGGAAAATGTCCGGTTCCTGCAGATAGTCCAGTTGGTCGGCCCGGCGGATAAACCTTCCAGCGGGAAAACGGCGGTTGGCCAGATGCTCGAAGAAAACGTCATCGGGCACCAGTCCAGGCACGGCCACGACGCTCCAGCCCGTCAGGCGGGTCAGTTCCTCATTGATGCGGGCGAATTCGGGGATGCCGCCCCGGTGCAGGTCGAGCGCTTGAAGGCCTGCCAGAAAGGCGTCGCAAGCGCGGCCGGGCAGCAGTTCGGCCTGGCGACCATAAAGCTGGTCCCAGACCTGATGTTCTGCCGTTGAATAGTCCACCCAGCCCTGATCGACCGTCCAGTCCGGAGACGGAGACGTCTGAAGCGTGCTGCTTGATCCCGTAGAAGGCATAGGGATGAAACTATGCGCTTCTTCCGGAAATTTCTGGTCGAATTTGGCTGGAGGCAGGCATAGGTCAGGTAGATTATCTCCCGGCTGAATGGGGCCGTTCCCATTGGGCGATCTTCGGCCTGTGAGCGGTTGCAGGCCGGCCGGAAATTGTGAAAGATCGTCCGGGCTGGACGTTTCGGCATCAAAGGGGGCAGGTCATGACCATCAGTTTATCCAGGTTCAACGCGGACATTTCGTTGCCGGAGGATGACCTGCCGGCCAGTGAAGGCGGCGGTGTGCTCTCCTGGCTACCGGAAGGCATTGGCCGCGTCTGGGGTCCTGCCGAGCCGATCGGGCCGCTGGTCGGCGCCTTCGCGACAGAACTGCCTTCAATCGATGTGTCCTCCCGGACGAGCCTAGCAGGGTCCAGCCCGGCCTTCAGGACCTACGGACCCGTTTCCGGTTCATGGCCCGAGGACGGCAGTTTGATCGGTCCCCTGGATGACATGCGGATACCATCGGACGTCCGCGGCCAGGGTGGCGACCAGCCGCTCTGGACGGGATGCCAGTGCGGAGCCTGTTCCCAGAACCCATCAAGCTCAAGGGCTGGCGAGGCGCTTGGGGCCGGGCGCACCGAATTGATCGACCAGACCTACAATGAAGCGACGGGGCGCTACGAGTTCACCGGCGACCGCGATACGGACGGCGTGTTGATCGGCTCGCGCTGGACCCCGACCGCGCTGACCTACAGTTTCCCGACCAGCGGCAGTTTCTATAAGGACCAGGGCTACGGAAAGAAGGGGGAACCGGCAGAACATGTGGTCTTCAACGAGGCACAACAGACGGCGGCGCGCTATGCGTTCGGACTGATCGCCGGCTACACCAACCTGACCTTCGTCGAGGTGACCGAAAGCAAGAAGGTTCACGCTGATTTCCGCTTCAGCCAGACCGATCTGAATGAAGTGGGATCCGCCTATGCCAACTTCCCCTCGAGTTCCCTCCAGGCGGGCGACATCTGGTTTGGTCGAACAGGGCAGCCCTTTTACGACACTCCGGCGCCCGGCAACTGGGGTCAGGCGACCATCATGCATGAGCTTGGCCATTCCATGGGGCTCAAGCACGGTCATCAGGACTATACGGACCTCGATCTCACCGGCTATCTGGACGCCCCCGCTGGCGGCGGTCCGCGCTTCGGCAGCGCAGCGCTGCCTTCGGCCCGAGATGGGCAGTCCTGGTCCTTGATGACCTATCGTCCGGCCCCTGGCTCCCTGGACTTTGCGGGTGAAGGATTTAATCAGCCCCAGACCTACATGCAGCATGATATTGCTGCTCTCCAGCACCTGTATGGCGCCAACTTCACGACCCGTGGAGGTGACACGGTCTATCGCTGGAACCCATTGACGGGCGAGATGTCCGTCGACGGCGTCGCGAAGGGGGCCCCTACGGGCAACAAGATACTGATGACGCTTTGGGACGGGAACGGGGTCGATACCTACGATCTTTCCAACTACAGGTCCAAGCTGAACATCAATCTTGAGCCAGGCCAGTTCTCAACCTTCTCCAACGCGCAATTGGCGAACCATCTGGCCTATTCCGGAGGGAATGCACCAGCGGCAGGAAACGTCGCCAATGCGCGTCTTTTCGAGGGTGATCTGCGCTCTCTGATCGAGAACGCCAACGGTGGTTCTGGCGATGATTTCATCCTGGGCAACCAGACCTCCAACAGTCTGCGCGGCAATGACGGGGGCGATACGCTGATCGGGTCTGCCGGCGCAGATAGCCTGTTCGGCGGACTGGGCAGCGACATCCTGGCAGGCGATTCCTATTCGGCGCCCGCAGCAGGCGTCGACGACGCCGCGATCGGCAACGGAGCCGGTAACGACCTTTTGGCCGGTGGAAAGGGCAACGACACCCTGATCGGCGGGGGCGGTATCGACACGGCCACCTACGCGACGGCTGACGGCAGGGTGATCGTCAATCTCATAACGGGCTTGTGCAGCGGGGCCGACGGCGCGGACACCCTTTCAGGGATCGAAAATCTGATCGGATCTGCCTTCAGCGACGAATTGACGGGAAATGCGGGCGCCAACGAGCTCAATGCCGGAGCCGGGAAGGATCGACTGACGGGCAGCGGCGGCGCCGATCTGCTGATCGGCGGGGGCGGCAAGGATCGCTTCATCTATCTGGCAACTTCGGACTCGGCGGCTGATGCACTTGATCTGATTTCAGACCTGCAGAACGGCGATGTACTGGACATCTCCGCGATAGACGCCAATACGACGATCGACGGAAACCAGGCCTTTGTTTTCGCCGCCAGCCTCACCGGCGCGGCTGGCCAATACACTGTCAGCTTTGGTGAGGGTCAGAGCCTGTTGCAGGCCGACACCGACGGAGACGGATTGGCTGACCTGTCCATCCTGTTCAACGGCGACGTGACGGGCATGACCGGCGCCTGGATCCTATAGGGTGCCGCTTTTCCCTGTGGGCCGGGTTCCGGCCCACAGGGATGGCAGGCAGCCGATCGTTCTCCGAGACCTTGGCGATCGCCGGGGTCAAATCGAAAATCGTGTCAGATCTCTGGCCAGGTCTTTAGCCTGCGCGCCGCAAGGCGCTCAATGCGCCACGCGGGGCCGCATGTTGTAGTGACCATCCTGAAACCCGTCGAAGATCAGCGCCGTGTGGGGATGGCCGACAGGCTCGCCGGTGTCATCCGGGAGCAGGTTCTGCTCCGAGACATAGGCGACATAGGTGTTCTGATCGTTCTCAGCCAGCAGATGGTAGAACGGCTGGTCCTTCCGTGGCCGGATGGCTTCCGGGATCGAATTCCACCATTCTTCGGTATTGTTGAAGAGCGGGTCGACGTCGAAGATCACGCCGCGAAACGGAAAAATCCGGTGGCGTACGATCTGACCGATCGCGAATTTGGCGAGCCGAGTGTTCATAATGGTCACAGCATACACCTCCCGCCTGACTGAAAGCTGAACGTAGCGATCACTGCGAGTCAGGCAAGCCCACCCCTTTCGAGCGGTGAAGGGCTCGTCTAAGGTCGCAGGGAAATCAGGAGCCGATCCTCGGCGTCTGCGCAGACAGGTGACAACCATGTCGGAGGCGCCGAGCGCGCGTGCCATTCCCGTTTCGGGAGGCCGCGGGGCGGGCGGGCAGCCGTGCTATGCGGCGCTCGACCTGGGCACGAACAACTGCCGCCTGCTGGTGGCGACCCCTACTCCTGGCGGGTTTCGGGTTGTCGAGGCCTATTCCAGGATCGTTCGTCTGGGCGAGGGCCTCAGCCAGACTGGACGATTGTCGGAAGCGGCCATGGATCGGGCTATGGCAGCCCTGTCGGTATGCGCCGAAAAGGTCCGACGGCGTCGCTGTGTGAAGTTCCGGGCCATAGCAACCCAGGCCTGCCGAGGCGCTGAAAATGGCCCGGCTTTCATCGAAAAGGTGGCCCAGGAAACCGGCCTTCGGCTGCAGATCATCACCCCCAAGGAAGAGGCGCATCTTTCCGTTGCCGGCTGTGTCAATCTTCTGGATCGTCGGTCAGACGCCGCCCTTGTCGTGGATGTTGGCGGCGGTTCGACCGAACTGTCCTGGGTCGATCTGAAAGGGCAGGGGCTGGACATCGGTCCCCGAGACTTTGCGCCCTGGCGATTGCCGATAAGGGCGTGGCTATCGGTGCCTATCGGTGTGGTGACCCTTGCAGAGCGATTTCCGGAAGATCTGGCGGCGCCACAGGCCTGGTTCCGGGCCATGGTCGAGAGCGTCAAGGGGCCAATCGCGGCCTTTGGTCACGCTGACGGCATGCGGTCGCTGTTCGAGGCTGACCGCGCTCATATGGTCGGGACCTCTGGCGCCATCACCAGCCTGGCAGGCCTTCACCTGAATCTTCCGCGCTACGACCGCAACCGGGTGGACGGCATGTGGATGGGCCGCGCCGAGTGTGAGGCGGCTGCCGATCGTCTGATCCGCTGGTCTCCGACGGAACGGGCCGCCCAGGCCTGTATCGGGCCCGATCGCGCCGATCTGGTGCTGGCGGGTGCGGCGATCCTGCAGGCGGTTCAGGAGCTTTGGCCCTGCTCCCGGGTCAGGGTCGCCGACAGGGGGCTGCGAGAAGGCATCCTGCTCAGCCTGATGAGCGAACAGAAGCCCCGGCGTCGCCGGCGTGGCGGTCGCAGCCGCAGGCCTGTAGAAGCAACCTCATGACCGATGAAGAACCGCCGCGTCGCCGCATGGTGCGCCTGCCCACCGGCGGGTTGGACGCCGGGCGCCACAAGCCTGCAAGGCTGAAGACCGCCTATCGCCGAACGCCTTCGCAGCAGGCCTGGCTGGAGCGCCAGATCAACGATCCCTTTTCAGCCGAGGCGCGCGCCAAGGGCTATCGCAGCCGGGCTGCCTTCAAGCTGTCGGAAATCGACGACCGCATGAAACTCATCAAGCGCGGGAGCCGGATCGTCGATCTGGGCTGCGCTCCGGGCGGATGGATCCAGATCGCTCTGGAGCGCGGCGCAGGCCGGGTGGTGGGCGTGGATCTGCTGCCCGTCGATCCACTGGATCCGGCCGAACTGCTCCAGATGGATTTTACCGATCCGGCCTGCGGGCCTTTGCTTATCGAGACATTGGGCGGCGCCCCGGATATCGTGCTGTCCGACATGGCGCCCAACACCGTAGGGCACCGTGAAACGGACCATATCCGCATCGTCGGCCTGATCGAACTGGCGGTGGCCTTCGCGATTTCGGTGTTGAAGCCGGGCGGCGCCTTTGTCGCCAAGGCCTTTCAGGGCGGCGAGACCGCCGCCGTGATCGCCGAACTCAAGCTGCATTTCCAGAAGGTCCAGCACATCAAGCCCAAGGCCAGCCGGGCGGATAGCTCAGAGGTTTTCCTAGTCGCGACCGGGTTCAAGGGCTAACGCCCTGATCCCCTGAAGCGGCGGCCGCGATCGTAACGCAGGCCGTTGACTTCCAAGGCACGCTCGACGATACCGCGCTCGCAAAACGGAGAGTCTCATGGAGATTCGCGAAGGCCTCACCTTCGACGATGTTTTGCTTGAACCCGGTGCGTCAGAAGTGATGCCCAGCCAGGTCTCAACCGAAACAAGACTGACGCGGGAAATCGGGCTCAACATCCCGCTGGTTTCGGCTGCCATGGACACAGTGACCGAAAGTCGCCTGGCCATCGCCATGGCCCAGGCTGGCGGCATGGGGATTCTGCACCGCAACCTGACGATCGACGAACAGGCCGATCATGTCCGGGAGGTCAAACGCTACGAAAGCGGCATGGTCATCAATCCTCTGACCATCAACCCGAATACGACCCTGGCCGAAATCCTGCAGATCAAGGCCCAGCGCAAGATCTCCGGCTTTCCGGTGGTCGAGCCGGGCACGGGAAAGCTGGTCGGCATCCTGACCAACCGGGACATGCGGTTCGAGAGTGATCCCTCGACGCCCGCATCGGCCCTGATGACCCGCTCCGGCCTGGTGACCGTGGCGGAAGGCATGGGGCAGGCCGAGGCCCGCAATCTGTTGCGCCAGCACAAGATCGAGCGGCTTATCGTCGTCGATGAAGAAGGCCGGGCGGTAGGTCTGATCACAGTCAAGGACATGGAAAAGGCCCAGGCCCATCCACTGGCCGCCAAGGACGAGAAAGGACGCCTCCGGGTCGGCGCCGCTTCGACCGTTGGCGACGCCGGTTTTGAACGCTCTCTCGCCCTAGTGGACGCCGGGGTGGACGTCATCGTCATCGATACCGCTCACGGCCATTCGGTTCAGGTCAGTCAGGCCGTCGCCCGGCTGAAACGCGAGACCAACCGCGTCCAGATCATCGCGGGGAATGTCGCCACCTATGACGGCGCAAGGGCTCTGATCGACGCCGGCGCTGACGCCGTGAAGGTCGGGATCGGGCCAGGCTCGATCTGCACCACCCGTATCGTGGCCGGGGTCGGCGTTCCCCAACTGACTGCCATCGAGGATGCAGCCCGCGCCGCCCGCGACAGCGGCGTTCCGGTGGTCGCTGACGGCGGCATCAAGTCGTCCGGCGATCTGGCCAAGGCCATCGCCGTCGGCGCCTCTTCCGCGATGATGGGGTCTATGTTCGCCGGCACGGACGAAAGCCCGGGCGAGGTGTTTCTGTACCAGGGGCGGTCCTACAAGAGCTATCGCGGGATGGGCTCTCTGGGCGCCATGGCCCAGGGCTCAGCCGACCGGTACTTCCAGAAGGATGTCAGCGATTCCCACAAGCTGGTGCCGGAAGGTATCGAAGGTCAGACTCCCTACAAGGGCGCCATTGCGCCGGTGATCCATCAGCTGGTCGGCGGGCTTCGGGCAGCCATGGGCTATGTCGGCGCGCCGGATATCGACCAGCTTCAGCAGCGGGCCCGGTTCATTCGGATCACCAATGCCGGCCTGCGTGAAAGCCACGTCCATGATGTGATGATCACCAGGGAGGCCCCCAACTACCAGGGCTCAAACTAGCGGTGGCGTTGTGAGAGACGGCGGACGCATCGCGGCGGCCATCCAGGTGCTGGATGACATCGACACGCGCCACAAGCCCATCCGTCAGGCTCTTAAGACCTGGAGCGACGGGGCCCGGTATGCCGGTTCCAAGGATCGGGCCTTTGTCTCCGGTCTGGCGCTGGACGTCCTGCGTCGCAGCCGGTCGCTGGCCCACCTGATGGGCGCGGACAGCAACCGCAGCCGTTGTCTGGCAGCGCTGCGCTGGGTCTGGGAATGGGACATGGACCGTATTGCAGCGGCCTGTGATGATTCCCATGGACCGGAGCCCCTCTCGGAAGGGGAAGTGGCCGCCTTGTCGGCGCTGCCCAGCCTGAAGGGCGCAAAGGCCGACGTCCAGGGTGACTATCCTGACTGGATCGAGGCCAGCATGGCCCGCACCTACGGACAGCACCGGATCGAGGAAGGCATCGCCTTTGCCCAGCGGGCTCCGGTGGACCTGCGGGTCAACCGGCTCAAGAGCGACGCCTTCGACGTTCTGAAGGCCCTGGAAGCCATGGGAGCCGAGCCTGCTGGCCAGTTGCCCGACGCCCTTCGGGTGCCAGCGCCGGCGGCGGCGGAACGGGCGGCTTCGGTTGAAATCCACCCTTCGTTCGCCATGGGATGGTTCGAGGTCCAGGATCTGGGCAGCCAGATGGCGGCGGCCTGCGCCGGGGATATCCGCAACCAGTCGGTTCTGGACTATTGCGCAGGCGGCGGCGGCAAGACTCTCGCCCTAGCCGCTGCCATGGCCAATTCCGGCCGGCTCTATGCTTACGACAGCGACGCCCGACGGATGACCGACATCATTCCGCGCGCCACCCGGGCCGGGGTGACCAACCTGGAACTCCGCACGCCCCTGAACAAGGAGCCGCTGAAGGGCCTGGAAGGCGAGATGGACCTGGTGTTCGTGGACGCCCCCTGTTCAGGATCCGGGACCTGGCGGCGGCATCCCGACGCCAAATGGCGCCTGACGCCGGACGCGTTGCAGCGCCGACTGAACGAACAGCGCAAGGTGCTTGATCAGGCAAGTCTTTTCGTCAGGCCTGGCGGCCGTCTGATCTATGTCACCTGCTCGTTCTTCGCCGAGGAGAACGAAGACCAGATCGCCGCCTTTGTCGGCCGCTCGCCTGACTTTTCAGTCAAGCCGATCGAACTGTTTTCGCCCTATCTGACCCCGCAGGGATTCCTGCGTCTCACACCCCGGACAGCCGGCACGGACGGCTTCTTCGTCGCCCTTCTGGATCGCAAGCCATGACCACGCACCAGTCTGTTCTCATTGTCGATTTCGGCAGCCAGGTGACCCAGCTGATTGCTCGCCGGGTGCGGGAGAGCGGCGTCTATTGCGAAATCCATCCCTATGACAAGGTCGAGGCCATCCTGGACAGCTTCGCCCCGGCGGCGGTGATCCTGTCGGGGGGACCGGCCAGCGCCCATGAGGACGAGACGCCCCGCGCCCTGCCCAGGCTGTTCGAGCTGGGAGTGCCTGTCCTGGGCATCTGCTATGGCGAGATGACCATGTGCGCCCAGCTGGGCGGGACAGTCGAGAGCGGCCATACCCGCGAGTTTGGCCGGGCCGAGATCGAGATTCGCAAGGTGAATGACCTTCTGGACGGGCTGGGCGCAGTTGGTGACCTTGAAACTGTCTGGATGAGCCACGGCGACAAGATCACCGCCATTCCGCCCGGATTCGAGGTCCTGGCCACCTCGCCGGGTTCGCCCTTTGCGGTGATTGCCGATCCCGTGCGTCGCTTCTATGGAGTCCAGTTCCATCCGGAAGTGGCCCATACGCCCCGCGGCGCGACCCTGATCCGCAACTTCACGCACAGGATCGCAGGCCTGTCCGGCGACTGGACCATGGCGGCCTTCAAGGACGAGGCCATAGCGCGCATCCGGGAACAGGTGGGCGATGCCCGGGTCATCTGCGGCCTGTCGGGGGGGGTCGACAGCTCCGTCGCCGCCGTTCTGATTCATGAAGCGATCGGCGACCAGTTGACCTGCGTCTATGTCGATACTGGCCTGATGCGGTCGGGCGAAAGCGAGCAGGTCGTCGGCCTGTTCAAGAACCACTACAACATCCCGCTGGTTCATGTTGATGCGTCAGCGGATTTTCTGGGCGCCCTGGCCGGGGTTTCCGATCCCGAGGCCAAGCGCAAGACAATCGGCCGACTGTTCATCGAGGTGTTCGACCGGGAAGCCGCCAAGGTGGCCGGCGCCGAGTTTCTGGCCCAGGGGACGCTCTATCCCGATGTGGTCGAGAGCGTTTCGGCCCGGGGCGGTCCCAGCGCCGTGATCAAGAGCCATCACAATGTCGGCGGCCTTCCCGATTACATGAAGCTCAAGCTGGTCGAGCCGCTGCGGGAGCTGTTCAAGGATGAGGTCCGCGTACTGGGCGTCGAACTGGGGCTGCACCCTGACTTTGTCGGTCGACATCCCTTTCCAGGGCCGGGCCTGGCCATCCGCATTCCGGGAGAAATCACTCCGGAGAAGGTGGCTGTCCTGCAGCAGGCCGACGCCATCTATCTGGAAGAAATCCGCAAGGCCGGGCTCTATGACCAGATCTGGCAGGCCTTTGCCGTCCTGTTGCCCGTCAAGACCGTCGGGGTGATGGGCGACGCCCGCACCTACGAAAATGTCCTGGCCCTTCGCGCCGTGACCTCGACCGACGGCATGACCGCGGACTTCTTCGAGTTTCCTTGGGACGTGCTGGGACGGACCGCCACGCGCATCATCAACGAGGTCCGGGGCGTCAACCGGGTCGTCTATGACGTGACCAGCAAGCCTCCCGGCACGATCGAGTGGGAATGATGGGGAAGGGTTGACGCTGCCCGGCGCGACCCCCGGATGTCTGGATGAGAAATGGGGGTCACGTCACGCGCAGCATCCCAGTCTTCTGGCCGAACGCTCCGCCGCTAAACCACGGCCCCGAAGAGCTTGCCGATGCCGGCAGTCAAGCCCATGGCGAAAGCCCCCCAGAAGGTGACCCTCAAGACCGAACGACCTATCGGCGCTCCGCCGGCCTTGGCGCCCAGAGCGCCCAACATCATCAGCCCGATCAGAGCCGAGCCTGAGACCCAATAGGGCAGACCGGACAAGGGGACCAGAAGCACAACAACAAGGGGGAGAGCAGCTCCAGCCGAAAAAGTCGCGGCCGAGGTAAACGCAGCCTGGATGGGGCGAGCGGTCGAAAATTCCGAGATGCCAAGCTCATCCCGGGCATGGGCGCCGAGCGGGTCATTCGACATTAGCTGTAACGCCACCTCGTTCGCCAGGTCCGGCTTCACGCCGCGCGCCACGTAGATGGCCGCCAGTTCCCGGGTTTCAGCCGCCGGATCTGCAGCCAATTCTGCGGTTTCCCGCGCCAGATCGGCCTTTTCGGTGTCGGATTGCGAACTGACCGAAACATACTCGCCAGCGGCCATGGACATGGCGCCGGCGACGAGCCCGGCAACTCCAGCGACAAGTATCCCGCCTTTTGCTGAATCTGCGGCCGCGACGCCGACGATCAGACTGGCGGTGGACACAAGGCCGTCATTGGCTCCCAGGACGGCGGCTCGAAGCCAGCCAATCCGGGCGACCAGGTGACGTTCGGTATGTCGGTTTGATATGGAAGCCATGAGGGTGCCTTGGCGCGAAGCCGCTCGAAAAAATGAGCCATGGTATCGCCCGCCTGAACCATACACCGGGCCTGTCGTGCGGTTGGACCCAAACCTTCAGGACGGTTCAGAGAGCTTTTGTGACAACGGGGCTTTCCGGGCTTTCGCCCATGAGCAGGTCTATATCCGTCCTGGTCGCCCCTGCGGCCAGAGCCAGTTCCGCGAAGGTTGCAGCTTGCTCCCTGCGTCCCAGACGCATCAGGGGCGGGATCAACTGTTTCAGATATTCCGGCTTCGGTTCGTTCTGCAGAAGCAATCCCTTTTCGAGCAGTCGGACGCGCAGTTCGTCACGACTTTCCGGTTGCAACCGCGCCAGCGTCTCGAAGTAGCGCGGTGATCCTCGCCTGCTGTCCCGGGCCGCAGTATGGAAGCCCGTCATCTGAAACCGGTCATGGGCGATGTCGGAGATCACTCTGTATATCGTCCCGTTCACCGCCAATACGGAACTGACAGGATGACCGCCGAACGGCACCGGCAGCAAGGTCACCGACGGCGCGACCTCAACGATGGAGCGGATGTGATGGTCGTCATCATCATAGGGGTCATACATCAGATAGGCGTGGTCGAGAGAATTGAGCCCCCGAACCATGTTGTCGAACGGAAACCCCTGGGGTCGGGTTCGCTCTTTTTGCCAGCGCCGCTCGAACGGCACCTTGGCGGGATCAGGCGAAAAGAGCGGGGATGCAGCAATGGCGATCTTGGCGCCGACGAAGGGGGCGAAGTTCATGGCGGCATAGGCCCCCACACTGAATCCGTAGATGACAACCCTTCGATACTGTGCGGAGAAGCCGTGGGCCGCAGCCAAGAGCCCAGCCACCTCCTCTTGCGGGAAATGGGGGCGTCTTGTGTAGAGGATGTCGAGGGCCGAGTAGCCTTGGCGGCGACATTCACGGTTGAACAGGCCCGGTGCGTCGAGGTTGGGTTGGCGCTTGATGGATATCGAGATGACCAGGACATCGTGAGTGATGTGGGTTGCGCGACATGAGCTGCCCGACGAACGATAGATTTCCATTGTCTGTGCCGTCCGTTCGAGTCACCCCGGCCCGGGACCCGACAATGCCCGAGTCGCTTGTTGCTTGCGAATGGTTTCGGCGGATTCCTGTGGATGATCCTGGCGATCCCCGCGCCTCGAGTGGCGGACCCGCGGGAGCAGTCCTTCAGGTCATTGCGGCCGGCGCCCGGATCGCCGGCGCAGAAAAACAGGTTTTGAACGGGCCGCACGAAGTCCCGGGCGGAGGTCAGATGATCTAGGCCAGCGACCCGCAAGGGGGTGATGTTCTCCCTTGTCGGCCCTCGGAAATCCTGAAGAAATTGGACATGTCCAGAATCATCCCCTGCCTCTGGTTCAATGGTCAGGCCGAAGAAGCTGCAATGCTGTATGTCTCGCTGTTCCCGGACTCCTCGGTCGGAAACGTGTCGCGATATGGAGCTGGCGCGCCGTTTCCGCCGGGAACCGCCCTGATGGTCGAGTTCTCGCTTTCCGGGCAGCGCTACCAGGCGCTGAACGGCGGGCCCCAATTTGGCTTTACCGAAGCCATTTCGCTCTCGATCTCGTGTCGAGATTCTGCCGAGGTCGACCACTTCTGGAACGGCCTGACGGCTGAAGGCGGATCAGAGGGGCAGTGCGGCTGGTTGAAGGACCGCTTCGGCCTGTCCTGGCAGGTTGTACCGGAAGGACTCGGAGCCCTGTTGTCAGATCCCGATCCGGCGAGATCCGGTCGCGCCATGCAGGCGATGCTGGGCATGAAGAAACTGGACCTGGCCGCCCTGAAGGCTGCATCCGATGGAGTTGAACCATGAGCACTGAAACGATCGGAAGCGGCCCCTTCGAACTGGCCGTCGAGCGATACATCGATGCTGCCCCCGAGGTGGTCTACCGGGTCTGGACAGAGCGGCTGGAGGAATGGTGGGCGCCGCGCCCCTGGACGACCAGGATCATAGAGCAGGACCTTCGCCCCGGCGGGCGCTCCGCCATGATCATGAGTGGGCCCGAGGGCGATACATCGCCGATGGAGGGCGTGATCCTCGAGGTTATCCCCAACCGCAGCATCGTCTTCACCGACGCCTTCACGGCAGGCTGGATGCCGCAGAAAGCCTTCATGGTGGGCTTCTTCAGCTTTGCTCCGGAAGGAAGCGGGACCCGCTACAGGGCCGGGTCGCGCCACTGGGACGCGGCTTCCCACAAGCAGCATGAAGAGATGGGTTTCGCTCAGGGCTGGGGCGTTGTGGCCGACCAGCTGCTCGAGCTGGCCGAGGCCGAGGCGAAGCTGGCCGGCTGAGCCCGGAAGGGTCAGCCTACTCCGGGCAAAAGGCGGCTGAGGCCAGGCCAAAGGCCGGGCCGCGACCCGGCCAGATCTCGCCGAAGTCAAACTCGGCCTCATTGATGAGCACGACCAGGGCCCGGCCGCGTTCCGGCGCCAAGAGGTTTCGCACCTGGACTCCGGCAAAGTCGCCGCGCCGCTCGATCAGGGCCACCGGCCCCTTGCAGCCGGCCAGTTCCGCCGGAAAAGACCAGACGCCCAGGGCCTGATAGCCAATGGCAGGGTCCCCTTGCCAGAGGATGGCCCGGCTGGCTGGGGTGAGAAGTCGACCGTTCATCAGGGCGATATCTATGGCCATAATGTCTGCAGCGGTTCCGGTGATCGCACCGCCGGCGCCAAGGGTTGCGACATTGATCGGCGGAAAGGGCTTGCCTGCCAGGTATCCGGTCGCGGCAGCGCCGCCGCCGGGTGCTTTGTCCGGCGCCAGTTTGATGGTCTTCAGGCCCAGGGGGCGTGAGATCTGGTCGCGCAGCAGGGCTGCGTAGGATTT
>CAMAVA010000063.1 GCA_945861515.1 Brevundimonas vancanneytii | reverse complement strand
GCCCGCTTGACGGCGCCATGGGCGGTGTCGGGATCATCGGCCCCGGCGATCTCGATCTCGTCCAGGCCGGTCAGGCCGGTTTCCAGGCCGCGCAGGGCCTTCTGCAGGCTCTCGGCGAAGGTCCGGCCGATGGCCATGACCTCGCCCACCGACTTCATGCTGGTGGTCAGATAGGGTTCGGCGCCCGGGTATTTCTCGAAGGCGAAACGGGGGATCTTGGTGACGACATAGTCGATGCTGGGCTCGAAACTGGCCGGCATGGCGCCGCCGGTGATGTCGTTGTCCAGTTCATCCAGGGTGTAGCCGACGGCCAGCTTGGCGGCGATCTTGGCGATGGGAAAGCCGGTGGCCTTTGAGGCCAGGGCGGAGGAGCGCGAGACCCGGGGGTTCATCTCGATGACGACCATCCGGCCGTCCGCTGGGTTGACGGCGAACTGCACGTTCGACCCGCCGGTCTCGACCCCGATCTCGCGCAGCACGGCGATGCTCGCCGCCCTCATCCACTGATATTCCTTGTCGGTCAGGGTCAGGGCCGGGGCGACGGTGATGGAATCGCCGGTATGGACCCCCATGGGGTCGATGTTCTCGATGGAGCAGACGATGATGCAGTTGTCCGCCTTGTCGCGGACCACCTCCATCTCATACTCCTTCCAGCCCAGCACCGACTCCTCGATCAGCACCTCGGTGGTGGGCGACAGGTCCAGGCCCCGCTCGACGATCTCGCGGAATTCCTCAACATTGTAGGCAATGCCGCCGCCGGTCCCGGCCAGGGTGAAGCTGGGGCGGATGATGGCTGGCAAGCCGACGAAATCCAGGCCGGCCAGGGCCTCGTCCATGGTGTGGGCGGCATGGGACTTTGGCGATTCCAGGCCGATGGCGTCCATGGCGTTGCGGAATTTCTGGCGGTCCTCGGCCTTGTCGATGACCTCGGCCCGGGCCCCGATCATCTCGACGCCAAACTGTTTCAGAACCCCCATGGCCTCAAGGGCAAGGGCGGTGTTCAGGGCCGTCTGGCCGCCCATGGTCGGCAGCAGGGCGTCCGGCCGTTCCTTTTCGATGATCTTGGCGACCATCTGGGGCGTGATGGGCTCGATATAGGTCGCGTCCGCCACATCCGGGTCGGTCATGATGGTGGCGGGGTTAGAATTGACCAGGATGATCCGGTAGCCCTCGGCCTTGAGGGCCTTGCAGGCCTGGACGCCGCTATAGTCGAACTCGCACGCCTGGCCGATGACGATGGGACCGGCGCCGATGATCAGGATGGACTTCAGGTCGGTACGTCTGGGCATCGGCTACTCGCGCGGAAAGGCGGTCGCGCCACTGCGCGCCCGGCCTGTGATCAATATGCAGGTTAAGCCGCCCGTTTAGAGAGGGTGGGGAGTCAGGGCAAGCCTTGATGGGGGTCTTTATGCCCCGTCGGCCTCGCGGCCCCAGGCGCGCACCTCGTCGGCGAACATCACCGGCTCTTCCATGGCCGCGAAATGGCCGCCGGTGGGCAGGTCGGTCCAGCGGCTGATGTTGTAGGCGCGGCCCGCCAGGCTGCGCGGCGGCGCCTGGTAGAGGGCCTCGCCCGGGAAATTGGCGAAGGCCGTCGGGGTCTCGCAGCGGGTTCCCTCGGGCAGGACGACGCCGCCCTCCTCGATCAGGGCGCGGTAATACCAGGCTCCGGTCGTGAAGCTGCCCGTCATGACGTAGATCATCACATTGGTCAGAAGCTGATCCAGGCTGTAGACCTCGGTCAGCCCCTTGGTCCGCAGGTCGGACCAGTCGTGGAACCGCTCCAGAATCCAGGCGGCCTGGCCCACCGGATTGCCGGCGCCCATCCAGGCGATGGACTGGGGCTTGGAGACCTGAAGCCGCAGATAGGCCCCCATCATGTCGCCGGCCGCAGTGGTGCGGTTGATCCAGGCGATTTCTTCCTCGCCCTGGGGCGGGCCGGCGGGGCGCAGGCCGAGCATGTTCAGATGGATGGCCCGGACATGGTCGCCATGGTCGTGACCCAGCCATGAGGTGACCAGGGCGCCCCAGTCTCCGCCCTGGGCCAGATAGCGGTCATAGCCCAGGACCTGGGTCATCAGGGTGTTGAACAGCCGGGCCGTGCCGCGCTGGCCAAAGGGCCGGGCCGGCTTCGACGAGAACCCAAAGCCGGGTAGGGAGGGAATTACCAGGTCGAAGGCGTCGGCCGGATCGCCGCCGAACCGGGACGGAAAGGCCAGCCGCTCGGCCGCGCCCCAGAACTCGTAGTGACTGCCCGGCCAGCCATGGGTCAGCAGCAGCGGCCGCTTGCCGTCCGCCTCGCCGACGACATGGACAAAATGCAGGTCGAAATCCTCGACCCGGGCCGTGAACTGCGGAAACCGGTTCAGCTCCGCCACAGCCGCCCGCCAGTCATAGCCGCCGGTCCAGTGGGCGCAGAATTCCCGCAGGAACTGCGGATCGCAGCCACAACCCCAGCCGCCTTCGATCGGAGCCACCGGGAAGGGGTAATCCGCGACCCGCCGCAGCACATCGGCGACATCGGCGTCAGCCCAGGAGACTTCAAACGGCTTGGGAGCAGTCATGGCAATTTCTTCTCAAAGGGCCGGAGCGGCGGTCCCGTACGACAGGACCCAACTCACTGGATGTGACGTTGCGGAGGTCAAGCTTGAGAGTGGCTCAAAGCCCCTGTCAGGGAACCATCACCACCCGGCCGACGGCCTGACGGCTCTCGATATAGGCATGGGCCCCGGCGGCGTCGGACAGGGGAAACACCTTGTCGATCACCACCGAAAGCTCGCCCCGGGCGCAGTCATTGATCAGGGTCTGGATGATGTCATGGGCGCGGTCGGTCATGATCTCGGCGCCCAGGAAGACGCCGCTGAGGGACCGGTTGCCGCCCATCAGGCTGCTGACATCGACCACCATGGGCTCACGGCCGGCATTGCCGACCATGGAGAGCCGCCCGCGATAGGCCAGGGAAGCTAGGGAGCCTTTGAGGGTCGCCCCGCCTACGCTGTCGACCACCAGATTGACGCCCTTGTTGTTGGTCAGCCGCATCACCGCCTCTGGGACAGATTCGCGGCTGTAGTTGATGCCGTGATCCAGGCCATAGGCCTTCAGCCGCTCCAGCCGTTCGTCGCTGGAGGCGGTGGCGAGGACCGTGGCGCCCGCCCGCTCGGCCAGCTGGATGGCGGCCAGGCCGACGCCGCTCGCCCCGGCCTGGACCAGGACGGTCTCGCCGGCCTTCAGCCGCCCGAACTCGAACAGGCAGTCATGGGCCGTGCCGAAGGTCACGGGAATGGCGGCGGCCTGGCGGATGTCGAAGCCGTCCGGAATGGGCCAGCAGTTTCGCGCCGGCACGGCTCGCAGCTCGGCATGGCTACCATAGCCGTCGACCGTGGCGACCCTCTGGCCAAGGTTAAGGTGCTGCACCTCGGCGCCGATGGCGATGACCTCGCCGGCCGCCTGGTAACCGACCACGTGCGGTTGTTTGACCAGAGGCCCGCCGAAACGGTTGAGAGTATCGCCGCCCTCGATGCTGATGGCCTCGACCCGGATCACCGCGCCCTTGGGATGGCAGACAGGGTCAGGCACATCCTCGTATTTCAGGACGGACGGCGGACCATTCTCGTAATAGACGGCGGCTTTCATGGCGTAACGCTCCCTGACCTGTGTTTTCAGGGTAGCGGCAGGCGCGGCGGCCCGCCAGTCGTCTAGTGGCCGCCGTCTGGCCCCTTGCCGGGTTCGGGCGGCGGGCTGTTGGCCTTGGGCGGGGCGCCGGCGTCGCTCCAGCTGGGCTGTTCGAACCCCTGGTCGGCCACCTGCCACAGGAGCTGGACATAGCGCCTGGCCATGTCCGGGGTCACGGCCGCTGCATCGATCGTCTCCGACAGCACGGTCGCAAGGCCGGAGTTTGTCGAGGCTTCCACCGTTCCGCGCAGCAGCAGGCCCTTCTTCTGAAGGGCTTCCATCCGGCTGGAAAAGGTTGGCTTGGCCGGCGGTTTTGCGGGTCGGGTGTCCCAGAACGAAGGCGGCTTGACCTTGGGCGGCTCGATCCCTTTGGCCTTGACCTCAAGCTCGCGTAGCAGGACATCCAGCAGCTTGTTGCCGGCCGACACCACGACGAAGGAGGCCTTGTCGCCCTGGGCGGCTTCCCACAGCTGGGTAAAGCCATCCCGGAAGGGTTCGGGCACGCTGCGGCTGAAATGCGGCGCCTTGCGGGGCTTGGGCGGGGCGTTCTTGACCGGTTCGGCCTTGTGATCGGTCAGGGACTTGCCGCAATTGGCGCAATGGCTGCCGTGCGGCTTTCCACAGGTCGGGCAGGCCTGGCCGATCGACTTGCCGCAATGGGGACAGCTGGGGCCCTGGCCATTGCCGATATTGATGATGAACACGTGATTCTGGGGCAGGCCATTCCAGGCCAGGCCGCCAAAGCTGGGCTGGACCAGGGTGGTCGGGGCCGTGCCCGGCGCGGTCGGCGTCAGGTATGCGGCGCCCTGCTGCGGTAGCGAAACGGTGAACGGAGCAGCCGGCGCATAGCCCATCTGCGCCGGAACCGTCAGGCTGATCGGCGTCTGTGCGGACAAGGGCTGGGCGGACAGGGGCTGGGCCTGGGCGACGGCCGTGGTGTTGTTGATGGACAGGGACTGCGGAGGCCCGCCGACATCGACCGGGTGCGGGATCAGCTCGCCGATCTCATGGGACTCTTCGTCGTCAGTGTAGCGATAGTCGATGGAGGATCGTGGCGTCTCACTCATGATCCCCGCGCCCCCGCAATCCAGAATCCGGCCAAGATCATTCTGCAATCCCCAACAGCATGGTTAACAAACCCCGGAAGGGCCAATTTGGCAAGAGGATTGGCGTCTTGGCGGCGACAAGAGTAGAGGATGCGGCCCCCCGACTTGCGGAGTGTTGCTCTCTTGCGTCTGCCCCAAGCCCGTCTCGACCAGGTCCTCGATCGCTTTCGGGAGGTGGAAGCCCGCATGGGCGCCGCCACCGAAGGGGCCGAGATCGTGCGGCTGTCCAAGGAGCATGCCGAGATCAAGCCGGTGGCCGATGCTGTGGCCCACCTGGAAAAGCTGCGCGGCGAAATGCCGGAGCTGGAGGCCATGGCCGCCGATCCGGACCCCGATATCTCCGAACTGGCGCGTGACGAGCTGGAGCGGTTGCAGGACAGCCTTCCAGCCCTGGAGCGGGATCTGGCCCTGATGCTGGCGCCCCGGGACAAGGACGAGAACGCCAGCGCCATCCTGGAAATCCGCGCCGGCACCGGCGGCGACGAGGCGGCGCTGTTCGCCGGCGACCTGTTCCGCATGTATGCCCGTTATGCCGGTCTTCAGGGCTGGCGGGTCGAGGTCGACAGCGTCTCCGAGGGCGAGATGGGCGGCTACAAGGAAATCATCGCCTCGGTCACCGGCGACGGGGTGTTCGGCCGTCTGAAGTTCGAGAGCGGCGTCCACCGGGTGCAACGGGTGCCGGAGACTGAAAGCCAGGGCCGTATCCATACCAGCGCCGCCACGGTCGCCGTCCTGCCCGAGGCCGAGGATGTCGAGATCGAGATCAATGACGCCGACCTGCGGATCGACACCTATCGCTCCAGCGGCGCTGGCGGCCAGCACGTCAACAAGACCGACTCCGCCGTCCGCATCACCCACCTGCCCACCGGGGTCGTGGTGACCAGCTCGGAAAAGTCCCAGCACGAGAACCGCCGCAAGGCGATGAAGAACCTTAAAGCGCGGCTCTATGACATGCAGCGCCAGGCCCTGGACGACGCACGGTCAGAGGCCCGCAAGAGCCAGGTCGGCTCGGGCGACCGCTCGGAACGGATCCGCACCTACAATTTCCCACAGGGCCGGGTGACCGACCACCGGATCAACCTGACCCTTTACAATCTCGACCGGGTGATCACCGGCGACAATCTGGATGACGTGATCAACCCCCTGATCACCGAAGACCAGGCCGCCCGGCTGGCCAGCCTGGAAGAGGGCTATAACTGACGGTGAGCCATGTGCGGACGCTTTGACACCTCCCACCTGACTTGGGCCGAGATCTACGAGCTGCTGTCGCACTTCGGCGAGGTGGTGACGGCGCCCGTAAATCTTCAGCCGGATGATGACGTTCGTCCGACCACGGCCCAGCTGGTCGCTCGCCAGGAAGAGGGCCGCTGGGTTCTGGAAAAGATGCGCTGGGGTCTGCTGCCTTTCTGGCGCGGCGGCAAACCGCTTAAGGACACCGAAAAGGGCAAGGGCGACGGCTTCAAGTTGACCACCTTCAACGCCAGGACCGAAACCGTGGCCAGCGCCGCGACCTTCCGGGGCGCCTTTGCCCGGCGCCGCTGCCTCATCCCGGCCAGCGCCTGGTATGAATGGACAGGTCCTGTCGGCGGAAAGACCCGGCATCGCTTTGCCCGGGCCGACGGTCAGGCCCTGTGGTTCGCCGGCATCTGGGACCATTGCGAGACGCCGGATGCGGGGCCGATCACCAGCTTCACCATCCTGACCACGCCGTCAGAGGGGTGGCTGACGCAGTTTCACACCCGTGCGCCGGTCATTGTGGAGCCCGCCGACTGGGCAGGCTGGCTTGATCCTTCACAGGATGTCGGACCGCTCATGGCAGCCGTGCGGCCAGACCGGTTCCTTCCGGCCTGACCGCCAGACTTCAGGCTTCTTCGAAAGTCACTGCGACATCGGCGTTGGCCGACAGCCGCACCACGGCGCCCTCGACATGGGCGATGAGAATAGCCGGGATATAGTGGTGACGATTGTCCACCGAATCCTTGCGGGTGAGCTTCAGCCGGTCGCCGTCCACATGGTCGACAATGCCGATATGGACGCCGTCGGCGCCGATCACTTCGGCGTCCTTGTGAATATGCTTCAGATCGATCATCGCGCGCTCCTGTTGCTGCCAGGAGTCAACGCCCGAAGGCCCGGACCGATCCGCAGCGGACCGGTCGGGGTCTTCGAAGGAACTAAAGCGTGCCGCTCAGTTCCTGCACTTCCTCGAAGGTGCGCAGGCCCGGCTTCTGGGCGCAGACCAGCACGCCCATGTTCCCGGGCAGGTGCTTGTTGTCGAGCATCTTCTCGTGGGCCGTGGGGATGTCGTCCCAGCGGAAGACTTCCGACAGGCAGGGGTCGATCCGGCGGTCGATGACCAGCTGGTTGGCGGCCGAGGCCTGCATCAGGTTGGCGAAATGGCTGCCCTGGACCCGCTTCTGGCGCATCCACAGGAAGCGGGCGTCCATGGTCAGGTTGAAGCCGCTGGTGCCGGCGCAGATGGTCACCATGCCGCCGCGCTTCACGAGGAAGACGCTGACCGGGAAGGTAGCCTCGCCCGGATGCTCGAACACCATGTCGACATCGCGGTTGCCGGTGATCTGCCAGACCGCCTTGCCGAACTTGCGGGTCTCTTTCATGTAGTCGGCGAACTCGGGGCCGTTGACCTTGGGCAACTGGCCCCAGCAGTTGAAGTCGTTGCGGTTGAGGACGGCCTTGGCGCCCTGACTCATCACATAGTCGACCTTGTCTTCGGAACTGACCACGCCGATGGCGTTGGCGCCGGTGACGGCAGCCAGCTGCACGGCAAAGACGCCCAGTCCGCCGGAAGCGCCCCAGACCAGCACGTTCTGGCCGGGCTTCAGCTCATGAGGCTGGTGGCCGAACAACATCCGGTAGGCGGTGGCAAGGGTCAGGGTGTAGCAGGCGGCCTCTTCCCAGGTCAGATGCTTGGGACGCGGCATCAGCTGGCGAGACTGCACCCGGCAGAACTGGGCGAAGCTGCCGTCCGGGGTCTCATAGCCCCAGATCCGCTGGCTGGTGGAGAACATCGGGTCCCCTCCGTTGCACTCCTCGTCGTCGCCGTCATCCTGATTGCAGTGGATGACCACTTCGTCGCCGACCTTCCAGCGACGGACCTTGGAACCCACCTTCCAGACGATGCCCGAGGCGTCGGATCCGGCGATGTGGTAGGGAAGCTTGTGAACGTCCAAGACGCTCATGGGCTCGCCAAGGGCAGCCCAGACACCATTGTAGTTGACCCCCGCGGCCATCACCAGGACGAGCACCTCGTCCTCGCCGATCTCCCAGGTATCAACCACCTCGACCTGCATGGCCGTGGCGGGGCGGCCATGGCGTTCCTTGCGAACGGTCCAGGCATACATCTTGGCGGGCACATGGCCGAGGGGCGGAATCTCGCCGATCTCGTACAGGTCCTTCAGTTCGGTTTTTTCGAGGGTTGCGGTGGTCATGGGCGGCTCTCGTGTCGTCCCTGTTGCAATGCGATCGTGGCCGCAGGCCGTTACGAACTTCTCTCCAGGAAAAGCCGCTCAGCTCGTCGGATTGGTGGCCTTGCAGCAACAAATTGCCTGTTCAGGGCGCAATGGAGCCTCCAGCAGGGCAGGATCGTGTGACAGGTCCGTGATCCTGGCAAGCAGAATCTTTGTGCGCCGCAACATTGCAGTGCGGCGCAGCGGCGGGGCTCCTTTGTGTTTGCCGGCTAAGTTGCCGCAAGGACACAGATTCGCTGTCGGGTGGGGCAGGAGGTCCGCATCCCCGGCGCCGCGGGACAAACCGTGCCCGATGCAAGGTGTCACGGTTTCGGGCCTTGGTCTAAGAGACCAGCATGACCCTGCATATGACCCGTCCCCATGAAGGGGTTGTCCTGCTCGAACTGGCCCATCCGCCGGCCAATGCCCTATGCATGGCCCTGAGGGCTGAGCTTTCCGACGCCCTGGCGCAGATCGAGGCCGACACCACGGTCCGGGCCGTTGTCCTGACCGGTCGCGGCCGGGCCTTCTGCGCCGGGGACGACCTGATGGAGGCAGCCGCACGGGGGCCTTCGGGGGTCGAGGCGGTGCTGGGGTTTGGCGGTCTGATGGACCAGGTCGAGGGGCTTCGGGTCCCGGTGGTCGCCGCCGTCAACGGCTGGGCCCTGGGCGGCGGGCTGGAACTGGCCCTGGCCTGCGATATCCGGATCGCCGCCCCGGGAGCGATCTTCACGGCCTCGGGGGTCAATGTCGGGCTCATGGCCTCGGTCAGGCGTCTGCCGCGGCTGATCGGCGAGGGGGCCGCCAAGGCCATGCTGCTGACGGGCTCGCCCTGCAATGCGGAAACGGCCCTGCACACCGGCCTGGTCACCGCCGTCGAGACGGAGGTCCTGACCGCAGCCCTGGCGATCGCCGAACGGATCGCCAGCCGGGCGCCCCTGTCGGTCGAAGCGACCAAGCGGGCCGTGGCGGGTCATGGCGATGAGACCGGAGTGCTCACCGCCCTGTTCCACAGCCAGGACCATCAACAGGCCCTGAAGGACTTCGCCGCCAAGAAGACGCCGGTGTTTCACCGGCGGTAAAGGCCCGCGTGGTTCCGCCGGGCTTGCGTGCCCTGGGCCGCCAAACCGGCCGGCGACCGGCGCTCACGCAAAATTGTTGCGCCGCACAAGCGGCTTCGCCATGATCCCGGCCTCATGAGCAAGCCCTTTCAGCACGCCCCCGATGCGCCGTGGATCTTCCGCACCTATGCGGGCCATTCCACCGCCGCCAAGTCCAACGCCCTGTACCGGCGCAATCTGGCGGCGGGCCAGACCGGCCTGTCCGTGGCTTTCGACCTGCCGACCCAGACCGGATATGACGCCGATCACATCCTGTCCCGGGGCGAGGTGGGCAAGGTCGGGGTGCCGGTCGGCCATCTGGGCGACATGCGGACGCTGTTCGACGCGATCCCCCTGGACCGCATGAACACCTCCATGACCATCAACGCCCCGGCCGCCTGGCTGCTGGCCATGTATGTGGCCCTGGCGGATGAACAGGGCGCGCCGCGCAAGGGACTGCAGGGCACGACCCAGAATGACCTGATCAAGGAGTATCTGAGCCGGGGCACCTATATCTTCCCGCCGCAGCCCTCCCTGCGGCTGATCGGCGACATGGTGGCCTGGTGCTACCGAGAGACGCCCAAATGGAACCCGATCAATGTCTGCAGCTATCACCTGCAGGAGGCCGGGGCGACGCCGGAGCAGGAACTGGCCTATGCCCTGGCCACGGCCATCTCGGTGCTGGACACGGTCCGCGCCGGGGGACAGGTGCCGGAAGCCGATTTCGAGATCGTCTGTTCGAGGATAAGCTTCTTCGTCAATGCCGGGGTGCGGTTCGTCACCGAGCTCTGCAAGATGCGCAGCTTCACCGCCCTGTGGGACGAGATCCTGAAGGACCGCTACGGCGTCCAGGACCCCAAGGCCCGGCGATTCCGCTATGGCGTCCAGGTCAACAGCCTGGGCCTGACCGAGCAGCAGCCCGAGAACAATCCCTACCGCATCCTGCTGGAAGCCCTGGCCGTCACCCTCAGCAAGGACGCCCGCTGCCGGGCCCTGCAGCTGCCGGCCTGGAACGAGGCGCTGGGCCTGCCCCGGCCCTGGGACCAGCAATGGTCCCTGCGGATGCAGCAGGTCCTGGCCTATGAGACGGACCTGCTGGAATACGAAGACCTGTTCGCCGGCAGCCACGTGGTCGAGGCCAAGGTCGCCGAGCTGAACTCCGGGGCCCTGGCCGAGCTGGCGAAGATCGACGCCATGGGCGGGGCCGCCGCCGCCATCGGCTACATGAAGGAGCAGCTGGTCGGCTCCAATGCCGACCGCTTCCGCAGGATCGAGACCGGCGAGATGACCGTGGTCGGGGTCAACCGCTGGACCGACACCGCCGATTCGCCCCTGTCGGCCGGCGAAGGCTCCATCGAGACGGTGGATCCCCGGCTGGAGGCCGAGGTGGTGGGCAAGCTGAAGGCCTGGCGCGCCGCCCGAGACCAGGGCGCTGCCGACGCCGCCCTGGCCGATCTCAAGGCCGCCGCGGCCGAGGGGCGCAACATCATGGAGCCCTCCATCGCCGCCGCCCGGGCGGGGGTGACCACCGGCGAATGGAGCTTTGCCCTGCGCGAGGTGTTTGGCGAGTATCGCGGCCCCACCGGCGTCGCGGTCGTTGTCGCTTCGGGCGAGGCCGAGGACCTGCTGGCTGTCCGGGCCGAGGTGGAGCGGGTCTCTTTGGCCCTGGGCAGGACCCTCAGCTACCTGATCGGCAAGCCTGGCCTGGACGGCCACAGTAACGGCGCCGAACAGATCGCCACCCGGGCCCGGGCCAGCGGCATGGAGGTCGTCTATGACGGTATCCGCTCGACCCCTGAGGAGATCGTCGCCCGGGCCGCAGAGTCCAAGGCCCATGTGGTGGGCCTCTCCATCCTGTCCGGGTCGCATCTGGACCTGGTTCAGGAGGTGGTGCGGCTGATGCGGGTCGCCGGCCTGGAAAACATCCCGGTCGTGGTCGGCGGCATCATCCCGCCGGAGGACGCCCTGATCCTGAAACAGATGGGCGTGCGGCGGGTCTATACGCCCAAGGACTTCAAGATGACCGACATCATGATGGATGTGGTCAAGGTCGTGGAGCAGTCGGCCCTGGCCGAGGCCTGAGCCCTACCCCTTCTCCCCTGGGGGAGAAGAATTTCTCTTGTGAATCAGGCGTCTTCGGCTTCGGTGGGGGCGCCTTCGAAGGTCTTGGGGGTGCGGCGGCGGCGGGGCTTGGGGGTCGGGGCTTCGGCTGCGGGCTCTTCCCGGGGCTCTGCGCCGCGGGTCAGGAAGCCGGGCAGTTCGGAGACGGCGCCGTCCTGGCCGCGCAGTCTGGGCGACGGCTCGCGGGGCGCGGGTTCGGGAGAGGGTTCCGGCGTCAGGGGCGCTGCGGCCACCGGCTCGATGACGGCCAGCGGGTCGCGGGGCTCGGCATTGCGGTCGGCCCGGTCGCGGTCATAGCGGCTGCGGCGCGGCGGGGCGCGCTCTTCGGTCGGCGCGGAATCGCGGACGGGTTCTTCACGGACCGGCTCGGCGCGGAAGCGCTCTTCCCGGGGCCTGTCGTCGCGGGGGCGGTCATCCCGGGGACGCTCGTCCCGCTGGAACTCGCCGCGGGGCGAGTCATTGCGCTGCGAATCCTGGCGCGGCTGGTCCTGGCGTTGTCCATCCTGTCGGGCCCCATCCTGCCTGGGCCCATCGCTGCGTTGAGCATCGTTGCGCGGACGATCGTCGCGCTGCCAGCGGTCCCGCGAGCGGTCATTCTGGCTGCGATCATTCTGGTTCCGGTCGCCCTGGCTCCGGTCCCCCTGACTCTTGTCATTGGGGCCACGGTCGTCGCGGGTCTGGCGGTTGTTGTCGAACCGGGGACGGTCGTCGCGCTGGCCGTCGAACCGCTGGCGGTCATCCCGCTGGTTATCGTATTTCGGCCGGTCGTCGCGGTTCTGGCGATTGTTGTCGAAGCGCGGGCGCTCCTCGCCGTCATTGTCGGAAGAACTGTCCTGCTCGGGCTGGGCGGCGCCCTCCGGCGGGTCCTCGTGCTCGGCCTCGAAATCGATGTCCAGGCCGGAGCTGTAATGGTCGCGGCCGACAATGTCGGAGACCGGGCGGTTGGGCTGGATGGCCCGAAGCAGCCGGAAATAATGCTCGGCATGTTGCAGATAGTTCTCGGCCAGCACCCGGTCGCCGCCGGTGGTCGCATCCCGGGCCAGTTGCTGGTATTTTTCAAACACGCTCTGGGCGGCGCCCCGCACCTTGATCCCCTCGGGACCGTTGGAGTCGTAGGCGCGGTTGGCGTTATGCTGCTGCGGCTTGCCACCGGTATTCCGGTTTCGGCCGCGCTGCCGCTTCATGCCCTTGAAATCTCTCATGGTATTCCTGTGTCCGGGCGCCGCCTTGCGACCCCGTGTGGCTCTTGAGACCGTGTCAGACCCTCGGGTCCGTCTGTCCTGCTGCGGAAAAGGTTATCCTTGAGTTCCCGCCTGGCTCGCAGCCTGGGCTGACCTTGCGGCCCGCGCGCCTGCCGTTTGGGTTTCACCCCGGACGGCTTTGTGAGTGGGAACGGTTCAGGATGTAACGCCTCAGCCAGCGGTTTCCAAGGGGTTTTTGAAGCCGGTCACCACACGGTCGCGCAGGGCCAGGTCCTTGACCGTCCGCACCTGGGCGGCGCCGGCGGCGCGGAACAGGGCCTCCACCGCCGCCGACTGGTCATGGCCGATCTCCACGGCCAGCAGGCCGCCGGGTTTCAGCACCCGCAGGATTTCCGGCGCCAGCAGGCGATAGGCGTCCAGGCCATCCTCGCCGCCGTCCAGGGCCAGGCGGGGCTCATGGTCCCGCACCTCGGGGTCCAGGGTCTCGATATGGGCGGTGGGGATATAGGGCGGGTTGGAGACCACCACGTCGAAACTGTCCTCCCCCAGCCCGGCGGTCCAGTCGCCGCGCAGGAATGCGGCCCGGTCATTGAGGTCCAGGTTGGCGGCATTCTCCCGGGCCACGGCAAGCGCCTCCTCGGAGGTGTCGACCCCCAGCCCCCGGGCCGCCGGCCGCTCGGCCAGGATGGCCAGCAGGATGGCCCCGGACCCGACGCCCAGGTCGAGGACCGAGAACCGCATGCCCTCCGGATAGGCCGGCAGCACCACGTCCAGGATGCTTTCGGTGTCCGGCCGGGGGGTCAGGACATCGGGCGTCACCGACAGCATGATCTTCCAGAAGCCCTTGCGGCCCAGGATATGGCTGACCGGCTCGCGCCGCGCCCGCCGCTCGACATAGCCGTCGAAGGTGGCGGCCTGCTGCGCGTCCAGCGCCCTGTGCGGATCGGTCAGGATGTCCAGCCGCGTCACCCCGGCACCGGCCTCCAGCATCAGCCGCGCATCGATGGCCGGCTGGTCCACACCGGCCGCCTTCAGCCGCTCGCGGGCCGCTTTCCAGGCGCCGACCAATGTGGTCATGGCAGGATCTCCACCGTATCGCCCACCGCCACCTGGCCGCCTTCGGTGACCTGCACATAGAGGCCGCAGAGCATATGGCCATACTGTTCGAACAGGGCGGCGGTGAGGTCCATATCCCGCAGGGCGGTGACCGGATCGACCCCGGTAGCGGCGCAGCGGACGATGGGCTTGAACCCGGTGGCCGTCGCCGAGCCGATCTTCAGGGTCCGGCCCGCCCAATCATTCTCGGCCCAGGCCGGCCAGCCCTCGACATAGAGGTTGGCCCGGAACCGCAGGGGATCGACCGGCCGGCCGATCCGCTGTTCCAGGTCCCGGACGCTGTCCAGGCTGATGATCGACACATGGCCGGCCGGATGGTCCATGAACCGGTGGGCGCCGGGCCCCTCGATGACCTTCAGGGGACCGGTGGCCTCTTCGCCCAGCAGATCACCCAGCCAGGCGGCGAAACCCGCCTGCCCGGCCTCGGCGCGCAGGTCGGCGGAAAAGGCAGGATAGCCCTCGGCCTGGGCCGTCAGCACGCCGGTGGCCTCATCGTAAGACGTCCGCGCCCGGGCCACGGCCGCCATCTTGGCCAGGACCGTGAACTTCTGCTTGGGCACATAGCCGGGGGCGGCGGGGTCGAAGCCGCTGGGACCGTCCTCGACGGCATAGAGCCGGTCACAGGGAAAACAGGCTCCGGCGGCGAGGTCCGACTGTGCCAGGTCCTCGGGCGTGAACCCCTTGACCGGATGACGACAGAGACGGGTGACCTGGGCGCGCATGCCGGTTCACTGCCAAAGCCGGGGCGTCGGGGCAAGGGCGGTGGGGTTGTGGCGCCGGTTCGGGTCGGAAAACGCGTGGAAAGAAGCGTGTTCGGAAAATTCGGGGTTCGTTGAGGGGCTGAGGGGATTTTTGACCGGGGCGGGGTTCTTTGGGAGGGAGGGCAAGATGTTGAATTTATGAAGTTTATGGCAGGTCCCGGGGTCGAACCGTCGCTGTTGCCCGCCCTCTGGTCCGGCGTCCGTCCTGTCAGAAACGTCGGTTTTAGTGTCGGTTTTTGTCGGGTTTCTGCAAGATCTTGTATCGTTCTGGCAGGTGTGTGGTCGGATTTTGCTGGCTGTACGGCGGGGCGGAGCATGGCGTCTCTACAAGCGGCTCGAAGCGGCCAGGTGATTATCGCATGCCGCCGGTGGGGACCCCTTCCACCATCGCTTTGCGATGGTCCCCCTTCCCCGGAGGGGAAGGATCCTTGAGCCTGCGGATGCTCCCCCAGGCGCGGAGCGCCGGTTCGGGGGAGCTGTCGGCTGCGCAGCAGCTGACTGAGGGGGTCGACTACGGTTGTGGCCGTCGGTTTCGGTCGCGATGAAGTCCGGGCCGTCACAGGGTTCGGTAACGACAGAGTCACGGCCGTCACAGGGTTCGGTAACGACGAAACCGGCGTGTTGTCGGATTTTTCCGGTGATGCTCGAAGCGGGCGGGGCGATTGTCGCATGGTTCCAGGCCAGGCGCCCGTCACCGTAGCGGGAACGAGCGAGGCATACGGCTCTTGACCCCAAAAAACTCCGTCACCCCGGCCGGAGCGCAGCGCAGAGCCGGTGCCCAGGGTTGCAGGGGCTGGATATCGGCGGCTGCGATAGCGCGGGCGTGGCTCTGGGTCCCGGGTCGGCCCTTTGGGCCGCCCGGGATGACGGGGAGATTGGAGTTGAGGGGAGCATAGCCCCCCTACCGCCCCCGCTTCCGAAACGCCTCCGCCGCCTCCGCCCGGGCCTGCTTCCGCAGCCCCGCCGGCACGGCCCTGTCTGCCACCTCTTCCGCCCCCGTCATCGCCTCATTCGCGAATTCCAGGTCGAGCATCTTCAGCCGCTTGATCTCGTCGCGCAGCCTTGCCGCCGTCTCGAATTCCAGGTTGCTGGCGGCGTCGCGCATCTTCGTTTCCAGGTCCTTGAGGGTGGTCTGGAAGTTGTTGCCCAGGAAGGGGCGGGCGTCTTCGGCGACGCCGGCGTCTATGGTGACGCGGTCGCGTTCATAGGGGCTGGCCAGGATGTCCTTGATGCGGCTCTTGACGCTTTCGGGGGTGAT
>CAMAVA010000062.1 GCA_945861515.1 Brevundimonas vancanneytii | reverse complement strand
CCTACGAAAAGAGCCAAGCGGACGGCCTCAACCAGGGACTCACCGGCCTGGCGGACTACACCCACTCGACAAATTCGCCGGAAGGCACCAGCGACGACTTCAAGCTCTTCACGGTCGCGGTCGACTACGACCTGGGCTTTGCCAACCTGATCACTACAGCGGCCTACACCGACCGGGAAATCGGCTTCAACGCCAGCCCGGAACCGCAGATCGCCTATTTCTTCCAGGACTATCTGGGCCTGCCGACCAGCCCGAATGCCTATCCGCTGTTCAACCAGCCGGCCACCTATAACCAGGCGCTGACAAATTCGATCCCGGCCGAATACTATTTCATCAGCAACGACATTGAAGACATCATGCTCGAGACCCGCCTGGTCTCGAATGACGGGGGCCCGGTCAAATGGACGGTCGGCGCCTTCTATCAACAACAGAGCCGCGATCTCTATCAGGACATTCCGGTCCCCGGGTTCGACAAGCTGTCCTACATGAACCTGTTCTACGGACCGTTTGATACGCCTGATGGCCTCTATGACTCCAAGCTGGTCGACAAGGCTTTCCGCTCGGATGACATCTTCTCCGGATTGCAAAATCTGGATGAACACCAGATTTCGGTCTACGCGGATGGCACCTGGCACGTCACCGAGAAGCTCGACCTGACCGCCGGCATTCGTTATTTCGATTTCTCGGAAGAATACTACCTCTTCCAGAGCGGCGTTTACGGCGTCGTCAACCATGTTCCCCTGACCCTGAAGGCCAAGCAGTCTTCCAGCGGATCCAATCCGCGCTTCAACATCTCCTACCACATCAACGATGACTTCATGGTCTATGCCGAAGCCGCCAAGGGCTTCCGCTACGGCGGCGCCAACCAGCCTGTGCCGATCGGCACAACCAGCATCGCGGGGCAATGCGCCGCCAACCTGGCGACCTACGGCTACACTTCAGCGCCCCTGACCTTCGGTCCGGACAAGCTCTGGAGCTAATCGGTGGGTCAGAAGGCCAAGTTCGCGGACGGGCGGATCACCCTGAACGCCGACGCCTACTTCATCGATTGGGATGACGTTCAGACCCGGCTGGCGCTCAACTGCTCGTACTTCTTCACGGACAACAAGGGCTCCATCAAGAGCACCGGCGTTGAGGTGGAGTCGAGCATCAAGCTGAGCGATGAGTTCACCTTCAGCGGCAGCGCCTCCTACAACAACTCTGAAGCCAATGGCGACATCCCGACCGTCGGGGCCTTTGACGGCGACAAGACGCCCTACTTCCCGGAATGGACCGCCACCGCGGCGCTGTTCTTCGACAAGCAGATCGGTCCGGGCGAACTCCATGCCCAGGCCAGCTATCAGTTCCGGGGCGAGCAGCAGACCACCTTCAGCCAGTTCTCGACCACCATCGTCGGCGGCGTGCTGACCAAGACCGGCCCGCGGGCGTCCTATGCTGAGATCCCCGAGTCCAAGAATGTCAGCGCCTCGGCGGCCTATGAGTTCGGCAATTACGAAATCGGCATCTTCGGCAACAACCTGACCAACGGCGCCAAGGAAACCGACATCGGACGGGCCACCTACTACAAGGTCTATCAGGCTGGCGACCGCGTCACCTATGCCCGGCCCCGGACCATCGGCATCCGTCTGAAGATGAAATTCTGATCCGCATCTTGAACCGGGCCCCTTCCCGTGTCCTGTCGGCCATCCGCCAGACACAGGAAGGGACCCGGTTGATGCTCAGGCTGTTATCTTTCCGCGCTTCCCTGGCTGCATTGTTTCTGGCCATTGGTATTGTCGCGGCCACCGCCCCTATATCGGCTGCGCAGAGTCCAGCCTCCGTGATCGGTGCGGATGCGCCCCTGCTGGCCCGTCCCGGGCCATGGCCGGTGGGCTTTCGAACCCTGTCCTTGGTCCAGGCAAGCCAGCCCGACCCCCTTACCTGGGACCCGGCTACAGGCAAGGCCGTCTGGACGGACCGCCGACTGGAGGTAGACCTCTGGTATCCCGCACACAAGCCTGGCCCGTTGGCCAGAACAGCTGTGTATCGCGCGGCCCTGCCGACAGAGGCGCCCGGCATCGATGCGCCCTTCTCCATCCTTGGCGCCGCCTACCCTGACCTCAAGCCTGCAGACGGCCGCCATCCCCTGGTGCTCGTCTCCCACGGCTACAGCAATGATCCGGCCATGATGAGCTGGCTGGCCGAGAACCTGGCCAGCAAGGGCTATGTCGTGGCCGCCATCCGCCACCGGGACCCGCCCATCACCAACCCTGCCGGCTTTGTCGGTCCCTTGATGCGCCGCCCCCTTGACCTGGCCTTTGTGGCCGCCAGCCTGAGGGCCCGCAGCGGAGCGCCGGGCGATGTCATCGGCGCGGTGATCGATCCAGATCGGGTGGCTGCCATCGGCTATTCCATGGGCGGCTATGGCGTCCTGACCGCCGCGGGCGCAGGCCTGAATCCGGTTGGCGCCCCTGGTCTTGCCGTCCCCGGCGGGCTGATGACCCCCTATCTGCGCAGCGGGCCCAGGGCTGCCGAAGTGGCTATCCCTGGCCTGAAAGCCGTGGTCGCCATGGCCCCGGCCGGCGGCGGCGCCATGAATGCCTGGGGTGCCGCCGGCCTGTCGGACCTGCGCACGCCCCTGATGATCATCGCGGGCGACCGGGACCGTACCGTCGGCTATGCGGAAGGCCCCGCCACCCTGTTTGCCGGCGCCGTCAACGCCCCGCGCTTTATGCTGGTCTACGAGAACGGCGGCCACAGCCTGGGCGTCGGCCCGGCCCCGGAGACCATGCGGGACAGTCTCTGGAACCTGGACTGGTTCGAAGACCCGGTCTGGCGAAAGCAGCGGGTGATGGGCGCCAACCTGCACTTCATCACTGCCTTCCTCGGGCGTCATGTAATGGGCGACCTGAGCATGGACAGTTATCTGGACGTGGCGACGGAACGTTCAGAGGATGGCGTCTGGCCCGCCACAGTCTCCGGCGCCTATGACGCCGTCAGTCCCGGAACGGGCGGCGTGACGGTCTGGAAGGGCTTCCAGCGCAACCATGCCCGGGGACTGGTCCTGAGACGCGCCGGGCCGAAGCGCTGACGAGGGCGAACCGCCCCCCAAAAAAGTCTGCCGGACGGACCCTTGAGGGGTCCGCCCGGCGTCGCGACTAGCCGCGGAACAGCGACATGATGGTCTGCGGGGTCTGGTTGGCGATGGACAGGGCCTGGACCCCCAGCTGCTGCTTTGTCTGCAGGGCCTGGAGTTTGGCGCTTTCCTTGGCCAGATCCGCATCCACCAGATTGCCGACCCCTGCATCGAGGCTGTCCTGCAGCTTGCCGATGAAGGTGGTGTGCATCTCGTAGGCCTTGGACTTGGTGCCAAGACGCGCGAGCGCGGCGCTGGTGTTGCTGATGGAGGTGTTCAGCGTCGTGATCATCGCGGCCGCCGTGGTGACCGTACCAATGGTTCCGGTCGCGGCGACAGTGACGATCGATCCCCCCAGGGCCATGACTTCTGCGGCCACGGTCAGCTTGGAGGATCCATCCGCATTGGCGAGGGCGGCAATGGCGGTGGCGCCGGTCTTGATGAGGTTGACCCCATTGAAATCGGCGTTCGACACGGCCTTGGAAATCTGGTCCCGAAGGGCCATGAAATCCTCGTTCAGTGCGGTGCGACTGGCGGTGTCGAGGGATGTATCCGACGCCGCGAGAGCTTTCTCCTTCATCTGCACCAGGAGGTCAGAGACCGCTTCCCCGCCTGCGATCGCCACATCGATCCCGGATGAACCGCGATTGAGGGAATCCCGCACGGCATTCAGTGACTGCGAATTGGCCCGTTGGCCCTGGGCCATGGCCCAGATTGCCCCGTTATCCTTGACGCTCGCCACCTTCTTGCCGGTGTTGATACGGTTTTGGGTCTGCGACAGCTCCATGTTGGTCGCGTTGAGGTTCTGAAGCGCCATCATGGCGCCCACGTTCGTATTCACCGAAAGAGACATTCGGCATTCCTTCCATTCTGGTCGGGGAGATCCGGCACATTTGGACCGGTGAGCCTTCTGGCTCGCTGCGTCCCTCGCAAGCGCCGCGCCAGGCCAGGAAGGGCCCGATCTACTGAATTTGTTTGGTTAATTGCCTGGGGTGGGGCCCCCTGTCGTAGGCATGACTTGCCGGGCGGTCAGGAAAAGTCGGCCTTTGTTGCCGGAGGCGCCGAACCTGGATTCAGCCCCGAATTTTTGGCCCGCGACGCCAGGGCGGTCGCAGCAAGACAGACTTCGATCTGCGCTTGAGCGGTATTGGTCGACCTGGCGGAGAGATGACCGGAAGAGCCTCGATCGAGGCCTGGAAAGTCAGGTGCGACCCGAGGCGACAAGCACCCCCGCCTCGGGTCAGTCCCGGCTCAACGACGGCCGAACAGTCTGGCAAGCCGCTGCAAGAGCGTCGGTCTCAACGGCTGAACCTTGTAAAGCCGCTCGAATTGGTCCGAGGCGGTCGGAACGTGGATCTGGGTGGTCATTATGCGTCTCCCTGGCCAAAAGCGGCGAAAAGAGACGCGTCGCGGCTCGCAGGACCCAAGGCCCTCTCAGTCGTCAGCGCGTCAGGGATCAATGTGACGATTAAACGACAATTTTGCAATAACTGATCGGATGACGGACTAATAACTCGTTGCGGTCTCTCGCCTTTTCTTATATATATCAATAGTTTATTAGATGTATTTCCTTGGAATTCACGCCCCATTTTTCGCAAGCGTGACTCTCCTCCGCCCTCCGTGCCGGAAACGGATGACCTCGACTCGGCGGAATTTCACAAAGTTGACGCCGGCCCTCTCTGCCGGAACCAGTGGCGATCCCCTCAACCGGGAAAGGCGACAGGCTTCAGCCCGCCTCGAGATCGCCGGATGCAGCGATTCTCGCTTCGATTTCCTGCTGCTTGAGGGCGCCTGCAGCGTTGGCCAGGGAAGCGGCGCGGTCGTACTCGCCCAGTTCAAGGCAGACCTGGGCCAGGTAGCGATAATGCCGATGGTTCTTCATGGGCTGCTTCCAGACCGGCTTGATCATTGCCCGGGCCTCGGTCGTATCACCCGTCGCGATAAGGGCCCGGGCCGCAAGCGCAATCGCCTCAATACGAATATTGCTCCGGATCGAATTGATGTTCTCCAGGCTGGCAAAGGCGGAGGCCACCGCATCATAGTTGCCGGAAGCATACCGGCGGCGAATGTCTACCAGAATCTCGATCCGGGTGGCGTCATCCTGTTCAGACATGGTTACGGTTCCCTCCAAAAAACTTCTGATTTTGGGGGAGGTTAGTCGGGGGATGGACCAGGACGCAACTGCAATCAATGCTCCGCACGGAGTTATTGCCGCTAGGTCAAGCACAAGCTCGCTGGCGCGCGCATGAAACAAACCCTCTTGCAGAATGCCGGACTTGGGACTGCACTGGGGCCATGCCGCTTGAGCCCAATCCGTGACCGTCTCCCTTCGCCCGCTCACAGTCGACGATGGGCCAAGGGTGCTGGCCTGGCGCAACAGCGAGGTCGTGGCGCCCTTCATGTACGGTGATCACCGGATCACCCCGGAGGAGCACGAGCTATGGCTGCGGAACGCGCTGGCCCTGACGGATCGCCGGTACTGGATCATCCAGTTAGAGGATGCGCCGGTCGGCCTCGTCAACATCGTGCGCATCGACCAGCACAACAGCCGCTGCGACTGGGCCTACTATCTGGCGGAGCCGTCCACGCGCGGACGCGGTGTCGGCGCCCAGGTTGAATATCTGACCCTTCGGTTCGTGTTCGAGGTGCTGGGACTCAACAAGCTCTGGTGCGAGGTTCTCATCGAGAACTCGGCGGTCTGGGGGCTGCATGAGCGCTTCGGGTTCGTTCGTGAAGCCCACTACCGCAATCATGTCATGAAGGCCGGTCAATTCAGCGATGTTGTCGGACTGGGCCTGTTGGCAAGAGACTGGCAGGCGGCGCGACAGACCGCAGAGTCGCGGTTCCTGGACAAGGGAGTCGATCTGACAATCCTCGAACGGGCCCTTGGCCGGATGCGGGCAGCTGAGACAGCCCGGGCCTGACGACTGTCAGGCAGTTTCCGACCCGTGCAGGCCCTGCATGATGATCCGGTTGATGTCGATCAGCGGCTCGAACTCTTCGTCGCCCCGGATGACAGCACTGGTGTGGCGGCCGACCCAGAGGCTGATGGAAATGATCTGGGCGCGCAGCGGAGCCGGCAGCTGATTGTCCGGCATGGAGCAGTCCGTGGCCAGGGTCGACCACAGCCTGCGGTTCCAGTCCAGAGCCTGGACCCGCCCCTCGACACGGTCTGCGGGCAGGGTGGCGGCTTCCATCAAGGCGCGGGTAACCTGACCAAAAAGGCGGTACTCGGCGTCCTTGGGATTCTCAGCCCGCGCCGCCGCCTTCTGATACGCCTGAAGCGACATTCCCCAGCCTTTCGTCCTCGTAGTCCACAACCTTGCGACAGACCATCAGGGCCTTGTAGTATTCCTTCTCCATGATGTGCTTGGAGATGTTAACGCAATCCGACAGAATCTGCGGATTGCGGATCACATTCATGAATTCAGTCAGGCGCCGAACGAACTCGTCATAGTATCGGCCGGCGCCAGGCTCATCGAGGTACATCATCATCACCGGAAAGTAGATGTGCCGCGCCGGACTGGTGACCTCGGCTTCCTGCATGATGTCCTTTTCACGCAGCACCGAGGCCTTGTTCTGAAGGATCAGCACGCCGCGGCGGTCGCCGTTCTGCACGACCGCACCGTTCAGAACGAACCGTTCACCCGGTTTCAACGACAGTTTGAGTGGCATCAGACCCTCTCCCGCAACGCATACCCGTCCTAAGCAAACATGGTTAACAGGGCCTTGCGATTCTGTGTCGCGCCAACCGAACTTTAAGCCGCAGGTAACCATATTCGTCGCAACGATCCGGCAACGCGCCGCGCAAGAGTTCCCCGCCATGTCCCGCCTGACCAGCCGCCGTAGTGAAGCCTCCAGCACCGCCATGAGCCCTGTCACGGCCGAGGCAGCCCGGCCCAGGATTGCAGGCTCAGTCGTCGGCCAGTCTGGCTCGCCTGCGGCCTTGACGCGAATGCTCGAGGCCATGGCCAACATGAAGGCCGCCTCTCTCCAGGCGCTGCTGCAACAGGCCGTCATCGCGCTTCAGGGCAATAACTTTCAGACTGGCGGCGAACTGGCGGTCAAGGCCCTGGAGATCGACGAGCGCAACGGGTTTGGCTGGTATCTGCTGGCCATCGCGCGGGAACGGGCGGGCGATTTCGTCGGTTCGGTCCGATGCTACGAATCGGCCCTGGCCCTGATCCCGGATCACGCCGAGGTCGCCAATGACCTGGGGCGACTCGCCTACCGGATGGGCATGAAGGAGACGGCCGAGAAGCTGTTCCTCCATTATGTCCTGGCCCATCCGGATGCGACCGAACCGCTGAACAACCTGGCCTGCGCCATTCGAGACCAGGGTCGCTATGCCGAGGCGATCGATGTCATCCGGCCGGCCCTCATGGCGGCCCCCGAGGACTCCCTGCTCTGGAACACCCTCGGGACCGTCCTGTCCGAAGAAGGCGATCCCGCGGCTGCGGCGACCTTTTTTGATGAAGCCCTTCGGCTCGACCCTGCGTTCGGCAAGGCGCGGTACAACCGCGCCAACATCCGGCTGTTTCTGGGCGATCCCCAAGGCGCGCTTCAGGACTGCGAAGAGGCCCTCTCCGCCCCCTTGGCCGTCGATGAACTGCAGATGATGCGCCTGGCGCGCTCGACCATGCATCTGGCCTCGGGAGATCTGGACAAGGGCTGGCGCGATTACGAAGCCCGTCGCGACCCGGGATTTGCCGATGTCACCCATGTGGCCATTGATCGGCCGGAATGGACGCCGGGCACAGACCTGAAAGGCCGGTCCCTGTTGCTGGTCGGCGAACAGGGATTGGGCGATGAGGTGCTGTTCGCCAATCTTCTGCCGGACGTCCTCGACGCCCTGGGCGATGGAGGGCATCTGACGCTGGCTGTCGAACCCCGCCTGATAACCCTGTTCCAGCGATCCTTCCCCACCGCCCGGGTCGGGGCTCACGCCACATTCAGCGTCGATGGCCACACGGTGCGGGTGATGCCCTTCCTGACGGATACGGATCTGGCCTCGATCGACCTCTGGGCGCCGATCGCCTCGCCCCTCCAGCAGTTCCGCGCCTCCGTCGGGGCGTTCCCCGATCGTCCGGCCTACATGCGTCCGGACCCTGCCCGCGTCGATCACTGGCGTCAGGTTCTGGCCGAGGCACGACCTGGGCCCAAGGTCGGATTGCTGTGGAAGAGCATGAGCCGAAAGGGCGGCAGACACCGTTTCTTCTCACCCTTCGCCCTCTGGGAGCCCATTCTGAAGACGCCGGGCCTCAGTCTTGTGAATCTGCAATACGGTGATTGCGAAGAGGAACTGGCTCAGGCCAGAACCGAATTCGGTGTGGACATCTGGACGCCGCCCGGGATCGACCTGAAGCAGGATCTGGACGATGTCGCCGCCCTCACCTCCGCCCTTGACCTAACCATCGGCTTTGCCAATGCCAGCCTCAATCTGGCCGGCGCCTGCGGTGCGCCGGTCTGGCTGATTTCGCCGCAGTGCGCCTGGACCATGGTCGGCACCGAGCGTTACCCCTGGTATCCACAAGCCCGGGTGTTCCTGCCGCGATCCTTCGGCGACTGGGAACCCGTCATGCAGGACGTCGCTGTCGCGCTGTCCGAACGCTTTGGTCTGGGAACGGAAGCGACATCGAAGGGTTGATTCCTGAGCCTGGCGCCGATGGCGCTGCGGTCTTGGAGCAACCTGATGTCCACAAAGTCCCTATCCGACACCAAGCCTCCCGTCGATCCCGGCGAAGCGGCGGATGACCAGCGCGACCCGGCCGTCGAAAGGCAGATCGACAAGGGACTGAAACAGTCCTTTCCGGCATCCGATCCTGCTCCGGTCAACCCTGGCGCAGATTGACCGGGCGGCGAGCCTTCCCCTGAGGAAGCCCACAGGACTTGAGTGAGACCCCCTAGCGAGGATGACGGTCTTTTTCGCCGCGCGGAGCAAAACCGCTTCACAGGCCCTGTTTCGCCGCTCTACTGTGCGGATTGAAACAGTTGTTCGAGGACGGAGGTCCGCCCTTGAACCCGACCAGGCGCGGGGATGCGATGACGACGCGGTTTGAAGGCACGACCAACTATGTGGCGACGGACGACCTGAAGGTCGCGGTCAATGCCGCCATCGCCCTGCAGCGGCCGCTGCTGATCAAGGGCGAGCCCGGCACGGGCAAGACCGTCCTGGCCGAAGAGATCGCCAAGGCCCTGGGCGCGCCTTTGATCACCTGGCACATCAAGTCGACGACCAAAGCCCAGCAAGGCCTCTACGAATATGACGCCGTAACCCGCTTGCGGGACAGCCAGCTCGGTGACGAGCGGGTTAAGGACGTCCGCAACTACATCAAGAAAGGCAAGCTCTGGGAGGCCTTTGAGGACTCCAGTGTCCGCCCCGTGCTGCTGATCGATGAAATCGACAAGGCCGACATCGAGTTCCCCAACGATCTGTTGCAGGAACTCGATCGGATGGAATTCTACGTCTACGAGACCGACGAGACCATCAAGGCCAAGGTCCGCCCGGTGGTGATCATCACCTCGAACAACGAAAAGGAACTGCCGGACGCCTTTCTGCGCCGCTGCTTCTTCCACTACATCAAGTTCCCCGACGAGCAGACGATGAACGCCATCGTCGAGGTCCACTATCCCGGGATCAAGCAGAAGCTGGTCGCTGAGGCCCTCCGCATCTTCTACGACATGCGCAAGGTGCCGGGCCTCAAGAAGAAGCCGTCCACAAGCGAACTGCTCGACTGGCTGAAGCTTTTGATGGTCGAGGATATCGACGAGGCGACCTTGAAAGAGCGCGATCCCACCAAGCTGATCCCGCCGCTCCATGGCGCCCTCCTGAAGAACGAGCAGGACGTGCATCTGTTCGAGCGCCTGGCCTTCCTGGCCCGCCGCGAAGGCTCCGGCGCAGGTCGCCCCGGTCAATAGATCCGCTGCCGGACGGCGCGGCCTGACGGCGGCGTCTTACCGCGAATTCACTGGAATTGCGCTGCGTCCGGCGTAACCCTGCCTTCAAGAAAATCTTGAGGGAAACCATGAACCGGATCGTCCTGCTCGCCGCTGGCTGCTGCGTCCTCGCCCTTTCGACGGGCTGCGAAAGCCGTGAGGCCTATCGCGCCAAGCGCGCCGAACGTGAAGCGGTCAAGACCATCAGCAAGCTCGACTGTCCGGAAGCCCAGGGCGGGCTCAAGCGCCTCAGCGTGGCGCCCGACGGCAAGTCCTGCAGCTATGGCGGCAAGGATGTCGAGGTCACCCTCCAGCTGGTCAGTTTCACGGGTGACCCGGCCGAAGCCCTCAAGCCGATCGAGGCCGAGCTTCGCGCCTTGATGCCGCCGGAGTCTGGCGCCCAAGCCGCGCCGACACCACCCCAGCCCGCGGCAGCGCCAGGAGAGCCCCAGGCGACATCCAAGGAAACCGTAAAGCTGCCTGGAATGACGGTCGAGACCGAAACGGGTGAAAACGTCGATCGGGCCCATGTCCGGATGCCCGGAATCAAGATCGAAGCCGACGGGGACGATGCCAAGGTCGAGGTTGCCGGCATCAAGATCGAAGCCAAGGACAATGAGAACGAAGTCCGAATCACCCGCGAGCGCTGGAGTGAGGACGAAGACAATCAATTGGCGGTCAACGCCAGCGGCGGCGATGTCACGGTCGAGGGCGGAAAGAACAGCCTGCGGATCGGCGGCGGCAAGAAGCAGGGCTTCCGCAGCACCTTCATCAAGTCCACGGATTCAGCCTCGAGCGCCTTTACCGGCGTGGGATACGAGGCCCGGGGCCCCAAATCAGGCCCCCTGGTCGTGGCTGTCGTAAAGTCCAGGTCAAAGGCTCACAACGGCAAGTCTGACAGCTTTTTCCGTGACGTCGGCGCCCTGGTGAGACACAACGTCGGCGGTTGAGACAGACCGGCGGGCTGACAGCGCCGCCGGATGATTTCACAGGGGCGCAACTTCCGTGACCTTGTAGGCCAGCATCCGTCCCCGCTCGTCCGCCACAGAGACATAGTCTCCGACCACGAACTGGTGGTCGCCAAGCTTGTGGACAGCCTCGTCGTCGGCATCCGACTGATCATCATAGTCGAAGTACCAGGCAGACCCGCGATGCGCGAGACGCCCCATCGTCGCCTCGGCATCAGGTGCGAACCGTCGAACCACACTTTCGTCCTTCGCCTTCTGGAAGGCGGCAAGGTCGAGCTTTCCAGAGGCGTCCAGCGGAGCGGTCAGGGTGTAGCCCCGGTGATCATCACCGTCCGCAAACTCTGTGCCCGGATTGCGGGCCATGCGCATGACGATTCGTGACAGGGACATGAGACATCGCCTTCTTCATGAAAGGAATCAGTGAGAGAGAAACAGCGACGGGCCGTCATTGTTAAGAAGGGTCCGAGTCGTTCCGCCAAATATGTATTCCTGCAGGCGGGGATGGCCAAAGGCCCCGGCCACCAGCAGGCCAGCGCCCAGGCGTCTGGAAGCCGCCAGCAGTATTTGCGCCGCGTCTCCAGATTCCGGCAGGGTCTCGAGCTCGGAACTTACGCCGCGATCGGCCAGAAAGGTTCTCAGACGCTCGCCATCGAAACTGCGGGACGAGGCTGACGGGGCGCAGAGGATCACCACTCGCGAAGCTTTTTCCAGAAGTGGCAAGGCCGTTCGCGCCGCGCGGCTGGCTTCCTTGCCGCCGTCCCAGGCCACCACGACCACGCCCTCTGGAGTGAGGCCTGGCCTGGCGACCAGGGTCGGGCGCTGTTCATCAGCAACCATCTGCTGGAACGCCTCGGCCAGCGGTCCGCGCCCGCGTGCGGCTTCATTGTTGAACACCACCAGATCTGACAGTCGTCCTTCCATGGACAGCCCTGCCCAGACCGGTGTCTCCAGGGCGATCAATCGCGCCTTGGCGTAGCCACAGGCCGAGACAGCGGCCTGAGCCGCTTTCTGACCTTCGGCGGCAGCCTCCTTGAGACTGTCCATGGCGGTGATCTGCACGCCGCCCATGAAGCCTTCACCCATCCAGGGCATGAGGTCGGCAATATCGGCGGGGGCGTGAACGGCTGCCAGTTCGGCGCCGAACGCCGCCGCGATCCCCGCCGCGGCCGCCAGGACGTCCCGGTCTCCCGCCCCGCCCGCCATCGGCGCCATGATGCGTGCCCAACTCATTCTCGAATCTCCCTTGGATCGGCATTTGAGGGTGATACCCCCTACCCGTCGTTGATCTTTGTCAAGCAATGGCCCAGTGCTGCCCGCCGACCGAATGACAGGAACGATCAAGTGGCCAAAGGGCTGCGTAGCAAATCGCCCCCCCGCGCCTGGCAACGCATGCTCTCCGGCCGGCGGCTGGACCTGCTTGACCCGTCGCCCATGGACATCGAGATCGAGGACATTGCCCACGGACTGGCCAGAGTGGCGCGATGGAACGGCCAAACTCTTGGCGAACACGGGTTTTCCGTCGCCCAGCACTCCGTGGTCGTTGAAGAGATCGCCGTCCATATACAGCCGGACCTGGAGCCCCGCTGGCGCCTGGCCGCCCTTCTCCATGACGCCTCGGAATATGTCATTGGCGACATGATCAGTCCGTTCAAGGCGGCCCTCGGGGTCTCCTACAAGGACTTCGAGGAGCGTCTCGAGTTCGCGATCCACGCCCGCTTCGGACTGCCTGCCCGCACACCGCCAGCGATCAAGCGCTTGATCAAACAGGCCGATCGGGCCTGCGCCTTCTTTGAGGCCACGCAGCTGGCCGGGTTTTCCGTGGAGGAATCCCTGGGATTTTTCGGCGCGCCGCCGATCGGGTACAGCCTGACAGTTCACCCATTGCCGGCCGCCGAGGCTCAGCAACGCTACGTGCAACGCTTTCACCTTCTGTCCGAAGCGGCAGGCTACGAAACGGGCGACCGCGCCTTCAGCACCGAGTAGTTGGACAGTCCCGGACGCGCGGCCCTGCGGATGGGTTTGGACAGCCGACATTTTCCGCTAGGACAACGGCATGACCCTGTCTGTCGTCATTGGGCTCTCAGCCGTGATCATCGCTGTGCGGGACGGGGAGGCTGTCGTCCTGACGGTTCGGCCGCACGACGCCGTGACCGACCAGATTTCTCCCCTTGCCGGTCTTCCCTTCGGACCCTTCGATCCTGGGGGACACAGAACCTTCGAGCTGGCATTGCGGGACTTCGTCAACGCCCAGACAGGCTTTGAGCTGGGCTATGTCGAGCAGCTCTACACCTTTGGCGACAAGGGCCGTGACGCCCCGCGCGCCGAAGTCGGCGCTGGCGCGGCGCGAGTGGTCTCGGTCGGCTATCTGGCCCTGACTCCCACGGCGACCGACAGTCTCGCCCCCGACACAGTCTGGTCCAGCTGGTCGCGTTTCTTCCCCTGGGAGGACTGGCGGAAAGGTAGGCCCGAACTGATCGATGACGGGATCGCTCCGGCCCTGATGACCTGGGCCGGTCAGGATCCCGTTCGGCTCGCCAGGGCGCGGCTGGCCTTCGCGCTGGACGGTGCTGCCTGGAACGAGGAGCGGGTCCTGGAGCGCTATGAGCTGCTCTACGAAGCGGGACTGGCGCCCGAGGCGGCCCGTGACCGCTCCCGGGCCCAGGGCCGAGATCCTCCCGAACCTGCCGCCCTTTCAGCAGCCCTGGGCGAGCCCATGATCTCGGATCACCGTCGCATCCTGGCGACCGGGCTCGGCCGGATTCGCGGCAAACTCAAGTATCGCCCTGTCGTGTTCGAGGTCATGCCAGCCGAGTTTACCCTGTCTGCGCTTCAGCGGACGGTCGAGGCGGTGGCGGGCATACCGCTGCACAAGCAGAATTTCCGGCGGGTGGTCGAGCGAACCGATCTGGTGGAGGGCCTCGGGCGGATGGACGCCGACACCGGCGGGCGCCCGGCGGAACTCTTCAGATATCGCCGGGAAGCCCTCAGGGAACGGCCGGCGCCGGGTCTTTCGCTTCCGGGGGTCCGGGACTAGCCGCGGGTAGACCGGCCGCAGCCTGACTGGCCGCCCAGCGGGCCTTGAGGGTCTTGCTGGTGTCCCTGGACCCGTCCGGGCTCCAGCCTGGCGGCCCAAACAGGTATCCAAGGACATCCCGAACCGACCTGGCAGTCACCAGGTCCCGGCCGATCGCCATCCATTCGTGAAAGGCCACCCGCAGGATATTGAAGTCACCCAGATTTCGCACGATGCCATAGCGGCAGGGCTCGTCATCCCGTTCCACCACAAAGGTGCCGAACATACGGTCCCAGATGATCAGGATGCCGGCATAATTTGAGTCCAGATAGCGTGGGTTGCGGGCATGGTGAACGCGGTGATGGGACGGTGTGTTGAATACAGCCTCGAACCAGGCCGGCATCCTGCGGACCGCTTCGGTGTGCACCCAGTACTGATAGACTAGGCTGATCCCCTTCTGGATGGCGATCATCGCCGGCGGAAAGCCCAGCAGGACCAGGGGAACCCATAGTAGCCATGTCCCGGCCAGGCCGCCCGTCCAGGTCTGTCGCAGGGCTGTGGACAGATTGTAGTGCTGGGATGTGTGGTGGTTGACATGGCTGGCCCACCAGAACCGCCGTTCATGCGCCAGGCGGTGGAACAGGTAGTAGACCAGATCTTCGAGGAAGAAGATGGCGATCCAGGCCCACCAGGCGGTCATCGGAATATCGAACAGGCGGTACTGATAGGCCCACAGGCTGACCGCGAAAATGGCCCCGCCCGTCAATAACCCCGCCACTGTACTCCCCAGCCCCATGAAGAGTGAGGTGGCGGTGTCCCGGGCCTCATAGTTCGCCTTGATCCTGCCCATTCGGGCCAGAACGATTTCCCCGATAATGGTCAGGACGAAAATCGGAATGGCCAGGGTGACGGGGTCAAAGGCCGGCTTGAGAGGATCGAGGGTCATGTGAAGGGCTCAGCTTCCGGAGCGGCGGGCGGCCAGGGGTTGACGCCGCTCACGGCGAGGGAAAGCCGCGGCGCCGCTGCTTCCTTGAAACGAAGACGGACCCGGCCGCTGCGGATAGGACTGGCCAGCGCCGCCTCCCAGGACATATCCCTCGCCACCCAGCTATCCCCCAGCCTCGCCAGAATCAGGGCCTCGTCTCCTGACCGGGAGATAGCCCCGGCCCCGTCTGCGGCAAGCCAGACAAGGTCAATGGTTCTGCCCGGATACTCTACAGCCAGCCAATCCCGCGCCGCAGGTTCGTCAAGGGGCGGGCAGGGCCTGGGAATCCGCGCCCAGGCAGCCAATGCCACCATGCCGAAAATGGCGATCACCGATCCTATCAACTGGATTGTCGCGCCATTCATCTGAAACCCGCTCCCCTGGACCGAGTGTCATTGCCCAAGGCAGGACGTCAATGAAAAAGACCCCCGCCAGCCGGCGGGGGTCCTCATCAGGCCTGGGGCTTGAGGTCCAAGCCGGAACTAGAATTTCCGGACATAGCTGACCCCGACGACGTCGGCGTCGCCGTTGTCGAAATCATATCGGGTGAAATCAACGCGCACACCATCCTTCTCGGTGAAGAAGTACTGGCCGCCCACGCCATAGTTCCAGCTTTCACCATCGGCGGAGCCGGCGACGAAGGGACCGGAAACATCGACTTCACTCTTGCCGTATCCGACCCGGGCAAAGAGGTCGGCATTGGGTGCGACCGGCAGATAGCCAACGCCATAGATCGCCCCCTGGTAGTTGAGGTCGACATCATACTTGGTCCCGGCGACCTTGAAGTCGTCGCCCTTGACGCCGCCGGCAAGTTCGCCCTCGACGCCCAGATACTGGCCGTAACGCGCGCCGATCCGGCCCTGGATGGCGCCGAGATTGGCCCCGTCGGTGTCGGTATTGGCATAGCCGACCGTCCCGTAGACCGTCACTGGCTGGTCCTGCGCCAGGGCAGGCGCGGCAATCGAAGCTGCTGCAACGGCGGCGATGATCATGAGAGATTTCATTATTTTATACTCCTGAGTTCACTGTTCGCTTTACCCCTCCCGAGCCCTTAGATGGGCTTGAAACAGGGCGGCGCAACGGCCGTTC
>CAMAVA010000061.1 GCA_945861515.1 Brevundimonas vancanneytii | reverse complement strand
CTCGATCTTCACCTCAGCTGCCCTGGCCATCCGCCGCACGGCGGCCAGGCTGTGGGCGTTATGGGTGGCGAACTGGCCGTAGAGGTGGGGCGAAGCGGCGATCAGGGCCTGGGCGCAGACCAGATAGGACAGGTCCGTCGCCGGCTTGGTCGTAAAGACCGGATAGCCGGGCCGGCCATTGACCTGGGCCCGCTTGATCTCGCTGTCCCAATAGGCGCCCTTGACCAGCCGCACCATCAGCCGGCGGCCGGTTCGCTGCGCCAGTTCGGCCAGGCCGGCGATCACCTGGGGGCAGCGCTTCTGATAGGCCTGTATGGCCAGTCCCAGGCCCGTCCACTCGCCCAGTTCCGGTTCGGCGGCCAGTTTCTCCAGCAGCTTCAGGGACAGGACCAGCCGGTCGGCCTCTTCGGCATCGAGGGTGAAGTTCAGGTCATGGCGGGCGGCGATCAGGGCGAGGCGCTTGATCCGGGGATAGAGTTCGCTCCAGACCCGCTCCTCCTGGGTCGCCTCATAGCGGGGCGACAGGGCAGACAGCTTGACCGAGACCCCGTGACCCGCCTCTGGCCCCTGTCCGCCTGACAGCCGGCCCACGGACTCGATGGCTTCGGCGTAGGAGGCCTCATAGCGCGCCGCATCGGCGGCTGTGCGCGCGCCCTCGCCCAGCATGTCGAAGCTGCAGATATCACCATCGCTGCGGGCCCGGATGATCGCTGCCTCAATGGTGCGGCCCAGAACGAACTGTTCTCCCATGATGCGGATCGCCTGTCCCACAGCCGCCCGGATCACCGGCTCGCCAACCCGGCCGGCCAGCCGCTTCAGAAAGCCCGGCAGGTCGGACTGCGCCTGGTCGTCTACTTCCACCAGCTTGCCGGTCAGCATCAGGCCCCAGGTCGAGGCATTGACGAACAGGCTGCCGGACTTGCCCATGTGGCTGGCCCAGTCCGCGCTGCCGATCTTCTCGGCGATCAGCCTGTCTTTGGTCTCTTCGTCCGGGGTTCGCAGCAGGGCCTCGGCCAGGCACATCAAGGCCAGTCCCTCCCGGGTCGACAGGGAAAATTCCTGCAGGAAGTTCTCGACGACGCCCTGGCGGCGCACCGACCGTCTGGCGCCCCGCACCAGGGCCTCCGCCTCGGCCCGCACGGCCGCCCGGTCTTCCAGGGACAGGGGCGTCAAAGTCATCAGATCGCGGACTGCCTCGGTCTCATCCCGGTATTTGACCCGGTCCAGACTATCCCAGTCGATGGAACCGGAGACGGTCATGAGGGAGGCCGGGGCAAGGGTCTGGCTGTTCATGAAGCCGCCTATTAGAGTATTTCCATACGGTTGCGAACCGCATCCCAGGTCGAAAAATGCGCTGAAACCCCGAACGAAGACTGCTTTGCTTCTTGGTTGGCGGGGGCTCAATCACGGCCCATGGCACCCTCCAAGGAACAGGCTATCTTCCGACCCTACCCAAGGAAAGCCTGTCACCATGCTGCCGCGCACCACCGTCCTGCTCGCCGTCCTGCTCGCCATTCCCGTGATGGTGCTGGCCGGCTGCGCCTCCCGCCCGGACCTTGCCGTCGTTCCGCCGGCCAGGGTGCCGGTACTGGCCGCCTTCGGGACCGATCCGGAAGTGAAGACCGCTACGGACTGGACCGAGCGCCGGGCGCCGCTCCTGCGGCAGGCCTTCGTGGATCAGGTCTATGGACCGCTTCCGACTCTCGGCGCCGCTGTGGTGGAACAGCGCCAGACCCTGCAGGTCGAGGACGTGGGCCAGGCTGTGATTGAGCAATGGCGGATCCGGCTGGGAGAGGGCGCGGCGGCTCGCCGCTATCATCTGGTCCTCGCCCTGCCGGGCAAGGTGACCGGGCCTGCGCCCCTGATCATCCTGGAACTGTTTTGCGGCAATCGCGCCGCCCTGCCGGGCAGGCCGGAAAGCGTGGCGGAAAACCGCGACCTCCTGCCTTCACCCTGTCGCAACCCAGCGGTTGACCCTTTGGCCAAGCTGATCTTCGGACGCCGGATAAACGGTCCGCCCATCGCCGAGATGACCGACAAGGGCTATGCGCTGGCCTTCTTCTATCCGGGCGAAGTCGCCCCTGACGATCCCGAGCTTGGCCCCGCCGCCCTAGCCGCGCTCCAGCCGGGTGTTGCGCCGGAAAAGCGCGGCGGGGCCCTGGCCGTCTGGTCGCAGATGTTTGGAAAGAGCCTGGATGTCCTGGCCGCCGACCCTCGGCTGGATCCGGCCCGCGTGGCGATCTGGGGTCACTCCCGCCATGGCAAGGCGGCCCTGCTGGCCGCCGCTTTTGACCCGCGCTTTGCCGCCGTCATCAGCCACCAGTCCGGCCGGGGTGGGGCCAGCCTGACCCACAGCCCGGCCGGCGAGACGGTCAAACAGATCACCGATGCCTATGGCTATTGGTTCGGAGCCGCCTTTGCCAGGCAGGCTGTCGCCCCGTCCATCGATCTGGACCAGCATCAGTTGATCGCTCTGATCGCGCCCCGTTCGGTCATGATTGGCAATGGCATGGGCGACGCTTGGTCAGATCCGGCCGGCGCCTTCCGCGCCGCCGAGGCCGCAACCCCCGTCTATCGCCTGTTCGGCTCGGCGGGCCTGACGGCCGGGGACATGGAGACCTTTGATCCCCGGGCCGACCTGGCTTTCTACAGTCGGGGCGGCGGTCATGGGGTCAGGACCGAGGACTGGGCCGCCTTCGAGCAGTTCCTGGATCACGCCCTGATTGCCCGCCCCTGAGGGCCTGTGGGGCCTCAGGGGCGTGGATCTGGCAATCCTTGATCAGGCCGCCTTCTTCTTGACGAAGATGGTCTGGGCGTTGGTGTACTCCAGAAGGCCTTCCAGGGCGCCCTCGACACCGACGCCCGACTGCTTGTGGCCGCCAAAGGCCGCAAGCGGGGACAGGTGCTGACTTTCGTTGATCCAGACTGTGCCGGTGGCCAGGCGGGCGGCGATTTCCAGCGCCCGGTCCTCGTCAGCCGACCAGACCGAACCACCCAGACCGTATTCGGTGGCATTGGCCTTGCCGATCACCTCGTCCAGGTCATCGAACTTCAGCAGCGGCAGGACCGGGCCGAACTGCTCCTCCTGGACGATACGGCTGTTCTCCGGCGGATTGTCGATAATGGTCACCGGCACGAAATAGCCCGGCGCCTCGCTCTTTTCGCCGCCGATCAGGAACTTGTAGCCCTTTGACTTCGCGTCCTCGATCAGGTCCAGAACGCGCTGATACTGCAGCTTGTTCTGGATCGGCCCCAACTGGGTGCCCTGTTCGGCGCCGTCGCCCATCTTTACTGTGGTGGCATAGGCTACGATGGCGTCCTTCAGCGGCTCATAGATGTCCTTGTGGACATACATCCGCTTGGTGGCGATGCAGATCTGCCCGGTATTGCGAAAGGCCGCCCAGAACAGCTGCTCGGCCACCTGGGTCACATCCACATCGGGCATGACGATGGCGGCGTCATTCCCACCCAGTTCCAGCGTGACGCGCTTCAGGGTCGAGGCGGCGCTCGCCATCACCTTGCGGCCCGTTTGGGTCGAGCCGGTGAAGCTTACCTTGTCGATGCCGGGGTGGCTGGTCATCCAGGGACCCAGGTCATCGCCGCCGGTGACGATGTTCAACACGCCGTCCGGCAGCACGCCTCGCAGCAGTTCGCCCAGGCGAAGCGTCGTCAAGGGGGTGAAAGGCGAGGGCTTCAGCACCACGGTGTTGCCGGCCAGCAGGGCCGGAGCCACCTTGAACATGGCCAGGATGATGGGGAAGTTCCATGGGGCGATGGCGCCCACGACGCCGATGGGCACATGCCGGGTCTCGCCGCGTCGCTCGGTCGTATCCTCGGTCACGGTCACCGGAAGTTCCAGCGTCGAGGTGGCCTGGCACCAGTAGGCGCCGCCCAGGATGTCGCCCATGGCGTCAGCATGGGGCTTGCCCTGCTCTGAGGTCAGGAGGCGCTTAAGTTCCTCGACATTGCCGGCCAGAACGCCGGCGATACCCAGCAGGGCCTGGCGGCGCTGGTCGATGGGGGTGGCGCTCCAGGCGGGGAAGGCGGCCCGGGCGGCGGCCACGGCGGCATCCAGCTGGGCCGGGCTGGCGTCCGGTGCATGGCCGATCACCTGCTCATTGGCGGGATTCAGCACCGCGAAGGACGTGTCGCCGGCGACAGCCTTGCCGCCGATGGTCATGGTGTAGTCGTGGACCTGGATCATGCCGGAATCTCCAAGGGGGGACAATCTGTCATCAGCCTAATCCGGGCGCCGCTGGGTCAGCCAATCCTGTCGCGTCATCTCCCAATAGCGGGACCGGCGCTCGGTTCCGTCGTGGCCACGGCTGAGCCGTTCGCCCATGGGCCGAAAGCCCGCCGCCTCGATCACCCGGGCTGATCTGACATTGTCCAGGGCGGCAGTCAGGCCGACCAGCCGCACACCCAGGACCTCGAACATGAAGCCGAAGGAACGGGCGGCCCCGGCGGCACCCTGACCCGAATTCTGCTGGTCTGCCCGCCTTGCGCCAGCGATCTCGGCGGAAGACCGATCCGGCCAAACGCTGAACCGCGAATAGGCAGCGACTGCACCGGTTTCGTCGAGGGTGATCACCAGCAGGGCCTCGCCGGCTTGTCTCATATTCAGGGACTGGTTCACCCACGCGGCGACGCTGGCTTCGGAAATGGGCCGCGGCAGATCGTAGATAGGGCCGGACACGGCCGGGTCGGAAAGCAGAACGGTCAGGCCCGCCACGTGCTCCGGACCAGCAATACGGCTCATGGGCCCCAGCCAGGCAGGATCGGCCTGCCGTACAGCCCGTCGAATGGCGGCTTCTTCTTCGGGCGTGGCGGTCAGGACCGTGATGGGCGGCGCACTCATGGGGCCATGTTCGCGCTGAAAGCGCGGTCTGACCAGAGGCTTCAGTTACGGTCGAGCCCGGTCTGAATGTCGAAATGCAGGACGTTCTCGCGAGCGCCCAGTTTTTCGTATAGCTGAATGGCCGGGTCATCGCCCTGGACGGCCTGGACAAAAACGACCGCGGCGTTCCGTTCCTTGCCGAGGGCGGCCAGCCGACCGATCAGGCCGGTCGCCACGCCCCGGCGCCGCCAGATATCCTCAACGGCCAGATCGTAAAGATAGATCTCGCGCCGGGCCCGCTCGAATTTGTCCAGTTCATAGGCAACGAGTCCGCCAATGACGGTCTCGCCCTGCAGTGCAGCCAGCACGACCACATGGTCCCGACCCAGCCATTGCCTCAGATATTCATCGCTCGGCGGCGCGTCATGATAGGATCCGGGGTCCTCGAAGGCCCGGCCGAACACCAAGTTCAACTGGCGCATCAGGGTGAGATCGTCTGGCGAAAGGCGCAGCAGGTGAAAGGGCGCCATCGTGATCCGCCTCCCTACCGCCCGAACCAGTCCAGCCGGGTCTCGCGGCCATCGACCTTCAGGCCGGCCAAGCGCGCGCGGCCGTCCTTTCCGACCGAGACCCGCGCATGGACGGCATGGTCGCCGGGCCCGCGCATCACCGCTTCCAGGGTTTCTGCCTCCTTCTGAGAAGCATGGAACCGGTCGAGCCCAATCATGAGCAGCACCTGTGTATCCGAACGACCAACGCAGGTGGCGGTGCCACGCAGCTGCAACGAACCATGCCGGGCGGCGTCCTGACGGGTCATGCCGACGCCGGCGAAGCTATGGTGATCGCCATTGGTCCTCAGGGCGATCCAGGCCTCTTCCCGCTCTGGCTGGGCGGCGGATCCCCCGGGCATTGTCTGCTCACAGGCGAGGCCGGCCGGCATCTCCTCAATGAACGTGAGCTGTACATAGTGGCCGCTCAGCAGGCTGCGGGGATCCATCTGCTGCACCCGCAGGGCGACCTCTGTCCCGGCCTGCCGGGCCTGGTATTCGCGTATGATCAGACAGACAAGGGCGCCCGCCAGCAACAGGGCGGCGCCGATGATCAGCCAGGGACGAAGCCGGGTCATGGGGCGCTCCTTCGTCGCAGCATCCAGCCGGCGACCAGGGCCGCAAGTGCGGCCAGGCCGAAGACGACGGCGGCATAGATCAGGTCCAGCCCCAGGTCGAACATCACCGCCGCTACGGCGCCGATCAGGGCCGCCACGCCGGCGGCAGTGACCGGGGCATGGCGGTCATGGCGGCCCAGGGCGATGACCACGCCGGCGATCAGCAGCCACAGTCCCCGGTGAACAAGTCTTAGGTCCTCGCCCGACAGCCCTGCCGCGGCAAAGGCCCAGAGGGCCCCCCAAACCCACCATCCGTAGAGGACCCCGGCCCCGGATTCCTCCCGTCCTCTCAGCCAGCGCGCCCCAAAGGCGGCCAGGGCCAGCAGGGCGCTGGCGACCAGGGCCTTCTCCTGCAGGTCGTCCGTCCCGTGGTCCGGAAAAAAGGTCAGCTGGGCGGCCGCCAGGCCAACGATCACCGCGATCCCGGCGCCGTGGGCCAGGGGTATCGAACCCCAGGACCGGGCAGCCACGACGGAGGTCACGCCGGCGAGCAGAAGCCAGCCGCTGGTCGGGGCCGCAAAGTCTCCAAATCCTATCAGGACCAGGGCGGCGATGGCTGCGCCGCTTGACCGGCCCATAACGGACAGCAGGCCCGCCGCCAGCCCGGCCCCCATGGCCGCGGTCTTGGGATCGCCGGCGATGTCGAAAATCTGCCCCGTCAGGCCGATGGCGGCTGCATAGAGGGCGGCGGCCGCGGTCAGCAGGGCGTTGGCGGCATTCAGCCGGCCTCGGGAGCCGGCCAGGGCGGCTCCGCCCGACGCTCCCAGGAAGGCGCCAATCAAGAGCCCAAACCTCGCCAGGCGCGGCAGGCCGTCCCAATTGGCGGCCACCAGGGCGATGATGGCGGCCCCGATCAGTAGCGCCCCGATCATGACCAAGGCGGTGGCGGCATCTGTCCGCCGGGGCTGGGCCACCATGGCCAGCATGGCGTCGCGGTTGACCGCTGGCGCCAGCCCCGCCGCGATCCAGCGGTCAAGGTCCGCTGTCAGTCGCTCCCGGTAACTGGCCATACGCACCCCTGCCGGCATCAAGTTCCGAGACGTGGCACGTGGTGGAGGAAGCGGTCAAGACGGAGGGTTCGGTTTGCCGGTGCCCTCGGGACCCGCGCATGGCACGAGGGTCGCCTCGACAAGACTGAGGGGCCATCACCGTATCGCTCGCCAGCCGTCGATCGGGTTGCAGACCTTCCAGAGACGACTGCAGTTTCCCCTTGATCCCCGCCCATCCCGGTGAAAAGCGGGACAGACCTTTCAGAACAGGATCGACCATGACGGATACCGGGGCGCTGGTGCTGTTTTCCGGCGGGCAGGACAGCGCCGTCTGCCTGGCCTGGGCGCTTGAGCGGTTTTCGCGGGTCGAGACCATCGGCTTCGACTATGGTCAGCGCCATCGGGTGGAGCTGGATGTCAGGTTGACCTTTCGCGAGCGGCTGGCAGGCGCCTATCCTGCGGCGGCGGACCGGCTGGGCCAGGACCATCTGTTGGACCTGGCGTTGCTGGGGGCGATCAGCGACACGGCTCTGACCGGCGACCGGGCCATCGAGATGTCGGCGTCAGGGCTGCCCAACACCTTCGTCCCGGGCCGCAACCTGCTGTTCCTGACCTTCGCTGCGGCGGTTGCCTATCGCCGAGGGCTGAAGCACCTCGTGACCGGGGTCTGCGAGACCGACTATTCCGGCTATCCTGACTGTCGGGACGACACCATTAAGGCCCTGCAGGTGGCCATCAACCTGGGGACCGAGAGCCGGTTCGTGATCGATACGCCCCTGATGTGGCGGGACAAGGCGGCAACCTGGGACCTCGCCCAAGCCCTGGGCGGCCAGCCCCTGGTCAATCTGATCCTGGAGGACAGCCACAGCTGCTATATTGGCGACCGGACCCATCGCCATGACTGGGGCTATGGCTGCGGAACCTGCCCGGCGTGTGAGCTACGGGCGTCCGGCTACCGCCGATGGCGTGCAGGCCGGACGGGGTGATGGCTCTTCCGCCATTGAATGTCGCTACCTGCGCCTGCTAGCCTTCGGGCAGGGAGCGCGATGAACCAGCCGCTACAAGAACCATGGTGGAAGCGTGCCCTGATCGTCGGGTTTGCTGGCCTGTTGTTCAGCCTCTGCATGGCAATGGCCATCTCCATGGGCTCGGCGCTGCGAATCGCACCTCTTGTGGCCATTGAGAGGGCAGGAATCGATCTCGGCCAGCGGACCTATGTGGCATTCGCCCCTTGGTTGGACCCGAGTTTTCAGACCAAGGCAGGCGCCAGCTACGTCTTTGTCGATGTCAACACAGAGGCCTGCGTCCGCTTCAGCTCCGATCCGGATGACTGCCTGACAGGCCGGCCGGTCCCCGCCGCCCTGATCGCCGATTTTGCCCGAGCGTCTGCCGTTTCAGGAGCCAAGGTGGTGATCATCGATGTGGCTCCGCCGGATGACCCCGCTGAACGAGCCCGTCTGCTGGCAGCCCTTTCGCACCCGACGGGCCCTTATTTCATTGCGCCGCTCAACAGTCGGCCCGATCTGTCCCGAGGCATCCTGGCCCAGCGCTTGGACCGTCAGGGTTCCCTCACCCCACGCCTGGCTGAGGGGCGGCTGCGGCTGGCGCCTATCGCCACCACCGCCGACATAGGGGCTGGCGATGGGGTGATCCGCCACTTTCCGCTCCTGACCCCGATCCGCGAGGGCCAGCCCGACCGATGGTTGCCGAGTGCGCCCCTTCTGGCCGCCTTGCTGGCCGATCCGGCTACGGCCAAGGCTGTGGACTGCCGCTTCTATGTCGCCGTGGCCAGCGGCTGTGCGGCGGCTGCGAAATCTCCCCTGCTGGATCAGGCCCTGGCCTTTGGCCGCGATCCGGGCCTGCGCAACCGGATCCAGTATAGCCTGCCAAGCCTGGCGGCCCTCTCGCCCCGGGACGAGGACCGGCTGCGCAGTCGGTATCTGGGGCGCTATGACCGCTACCCGGCATCCGGCCTATTGGATGATCGCGGATTTGCGATTCCGGACGGTGTCCTGACAGACCGCATCGTGGTGCTGGGCTCCAGTCAGGTGCAGGGAGGCGACTGGCATGCCACCCCCCTGGGGGCGATGACCGGGTCAGAGATCGTGCTGAACGCCACCCGGGCCTTCATCGAGTTCAGTCCCTTGCGCGAAGGGACAGGGGCCAGTCCGGCAGGACGCCAGATTCTGCAGGGTCTGAACGCCTTCATGGCCAAGTTCAAGGGCATAGTGATCGGAGCCCTGATCATGACCCTGTGCTGGCTGACCATCTTTGGCCTCAATGGCAGGATGAAACGGCGGGGCCGGCTGTCCAGCCTGCTGTCGGTATTGCTGTTTGTCGGATTTATGGGAGCCTTGTTCGTGCTGGAAGTCTTTGCTGGCCTGGGCGCCCTGCGTGGCGCCAGCGGCCCCGTTCAGGCGGTAGACCTGCTGACCCCGGTGGTGGCCCTCGGACTGGAAGGGTTTGCTGAAGCCGCCCGCAGTTTCACCCAGCAGGCCGAGGCTTTGGGCCAGAGCATTTTCAACCGTCTCATGGGCCAACGGTCTCAGGCAGCCTCTTCGGAGGAGATTTGACCTTGGCCCTTGTCCGCTCCCTTTCAAGGTTAAGGCTGTCCCGTGTTACTGCTGTGGTGGCGGGAATCGGGCTGGCGGTCGCCAGCCCGGCCCTTGCCTCGGACGCCCGGTCCGCCGCCGGCCAGATCACCGAAGTCACGGGCCGTCCGTCGCCGTCGGACGCACTGGTTCAAAGGCGCAACGGCCTGCGCCAACCGGCGGCGCGATTCCTGTTTGTCGAACCCGGCGATCAGGTACTGGTCCGACGCGAGGGGGTTGCGGTGCAGGTATTCCTGCGTGGCGGCGCTCAGAAGCGGGTCACCCGCGCCAGCGGTCCCCTGAAGGTGCCGCTCGGCGCCTCGGTCCGTCCGCCCTCCGGGGCCGGCGCCTTTGTGGCCAGTCTGAGCGGATTGTTCGAATCGGCGCCTCGACCCATCCCTGTCGACACTCAGGTTCGCACCCCGGACAATCCGGGGCCCGCTCCGGTGCCGCTCGCCATGCTGGCGTCGCCGGAACAGGCCTTTCCAGACGGTATGCGTCCTGTCTCCCTGATCTGGACCGGAGGAACCGAGACAGCGGTCCTCGCCGGCGATGCGGCCGAGGTGCGGCAGAACAGCCGGGGCCAGCCCTTTGTCGACATGACGGCCCCGGCCGAAGGCGACTTTACTCTTGGCCTGCGGGGCGGCGCTCTGACCTGGCATGTCACCCGCGCCGACCCCCCGGCCGGTCTATGCGAGGGCGCCGACCGTCTTGAGCGGGCGCTCTGTCTGATGGCGGGCGAAGATGGCCGCTGGGGCCTGTTTGGCCTGAGCGAGATTGTCGCCCTTGCCCCTGATGACCTCGAAGCCAGCCGTATCCTGCAGGCCCTTCGGTCCGGCGAGATCACGCGCCTGCCGAGTGCGGCGCCATTGCCCTGACCCACTGAAGGGGCTTAGCCTTACCCTGGGCATTCAGGGTGGGTTACAATGCGGGACTACTGGCCGGTCGGCTGGGCGCGTGGCAGCAGATTGGGCTTGGCTGTCATTCTGGCGATTGTCTGTCTGGCGGGATTGGGTCCATCGGGGCCCGTCTCGCCGAACCTGGCCTACGGCCAGGACGGGCCGGAACCGGGCGAGGCCTGCTCTGGCGGGCCGGACGGTATGCTGACTGCCCTGGATCTGAACTGGGACCGTCAGGTCGCCCTGATGAGGGCGCGCGGCTTTGACCCGAGAGATCAGGCCCGCGCCGTGGCGCGATGGCTGGAGGGCCTGCCTCACGGGGCCGCAGCCCTGATCCTTGCATCCGAGAGTGACCGGCATTGCGCCTATCTCGTTGACCGTCTCGGTTTGCAGGCATTCAGTCTGGGTCCGGTCAGTCCCGAAGCGCTCAAGGTCCTGCATGCTGACTGGCGAAGGGCCGCCGGGGTTGATCAGACCGGCGCTGGAAAAAGAGGCCTGACGTCGGCTGACGGCCCCGGGGGCAGGAGTCGCGCCGAACGATCCAAGGCCGCCCTGTCCGCTCTGACGACAGGCATACTGCCCGGCTCAGTGCAGTCGAAGATCGGCCTATACAGGCGTCTGCTCGTCCTGCCGTATGGCGACCTCGGCGCCGTTCCCTATTCTGCTCTACCTGTCGGTGGGCAGGGCCAGATGATGGTGGACCTGACGGCGGTCATGGTTTTACCGGGCGTGCAACTGGCCAAAGGCGCAGAAGGCGCATGGGTCAATCGTCGAGGCGAAAGGCGATGTCCGGCTGGTCCTGACACGCCGGGACCAGCTCTTGTGGTTGGCGATCCCGCCGTGGCGGGTCGGCCCGATCTGCCGCCCCTTCCGGGCGCCCGGCGTGAGGCCATTTCTGCGGCGCGTATCTACGGCGTGACGCCATTGCTCGGCGGGGCCGCAAGTCTGCGGACGATCCAGGCCCGAGCAGCAGGCGCAGGCATCATCCACTTGGCGGCCTATGGCGTGGCCCTGCCGGATATGCCGCTGGACAGCTATATTGCGCTCGCCGATGGACCCTGGCGGGCCGGGGACATCATGCAGTCCTGCCTGCAGTCCGTACGGATTGTGGTCCTCAGCGCCTGCCAGACCGGCCTTGGTCGCACCGTGGATGGCGGCGTCATCGGTCTGGCCCGGGCTTTCCACCTGGCCGGGGTTGATGATGTGGTCATGACCCTCTGGAGCGTCGACGACGCCGCGACCGAGCTCCTGATGACGCGGTTTGCCACCTTTGTTCAGGGCGGTCTCGGCGCCGACGAGGCCCTTCGCCAGGCCATGCAGGTGACGCGAAAAGCCTATCCGGACCCGGTGCTCTGGGCATCTTTCTCGGTGTTCGGTTCGTCCATGCTCAAAGAGAACGAAGTTCCGTGAAGAATCGGCCACTGTCACGCCTTTGTCATGCCGCGATCTGCTGACAAGAATGAACTCAACTTGAAAGGGCTTCAGGATGAGAACAGGTTGGGCGACGGTCGCAGTGGCGGCCCTGATCGGCGCAAGTTTTCTGGCCGGTCCGAGCGGTGCGGTTGAAGGAGATGCTATCTACGCAGGCGGGTTCGGATCCGGCGGCTTGACGGCTCGTCTCCCCAGCAATGGATGCACCGGCAAGGCCAGTTTCACCGTTCAAACAGTTGTCAGCGACGGGATGACCGCGCTGCAGCTGGTCCGGGTTCGCAAGGATCTATGCCGGGCCTATCTGCCCGCAGGCGTCGTGCTGAACTGGTCGCCTGGCGAGCTGGGCCTACTGCCGGACCAAAATGCGGTGCTGGTCAATCCCCACACCGATCTGCCTCAGTAGGATGACCTTCAGCCACTCCTGCTTGCAGGAGTGGCTAGGTAGGCGCGAATAACTTCTATCTTGCTGAATTTAAAAAACTTCTGGTCAAAAGCCCCCTTTTTGGGGGACGCGCTACCAGTGGTCAGCGACCCAAATAGGGGGTCTGGAAAGCGATCCATGCCTGTCCCGCGTCTCGGGAGGATGGAACCTCGGTTCTTGGGCCGATCTTGCAGTGCGGAGGGTGCAGTCTTGACGGTACGTTCCAGAACAACCCACCGCGCGCCCAACCGTTCAGTATTGAGCCTGGCCCTAGCGCTCAGCCTGCTGTCAGCTGTCCTCGGTGTCAGCTCGCCCGCCTTCGCGTCCGGCAAGGTTCGGGCGCTTTTTGTCGGAGTCGCCGACTACAAGTACGGCGGTCCAGATTCCAAGATCCAGGATCTTCAGGGCGCTCCCAATGACGTCGCCATGATCCGTCAGGCTCTGGAAACCCGTCGTCCGCTGGATTCGGTGAAAACGCTTCTCGGGCCGGACGCCACACGGGGGGGCATCCTTGCGGCGGTGGAGGCCCTGACGCGAGACGCAGCAGCCGGCGATACCTTCCTGTTCTATTTCAGCGGTCATGGCCGGCGCTTCATGACCAAGGGCGGCGATCAGGCCGATGGGCACAATGTCACCATCGCCGCCTATGATGCCCTGCCGCCCAGCCGGATCAGACCCGACCGCAACTATGCCGTGGGCGATATTGGCGATGTGTTCGATCGTGAACTTCGCTTGGCCTTCGACGCCATCACGGCCAGAGGCGTCAATGTCGTCACCATATTCGACAGCTGCAATTCGGGGACGGCCACCCGGTCTGTCTTTCGCAAACGAGTTTCCAAGGGGATTCCGGACGCAAGTGGCGTAGTGATCCAGGCCAGCCAGCCGTCCGCACCTTTGGTTCGCAGTATGGCCGTGGCCACGACGGCTCGGCCTGGATACCGTATCCATTTCGCGGCTGCTCCCGACGGCGAGGTCGCCAATGAAGGCCCGGTCATCGAAAACGGTGTGGAGATATGGCGCAGTGATTTCACCGTCGCCTTTTCCTCCGCCCTCCTCGAAGCCCGTCCGGGGGCGACATATCAGGAACTTCTTCTCGACACCCGCACCCGACTGGCCCGGGCTGGCGCTGACCAGCAGCAGATCCAGACTGACGGCGACCTCCTGACGCCCTTTCTGGGGGAGTCGGCCGGTTCGACCCGGGTGTTTGAAGTCTCCGGCAGCCGTCCCGGCGCCTGGTCGCTAAAAGCGGGTAGCCTGTCCGGCGTCGCGGCGGGTTCGGAATTTGCGCTCTATCGGTCCCTCGCCGACGCCCTGGATACCAAGGCCCAACCGGTTGCCCGGACAACGGTAAGGTCGGCGGACGCCTGGACCGCCCAGCTCTCGGCCTCGGGTCCTTCCAGCGGCCTGGCCAGTGGCTTTGCACGGGAAACCCGCCGCAGTTTTGGTCAGACCCTGCTCAAGGTCGCAGTCGTGCTCGAAGAGGGCGTGACCCCGAACGACCGAACACGACGGGCAGATCGTGATCTGCGCAACCAGTTGAAGGGACTGTCCGCTGTCAGGTTGGTAGACCGCGACCCCCAGATCGGCTTCCAGGTTGCGGAAGACGGCGATGTCAGCCTCTGGACGGCAGATATGCGTCCCATCGGCCGGTTCATAGCCGGTTCGCCTGAACTGGCGGAAGCCGCCCGAAACCTCGCCAAATACTACACTCTCCTGGCGCTGGAGGACGGTGGTCAGGGTCCGGCCGTAACCTTCGAGGCCTCCGAGTCCAATTGCCAGGGAAGCGACGCCACGCCCTTCGAGCGGGCCCAGGGCGAGCCCTCGTTGCGACAGGGGCAGGAGATCTATCTGACGGCGAGGAACCAGTCGGACCGGTCGCTTTTTCTGTATGTCTTCAATCTTGGCCACGACCACTCGGTGGCCCTGATCGGCGCCAGCGACAATGCTGTCCCGGCCGGACGATGTTGGGAATCTCGACGACTCAAGGCGTTTGGCGAGGGGCGAGACAATCTCATGATGATCGCTTCAAGCAAGCCGCTGCCGAACCTCTGGTCCCTGCAGCAGGATTCTGTCCAGGGCCTCACCCGCAGTATCGGAGACATGGACCCGCTCGAGTCTCTGATTGTCGACTCCCAGGGCGGAACCCGCTCGGCGGCGCCGGTCGCCATAGGCGCCTGGACGATCCGCCGCATGACCTACAGCGTCAGGCCGGACCCGGAATGACCTCCAGCCGCAACCCTCTTCTCGCCACATCGAACAACCTTTCCACGGAGCACTGACCAGATGACCAAGTTGACGTCGCTATTGTCCGCCCTCGCCCTGACGGCCGGACTCATGACCGCCGCTCCCGCTACGGCCGCCCCGGCCCCCGCCCCGGCGAAGCCGCCGCCTGGCCACAAGATCATCAATGGCACGCCCGCCCCTGAAGGGTTCCTGCCTTTCCAGGTGTCGCTGTTCCGGATCGACAAGGGTCATTTCTGTGGCGGTACGCTGCTCAATGACACTTGGGTGCTCACCGCAGCCCACTGTGTGTCCTGGATGCCGAGCCAGGATCAGAATCCGCTGGAGCCCCACACCCGGGTTCTGGCCGGCACCAACAACCTGCTGGTGGCGGGTCAGGCCCTGAACGTGGTGCGGATCATTTCCCATCCCGGGTATGACGGCGACACCCACCAGAATGACATCGCCTTGTTGGAACTGTCCCCGGAAAGCCGCGCGCGCCTTAACCAGGATACCCGGGCCCTGTCGCCCTTTGGTCTGACCCTCGCCCAGTCCAAGAACCTTGGCAAATCGCGGACCAAGCCGGACATGGCGCTGGTCAGTGGCTATGGCACGACGGAAACCGGTGATCTGTCGACGCAGCTTCTCTATGCCAACGTCCCGGTCGTCTCAAACGCCACCTGCAACCAGCCGGAAAGCTACAACGGCACGATTGCTGACACCATGATCTGCGCGGGCACCAGTGAGAACGACTCCTGCCAGGGCGACAGCGGCGGACCGTTGGTGATGGGCGAGCCGGGCAAGTGGACCCTGATCGGCGTCGTCAGCTTCGGCGAGGGCTGCGCCGTAGCCAACAAGTTCGGCGTCTACACCCGGGTCGCCAGCTACACGGATTGGATCCAGTCCACGATGAACAGCGCTCGCCCCTGATCCCGGGACGGCCGAATGCCGGTTCGAAGCGCCTGAAGGTATGGCCTGATGCGGATGCTTGATCGTCGCGGACTGCTGAGAGCGGGGCTTGCCCTGTCCGCCCTGCCGACTCTGGCTTTGGCCCAGGGGGTAAGCGGCGGGGGCCAGGCGATCCGTCCGGTTGGAGTTCGACGCGCGCTGTTGCTGGGCAACGCCAGCTACGTCCACACGCGCAAACTGGTCAATCCTGCCAATGATGTGAAAGCCTTGGCCGGGGCGCTCAAGTCCATGGCGTTCGAGGTCACGCCGGTGATCGATGGCGGCTTTGACGCCATGAAGAGCGCCCTGTCGGGGTTTCGCCGGTCGATCCAGACCGATGACGTGGCCCTAGTCTACTATGCCGGCCATGGTCTGCAATATGCCAACTCGGATGCGGGCCCGGAGAACTTCCTGATTCCGCTGGATGCGGAACTGGCCAGTGCCGAACGGCTGTCTTCCGAATGCCTGGCCCTTTCGGAAGTGTTCGAGGAACTGCGGCGCTCCAGCGCCAAGGTGTCGGTCATTGTGCTGGACGCCTGCCGCGAGAACGGCTTTGCCAAGACCTGGGACAACGACACCCGGGGTCTGGCGCCGCCGGCCGGTTGGGCGCCGCCGCAGCAGGTGGCACGCAGCGCGGTGGTGGCCTATGCGACCAAGCCCGGAGGCCTGGCGGAGGACCGTCCGGGAGAGGCCAACGGTCTCTATACCTCCGAACTGCTGGAACAGATTCGCCGTCCTGGCCTGACGGTGGCGACATTGCTGGCCGAGGTGTCGGGCGGGGTCGAACGTCGCTCCAAGGGCCGACAGGAACCCTGGACCCT
>CAMAVA010000060.1 GCA_945861515.1 Brevundimonas vancanneytii | reverse complement strand
TGCGAAACCTCGTCGAGCGCTGCTTCTCAAAGCTCAAAAACAACAGAAGGCTGGCCACTCGATATGACAAGACAGCCGACAGCTTCATTGGCTTCGTCCTCGTCGCCTCCATTCGATTGTGGATCAGACACTTTGTCCACATCGCCTAGGGTCATGGGACTACTCATCGGGGTTGTGCGACTGTTGAATTAACCAATGGATCTGTCAAGCCTGTGACGGGTTAGGGTCGGCGAAGGGGCTGGCTGGACGGTGGGGCTCCGGCCCGCAAGTTTCTCTATTGCCTGCTCGAAACGTCATGAGCGGTCATGGCGCCGGCGCCGCCCCTCATCCCTCGGCTTCGCCGACAGATTCTCCACCGAAAAGCGACGGAAGGGTCCCGCTTGACCAACCCCGCCCCCGCGCGCCCAATGCCGGCAACTCACAAACCCCCGGGGGGAACCATCATGACCACTGAACTGACCATGCTGCTCTATGCGACAGGGCTGCTGATCCTGCTGATCCTGGTCCAGGCCATGGCCGGGATCCGGTCCAAGGGCTTGATGCCCCTGGCCAACAACCGGGACAATCTGGGGCCGGCCGAGGGCTTTCATGCCCGCGGCCTCCGGGTGGTGGACAATCATCGCGAGGGCCTGACAATGTTTGCGCCCATCGTGCTGGTCGCCGCGGTGGCCGGGGTGTCCAGCCCGATGACGGTGCTGGGGGCGCAGCTGTTCTTCTATTCGCGGGTGGCCCATGCGGGGCTGTACCTGCTGGGCGTGCCCCTGGTCCGGCCCCTGGCCTGGGCGGTGGGCCTGGCCGGGACCCTGATGGTGCTGCTGGCGACCCTGGGCCTGATCCACTAGTCAGGACGGGTGGGGCGGCGACAGCCCCGGGGGAACGACTTCATGATGCGGATGTTGTGGCTGGCCCTGGCCCTGGCCGGCGCCCTGGTCCTGGCCTGGCAGGGCACGGTGACGCCCGCTGCGGTGGGAGAGACCGCGCCGCCGCAGGTGTTTTCCACCGGCCGGGCGCTGAAGGACATCGCCGTCATCGCCGCCCGGCCCCATCCCACCGGCTCGGCCGCCAACCGGCAGGTGCGCGACTATCTGCTTGGGCGGATGACGGCGCTTGGCCTGTCGCCCCTCGTCCAGCGGGCGGATGTGGTGGATCCGGCGCCGGACAGGGGCTCGCCCTGGATCAGCGGGGCGCGCATCGAGAACCTGATCGGGGTGTTGCCCGGCAAGGACCGCAAGGCGCCGGCCCTGATGCTGATGGCCCATTATGACTCGGTGGCCGGATCACCGGGCGCTGCCGATGACGCCACGGGCGTGGCGGCCATCCTGGAAACGGTCCGGGCCCTGAAGGTCAGGGGAACGCCGGCCCGGGACGTGATCGTCCTGCTGACCGATGGCGAGGAATGGGGCCTGATCGGGGCCAAGGCCTTCTTTGCCGGTCATCCCCTGGCGCGGCGGACCGGCGTGATCCTGAATTTCGAGTCCCGGGGCGGCGGCGGCCGGGCCAACATGTTCGAGACGGGCCGCGAAAACGGCGCCCTGATCGAGGTCTTCAAGGCCTCGGCGCGCCAGCCGGTCAGCAGCGCCCTGGCGGTGTTTCTCTATGAGAAGATGCCCAATGACACCGACTTCACCGTCCCCAAGGCCGGCGGCGCAGCGGGGCTGAACTTCGCCTTCATCGGCCGGCAGTTCGACTATCATTCGCCGACCTCGACGGTTCCCAACCTGGACCCCGGCTCGATCCAGTCCATGGGCGACCAGGCCCTGGCGGCGGCGGGTGACCTGGCCTTTGCCCCGGCCCTGCCGGCGCGCCGGCCCAGCGCCGTCTACAGCCAGACCTTTGGCGACCATGTCCTGGCCTATCCGGTCTGGGCCGGCTGGCTGATGCTGCTGGGCGTCGGTGTCCTGCTGGCGATCGCGGGATGGCGGGCGCGGCGGGCCGGACAGGTCCTCAGCCTTCGTGACCCGCTGCGCGGAGCGGCTGGCGGTCTGCTGATCCTGACCGGCTCGGCCCTGCTGCTCAACCTGGCGCGTCGGGCCAGCGGCGCAGGGTTCGGCTTCATCGATCAGCGGCCCCTGCTGGCCCAGTGGCCCCTGTGGGAGGCCTGTCTCCTGCTCTGCGGCCTGGTGCTTGTGCTGGCGGTTCCGGCCCTGGCGGCCCGGCGGACCCGGCGGTGGCCGGCGGCCCTGGTGTTTGTGGTCCTGAGCGGGCTGGGAAGCCTGGCCGGCGGGTTCGATCCGGTCGGGCTGGGCCTTGGCCTGGTCAGCGCTGTCCTGGCCGCAGCGGCCTTTGGCGCCCCGGCCGAGCGGTCCGGGGCCTGGAGCGGGTTGCTGATCCTGGGCTTGGTCCTGGCCCTGCTGCTGCAGCTGTTTGCGCCGGCCACGGCCTTCCTGGTCGCCTGGCCCCTGGGGATGGCCGCCCTGGGCGCTGCCCTGACCCGCTGGGACCATGACGGCGGCCTGGCCCCGGTCCTGGCCCTGCTGGCGGCGGTGGTCGGCGGCTGGCTGGGGGTCTATGTCCATCTCACGGCCCAGGGCCTGGACCTGCCGGCCATGCTGGGGGTGTTTTCCCTGTTGCTGAGCCTGGCGCTCTGGCCCCTGGCGGCGGCGGCGCCGTCCCACCGGGTCGGTCTCGCCCCGGCCCTGGCCTGTCTGGCGGCGGCCCTGGTCCTGCTGGGGCTGATCCGCAGCCAGGACCCCTGGTCGGTCCGCTATCCGCAGATTGGCGAGGCGACCTTCGTGGCCGACCTGTCCAGCGGCCAGGCCTGGCGCACCACCGGCCGGCTCAACGCCTGGAGCCGCAAGGCCATCGCGCCAAACGGCGGACAGGTCAGCGAGGTCAGCCTGCCGCCCTTCGCCGACAAACCTGTCTTCGCGGCGCCGGCGCCGCCGGTAGACCTGGCCGGCCCGACCCTCGGCCATGTACGGACCGGCGACCGGATGGTGGTCACCCTGACGCCGCAGCCGGATGTCCGGGTCATGCGGATCAACCTTCATCTCAAGGGCAAGGTCTCCGACCTCAAGGTCCAGGGCCGGCGGACGGCCACAGCGCCTGCCTTGACGGCGGAGGGGCTGAAACTGCGCTGGACCGGCGATGGCGCGCCGCTGGTCCTGTCCTGGAAGACGGCCGGCTCTGGTGCGGCCCAGCTGGAATACGGCGCCCTGGCCGAGACCTGGCCCGCCGCCGCCGCGCCCCTGCCGCCCCGCCCGCCAGAGGTCATGACCTGGGGCACGAGCGATTCCACCGCCGTCATCGGCCGCGAAACCTTCCGCTGGTAGGCGCCTCCCCCTTTGAAACCGGGGCCGGAAAGGCGATATGACAGGCTAGGCCAGCGCATGGGCCAGCGGAATGGCCGGCGGAGTGAGACATGAGATTCGAACACCGCATCGGCATCCAGGCGACGGCAGATGACATCTGGACCGTGCTGTCGGACCTGGAAGGCTGGGCAGACTGGAACCCGCTCTATCCCCGGGCGGCGGGCGTCATCCGGATCGGCGAGACCCTGGACCTCGACATGGCCCTGCCGGGCCTGCCCCTGCAGACCATCCAGCCGCGGGTGCTGGACTGGGCGCCCTATGACCATATCCACTGGCGCCATACGACCGCGCGGGGCTGGATCCAGTCGATCCGCTTCCTCGAGATCGAGGAACTGGGACCGACGAACTGCATCTTTTCCAATGGCGAGATCTTTTCCGGCCTGGCGACCCGGTTTGTGGTGCGGCCCCAGCGCCGGGCCATCCGGGCCGGGTTCGAGAGCCTGGGCGAGGCCCTCAAGGTCCGGGTCGAACAGGGCCTGGGCCAGGGCGTTCGGGACCCGCAGGCGGCGTCCGGATGATCGACGATCTCTACAGCGCCCGGATCCTGGCCCTGGCCGCCAACATGCCAAGGGCCGGCCGGCTGACGGCGCCGCAGGGCTCGGCCGAGCGGGTCGCAAAGCTGTGCGGCAGCCGGATCACCGCCGATGTGACGCTGGATACGGACGGCAAGATTGCCGATTTCGCCCAGGACGTCCAGGCCTGCGCCCTCGGCCAGGCGGCGGCGGCGGTGCTGGGCGCCCATGTCATCGGCGCGGACCTTTACGAAATCGAAGCTGCGCGCGATCAGTTTCGTGCTATGTTAGCGGAAGGCGGACCCCCGCCCCAAGGCCGTTTCAAGGACCTCGCCGTGTTGGAGCCCGTGAAGGACTATCCTGCCCGCCATGCCTCGAGCCTTCTGGCTTTCGAGGCGGCGCTGGCGGCTGTCCGGATGGCCCAGTCCCCTGAGGCAACACGAACTAGCGGCGCCGACGCAGCTTGATCGTACGGCCTCCCGTGCGATAAGCGCCGGGTTTCGTTCACCCCCTGATGCGTCGGCATGACCCCCTATGAACGCAGCGTCCGGCTGGCGCACCGCGCCTACAAGCTGACGCTGTCCCCGTGGATCGGGCGACAATGCCGGTTTCTTCCGACCTGTTCGGACTATGGCCGCGACGCCCTGATCCAGCACGGACCCCTGCGCGGCGGCTGGCTGACTGCGCGGCGGCTGTGCAGATGCCATCCCTGGGGCGGATCGGGCTATGACCCGGTTCCCCCGAAGAAATGTGAAGTCCCATGATCGACCTGATTTTCCCCGACGGCTCCGCCCGCCAGTATCCGCAAGGCAGCAGCGGCCGCGATGTGGCCGCCGCCATCTCCAAGAGCCTGGAAAAGCGCACCCTGCTGGTCCGGCTGGACGGCCAGCTGATCGATTTCGACCGTCCCCTGCCCCATGGCGGCAAGGTCGAGTTCGTCGACCGCAATGACCCGGACGCCCTGGACACCATCCGCCACGACACGGCCCATATCCTGGCCGAGGCGGTGCAGGAGCTGTTTCCCGGCACGCAGGTGACCATCGGCCCCAATGTCGAGGACGGCTTTTACTATGACTTCGCCCGGGCCGGGCCCTTCTCGACGGATGATTTCGCCGCCATCGAGAAGAAGATGCGCGAGATCGTCGACCGCGACGAGAAGATCATCCGCGAGGAGGTGGACCGCGACGCCGCCATCGCCGACTTCAAGGCCATGGGCGAGGACTACAAGGCCCTGATCATCGAGAGCATCCCGGCCGGCGAGACGGTGACGGTCTATCGCCAGGGCGCCTGGAAGGACCTCTGCCGTGGGCCGCACCTGCCCTCGACGCGTCATGTCGGCAAGGCCTTCAAGCTGACCAAGCTGGCCGGCGCCTATTGGCGCGGGGACCAGAACAACGCCCAGCTTCAGCGCATCTATGGCACGGCCTGGGCCTCCGAAGAGGACCTGGCCGCCTATCTGAAGCGCATCGAGGAGGCCGAGAAGCGCGACCACCGCAAGGTCGGTAAGATCATGGACCTGTTCCACATCCAGGAAGAGGGCAAGGGGATGGTCTTCTGGCATCCCAAGGGCTGGACCCTCTACCGGACGCTGGAAGCCTACATGCGCCGGCGGACCGAGGCCGGCGGCTATGTCGAGGTCAAGACACCCCAGATTCTCGACCGCTCCCTCTGGGAGAAGTCAGGCCACTGGGAGAAGTTCGGCCATGCCATGTTCGTCTGCGAGACGGACGAGGGCGAAAGCCTGGCCGTCAAGCCGATGAACTGCCCGGGCCATGTGCAGATCTTCAATGTCGGCCAGAAGAGCTATCGCGAACTGCCCCTTCGGATGGCGGAGTTCGGCAGCTGTCACCGGTTCGAACCGTCGGGCGGCCTGCATGGCATCATGCGGGTGCGGGCCTTTACCCAGGATGACGGCCATATCTTCTGCCGCGAGGACCAGATCGAGGCCGAGACCACGACCTTCGTCAAGCTGCTCTACCAGGTCTATGCCGACCTCGGCGTCGAGCTGCACAGCGTCAAGCTGGCCCTGCGGCCGGACCTGCGGGCGGGCTCGGACGAGATCTGGGACCTTGCCGAGGGCAAGCTGGAGCGGGCGGCCATCTCGTCCGGCGTTCAGGTCGAGCACCTGCCCGGCGAAGGCGCCTTCTATGGCCCCAAGCTGGAGTTCCACCTGAAGGACGCCATCGGCCGGACCTGGCAATGCGGCACCCTGCAGCTGGACTTCGTGACGCCCCAGCGCCTGGGCGCCGAATATGTCGGCGAGGACGGCCAGAAGCACATGCCGGTCATGCTGCATCGGGCGATCCTGGGCACCTTCGAGCGGTTCCTGGGCATCCTGATCGAGAACTTCGGCGGCGCCTTCCCCCTCTGGCTGGCCCCGGTCCAGGCCGTGGTGGCGACCATCACCTCGGACGCCGACGACTTTGCGGTCGATGTGGCGCGCAGATTCAAGGCCGCCGGCCTGAGGGTCGAGACCGACCTGCGCAACGAGAAGGTCGGCTACAAGATCCGCGAACACAGCCTGGCCAAGGTTCCGGTCATCGCCGTGGTCGGCCGCAAGGAAGCCGAGGAAGGCAAGGTCGCCATCCGCCGCCTGGGCAGCCAGGACCAGACCATCGTCACGGTGGAAGAGGCGATCGCCATACTGACGGCGGAAGCGACACCGCCGGATCTGCGGGGTTAGCGGAGCTTCGCAAGCGCCCACCTCGCCGGGACCTGACTATCCGGCGAGGTCTCTCCTAAGGTCGCTGATCAGCCGGTAAAGGTGCAATGGCTCTCCCGGCAACGGCTTGAAACCGAGCTGCAGATAGAAATCCTTCGCCCTGTCCGTCTTGGCGTGGATGACCAGCGCCCTGACACCGGCGATCTGGGCGACAGCCAGGGTGCGGCGGGTGGCATCCGCCAGCAGGCTGGAGCCCAGGCCTCTGCCCTGCAGGCCGGATGCGACCGCCAGTCTGGCCAGGATCATCACCGGGACGGGATGGCGGGCCAGACCCTTTCGCATGCGGTCATCGGTCTCGGCATGTGCGATCTGGCCGACGACGAGTGTATGGAATCCGACGACCCCGCCCCTTTCGTCAAGCGCGACCCAGGTCTGGGAGGCGTTGGCGGACTGGCTGGCCAGAGCATAGCGCTGAAGAAAGACATTGAGCGGTTCCTCGCCACAGTCGAAAGCCTCGACCGAGTGGCTCCGGGCCAGCTTCTCGATCGTGAACGTCAATCCCCGGACCGCTCAAGGACGCCGGGCGATCTCAGAAGCTCAGTCAGGCGGGGAGACGGTTCATAGGGGGCGTTCAAGGCTTCCTGAAAGGCGTTCCATTCGGCGCCATTCAGCTTGAACACCGTGCGATCGGCGGCCAGCTCCCGGGCGCGGGCCAGGGCGCTGACCAGGACAAAGTCACTGACGCTGCGCCGGTCTGCGGCTGCAGCCTCCTGCAAGGCCCGCTTGTCTTCAGGAGTCAGGCGCAGATCCAGCTTTTCGGTGCGTTTGGCAGTGGCGGTCATTGGATCAGCATAGCGCAATTGCCCGACAATGTCACGACATCAGCGGCCGAAGGCTGACAGCCCTTAGAGGATAGGGAGCCGCCGGATCTGCGGAGGTAGCGGGCAGTTTGCGTCCTTCGACACGCGGCCTGTGGCCGCTACTCAGGATGACAAAAAGGGTGAAATGCATGCATTCCGGTTGCACCCCTCATCGTCATCCTGAGTGGCCCCCGAAGGGGGCGTGTCGAAGGACGCAGGGCTGTCTCAGCCTAGCTTGATGAGCTTGTCTTCGGCCTGCCACACAGGAATTTTTTGTGTGGCGCCGACCCAATGGCCCCGCGACCTCAAGGGGCCGCCAATCGCATCCCCGTCTTCACCCCCGCTTAATCCCATCAGCCCAGAATCACCGTTCAAGCACCCTTGGCCGGAACCTCCCCCTTGCGCAGCCTTATCGCCGCCGTCGAGCGTATCGAGCCCCTGACCGTCTATGGCCGGGTGGCGGCGGTGAACGGGCTGCTGATCGAGGCGCGGGGCGGGCTGTCGCATCTGGCCATCGGAGCCCGGGCCGAGATCACCCGGCGGGCGGCTTCGCCCCTGCCGGCCGAGGTCGTGGGCTTCCGGGATTCGCGGGCCCTGCTGATGCCGTTTGGCCCGGTCGAGGGCGTGGCGCCGGGGGCCGAGATCCGCATCCAGCCGGACGGCGCCTCTGTGCGGCCCAGCAAGGCCTGGCTGGGCCGGATCGTCGACGCGTTCGGAGAGCCGATCGATGGCAAGGGCCCCCTGCCCCAGGGCGAGGCCAGCTATCCCCTGCGCGCCGCCCCGCCGCCGGCCCATGCCCGCGGCCGGGTGGGCGAGCGGCTGGACCTGGGCGTGCGGGCCATGAATGTCTTCACCACCACCTGCCGGGGCCAGCGCCTGGGTATCTTCGCCGGATCGGGGGTGGGCAAGTCGGTGCTGCTGTCCATGCTGGCCCGCCAGGCCGACTGCGACGCGGTGGTGGTCGGGCTGATCGGCGAGCGGGGCCGCGAGGTCCGGGAATTCATCGAGGAGACGCTCGGCGAAGAGGGCTTGAAGCGGGCCGTGGTGATTGTCGCCACCTCCGACGAGCCGGCCCTGAAGCGGCGGCAGGCGGCCTATATGACGCTGGCGGTCGCCGAGGCCCTGCGCGACCAGGACCTGGAAGTGCTCTGCCTGATGGACAGCGTCACCCGCTTTGCCATGGCCCAGCGGGAGATCGGCCTGGCGGCCGGCGAGCCGCCGACCACCAAGGGCTATACCCCGACGGTCTTTACCGAACTGCCCAAGCTGCTGGAGCGGGCGGGCCCCGGGCCCGTGCGGCCGGACGGCACCACGGCGGGGCCGATCACCGGCCTGTTCACCGTCCTGGTCGATGGCGACGACCATAACGAACCCATCGCCGATGCGGTGCGCGGGATCCTGGACGGCCATATCGTCATGGAGCGGGCCATCGCCGAGCGGGGCCGGTTCCCGGCCATCAATGTGCTGAAATCCATCAGCCGGACCATGCCGGCCTGCCAGACCCTGCCCGAGCGGGCCGTGGTCAAGGGCGCGCGGCAGGTCATGGCGGCCTGGGCCAACATGGAAGAACTGATCCGCATCGGCGCCTACCGGGCCGGGGCCGATCCGGTGATCGACCGGGCCATTGCCCTGAACCCGGCCATCGAGGCCTTTCTCAGCCAGGACAAGGACGAGACCTCCAGCCTGGAGGCATCCTTCGGCCGGCTGGAACAGATCCTGGACGGTGAGGCATGAAGGCCGTCGGCTCCCTGATCCGCCTGTCGAATTTCCAGGTCGAGGAACTGCAGAAGCGCCTGGCCGACATTGTCGATCGCAGGACCCAGATCGAGCTGAAGATGGCCTTCCTGCAGGCCGAGTGCGAGGCCGAGCTGGCCAGCGCCCGGGGCGACGCCGAGGCCGGCTGGTATCTGGCCGGCTTCCGCGAGGGTGTGAAACAGCGCCGACTGGCGTTCCAGCATCAGCTGGACGGTCTGGCCGCCGAGGAGGAAGGGGCGCGGGACGCCCTGAGCGAAGCCTTCGAGGGCTTGAAGAAATACGAGCAGGTGGCCGACAACATGGCCCTGGCCGCCCGCATGGAGGAAGCCCGGCGGGAGACCGCCGCCCTGGACGAACTGGGGCTGAGAAGGGTCGCCGTGCGATGACGGCGGCAGGCGATCCGACGACCGATCCCGGGAGCGAGCCGCCGGACGGCCTGTCGCGGCGCGGGGTTGTCGCCAGCGCCCTGGCCCTGGCCGCCTGCGGTCCCCGGGCCAACAGCCAGCCGGCGCCAGGACCGGCCCCGGCCCTCAAGGATTTCGCCTTCTTTCCCTTTGGCGCCTGTGTCCAGGCCAGCCATCTCGAGGATCCGGCCATAGCCGGGCTCCTGACCCGTCACGTCTCCCAGATCACTGCCGAGTGGGAGATGAAGATGGAGTACATGCTGCTGGACACCGGCGGCTTTCGCTTTGACCGGCCCGACAGGATGGCCGCCTTCGCCCAGGCCCATGCCATGCGGCTGTTTGGCCATGCCCTGATCTGGTACGCCCAGAAGCCGATCGTCTTCCAGGACATGGCCGCCAACCGGGCCGCCTTCGCCGCCGCCTATGATCGCTATATCACCGCCGTAGTCGGGCGTTACCGGGGCCGCGTCTGCGGCTGGGATGTGATCAACGAGGCGGTCAAGGACGACGGCTCGGCCCTGCGCGACCATATGTGGAGCCAGACCCTGGGCGAGCTGGACCACATGACCCGCGCCTTCAAGGTGGCGCGGGCGGCCGACCCGGTCGCGCCCCTGTTCATCAATGACTACAATCTGGAAAGCGTTCCGGCCAAGCTGGACCTCTACCAGCGGCTGATCGAGCGGCTCCTGAAGGCCGGGGCGCCGCTCAGCGGCATCGGCTGCCAGACCCATTGCAACGCCGACCTGCCAACCGGAGCCCTGACCCGGACCATCGCCGCCCTCGGGCGGTTCGGCCTGCCGGTCCATGTGTCGGAGATGGACGTCTCCATCACCCGCTCGCGCGGCCTCATGATCCCCCGCGCCGAACGGGAGGCGGCCCAGGCCCGGCTTTATGCCGAGGCTATCGAGGCCTTCTGCGACCTGCCGGCCAGACAGCGGTTCGCCTTCACCGTCTGGGGCATGCGGGACTCGGAAAGCTGGCTGGTGCGGGAAAACCGCAACGATGCGCCCCTGCTGTTCGACGGCCAGGGCCGGGCCAAGGCCAGCCATGGGGCTGTAATCAAGGCCCTGGCCGCCCGACGCAAGGCCCGGGGCTGACCCCTGCTGACGCCTTGCCGGCAGTCCGCCAACGGAGAGACGCAGCTCAGATGAAGCAAGCGATGGCGCTTGGCGCGGCCGCGGTCCTGCTCTGCGGCTGTGCGCCGACCAACCGGTTTGAAGTGATCGATCCGGACCGCGCCGCGACCGCCGCCCGGCTGGAGCTCTGTGACCGGTCATCCCGGGAGGTCCCGCGCCGCAAGGACCGGTTCGAGATTCGCATCCCGGCCGACTGTCGGGGTTCAGGAAAGATCGTGGTCAGGTTGGCGGACGGTCGGACCGCAGACTGTCCGATCCGCCTGGTCGCGGAGGGTCTGAACGCCTGGTACCGCTATCGCCTGGAGAACGGCGCCTGCGGCATCAGATAGCGCCGATCAGCCGGCAAAGGGCCGGGGCGGCGGGGTGTTGGCCGGACGGGTGGGCGCCATTTCCTGTTCGGCGGCGGCGCGCAGGCCTTTCAGGTCATCGGCGATCCGGAACACCGCCACATAGAATTCGCAGAACGACCGCCACAGCAGCACCAGGGCGAAACAGACCAGCACCCCGGCCACCGCCAGCGGGATGGCCAGAAGCCGGCCGACGATTTCCTGTTCCTTCAGCGCCACGCCGATGGCCGCGCCGATACTGCCGAACGCGCCCAGGATGATGACCCCCAAGCCGGCCCAGTAGATCAGATGGATCACCGGACCCGTCAGCAGTCGTTCAAACGTCAGGATGTCCCTCAGAACGCCGGCGGCGTCGCCCTGCGTCTTGCGAGTCGGTGTCGTGGGCATCCCTACCTCTTGGGTCGGCGGCTCTGCAAAACCAGCCGCATCGTGAGCCCATGGCTATCAGTGCATGGAGCGCGGGGCAAGGGACCCGCGCTCCCGTCAACAGGTGCTCTGCGTTGACTTAAGGGGGGTCGCTGCTTAAGTCTCCCGCGCGCTCAAATCGCGTCTATTCCAGCGTGCGAGGGGTCATTGTCGGCCCGCCGCGACAGACATCATTCACGGACCTATCCCCTTCATGCTCGGCTTCGCTAGAAAGCTCTTCGGCTCCGCCAACGACCGCAAGGTCAAGGCCATGACGGCCCAGGTGGCCAGGATCAACGCCCTCGAGCCGCAGATGACGGCGCTCACCGACGAGCAGCTGCGCGGCAAGACGGTGGAATTCCGCGACCGGCTGGCCAGGGGCGAGACCCTGGACAGCCTGTTGAACGAGGCCTTCGCCGTGGTCCGGGAAGCCTCGCGCCGGGTGCTGGGCCAGCGCCACTATGACGTCCAGATGGTGGGCGGGATGATCCTGCATGGCGGCGGCATCGCCGAAATGCGCACCGGGGAAGGCAAGACCCTGGTGGCGACCCTGCCCACCTATCTCAATGCCCTCGAGGGCAAGGGCGTCCATGTCATCACGGTCAACGACTATCTGGCCAGTCGCGACGCCGACTGGATGGGCCGGGTCTATCAGTTCCTCGGCCTGTCGGTCGGGGTGATCGTCAACGGGCTGAGCCAGGGACAGCGCCAGGCGGCCTATCGCAGCGACATCACCTACGGCACCAACAACGAGTTCGGCTTCGACTATCTGCGCGACAACCTGGTCTATGACGTCGACGAGATGGTCCAGCGCGGCCACAACTTCGTCATCGTCGACGAGGTGGACTCCATCCTGATCGACGAGGCCCGCACCCCGCTGATCATTTCGGGCCCCACCGAGGACCGCAGCGACCTCTACCGGATCGTCGATCTGCTGGTGAAGGAACTGATCAAGGACAAGACCAACTTCGACCTGGACGAAAAGCAGCGTCAGGTGCTGCTGACCGAGATCGGCCAGGAAGTCATCGAGGAGATGCTGATCGCCGGCAACCACCTGGGCGAGGACACGGCCGGCCTCTATGACGCCGCCAACGTCTCCATCGTGCACCATGTGAACCAGGCCCTGCGCGCCAACATCCTCTACACCCGGGACAAGGACTATATCGTCAAGGCCGGCGAGGTGATCCTGATCGACGAGTTCACCGGCCGGATGATGACCGGACGGCGGCTGTCGGAAGGCCTGCACCAGGCCATCGAGGCCAAGGAAGGCGCCAATATCCAGCCCGAGAACCAGACCCTGGCCTCGGTCACCATCCAGAACTATTTCCGCCTCTACAGGAAGCTGTCGGGCATGACCGGCACGGCGGCCACCGAGGCCCAGGAATTTGGCGACATCTACAAGATGGACGTCATGGAGATTCCGACCAACCGGCCCGTTGCGCGGATCGACGAGGACGACGAGGTCTATCGGACCGCCGAGGAAAAGAACAAGGCGATCATCGCCCAGATCGAGGACTGCTACCGCCGGGGCCAGCCCATCCTGGTCGGCACCGTCTCCATCGAGAAGTCCGAAACCCTGTCCGAGCTCCTGAACGCCCATGCGTTCGAGATGGACGGCAAGCGCATCAAGGGCATCCCGCACAGCGTGCTGAACGCCCGCTATCACGAGCAGGAAGCCCTGATCGTGGCCGACGCCGGGGTGCCCGGCGCGGTGACCATCGCTACCAACATGGCCGGCCGGGGCACCGACATCCAGCTGGGCGGCAATGTCGAGATGCACATGGCCAAGTGGCGCCAGGACCAGCTGGGCCTGGGCATCGAGCCATCCAATGAGGCGGAATCGGCTGAAAAGGCCGCCTTCGAGGCCACCATCGCCGAGGCCAAGGCCAAGGCCCTGGCCGCCGGCGGCCTCTACGTGCTGGGCACCGAACGCCACGAAAGCCGCCGGATCGACAACCAGCTGCGCGGCCGGACCGGCCGCCAGGGCGACCCGGGCAAGTCCAAGTTTTTCCTCTGCTGCGAGGATGACCTGCTGCGCATCTTCGCCGGCGACCGGCTGGACGCCATCATGCGTTCCTTCGGGGTGCAGGAAGGCGAGGCCATCACCCACAAATGGCTGAACGGCGCCATCGCCACGGCCCAGAAGCGGGTCGAGCAGCGCAACTACGAGATTCGCAAGAACCTGCTGAAATACGACGACGTCGTGAACGACCAGCGCAAGGCGGTGTTCGAGCAGCGTCAGGAATTCATGGAGGCCACCGACCTCTCGGAAATCATCACCGAGATGCGGAATGACACCATCGAGGATCTGGTCAATCGCCACCTGCCGCCAAAGGCCTATGCCGAGCAGTGGGACGTCGAGGGCCTCTCCGAGCGGGTCAATGCCATCCTGGGCATGGACCTGCCGATCAAGGACTGGGCGGCCGAGGAAGGCATCGCCAACGAGGAAATCCAGCAACGGCTGCGCGAAGCCGCCGACGCCCGGGCCGCCGAGCGGGAAAACATCCTGTCGGCCGAACAGACCCGGTCGGTGGAAAAGAACTTCCTGCTGCAGATGATCGATCTTCAGTGGCGCGAGCACCTGATGCATCTGGACCACCTGCGCAACGTCATCGGCCTGCGCGGCTATGGCCAGCGCGACCCGCTGAACGAGTACAAGACCGAGGCCTTCAGCCTGTTCGAAAAGCTGCTGGGCGACCTGCGCAGCAGCACCACCCGCTGGCTGATGACGGTCGAGTTCCAGTTCACCGAGCCGGAGCCCGACCCCCTGGCCGGGCTGATGGAGGTCCATATGGACCCCAATACCGGCGAGAACGAACGGGCCCTGGCCATGGCCGCCTCGGGCGCCAACCTCGATCCGCAACAGCGCGCCGCCCTGCCCCTGTCAGCCCTGCCGGAAGGCTGGGACCGCACCAGCCGCAACGCCGCCTGCCCTTGCGGCTCCGGCCGCAAGTTCAAGCACTGCCACGGCTCGCTGGTCTAGGTTGATTTCAAACCCCTCTCCCCTCGAGGGCGATGGGGGTTTGTAACTCCGCCCGCTATGCCTCCCAGTCCTTGAGCAAAATCCCCGCCATCTGCTCCACCAGGGCGCCGCGGTTCCTGAAGGCGCTGGTCAGGTGATAGATCTGGATGTCGGGGCTGACAAAGCCCGAGATGTCGTCCAGCAGGCCGCGAGCGGCCGGACCCAGCTTCATGGCCGGGATGGTGTTATAGCTCTTGGGCATCCGGAACAGCTCCACCCCGGCCCGCTGCAGCAGATAATAGGTCAGGGTCTGGTTGGGGTAGGGGGCGTAGAGCAGGTCCGCCGCCTCGCAGATACGGTCCGGGCCCAGGGCCTCGCGAAGGGCGCGGTCATAGAGCATGACCCCGGTGTTCATGTAACAGCCGGGGTCCAGGGGCGGCAGGGCCAGGTCGCGGGCCGCACAATACTGCCGGATCACCTCGAAGGACTGTTCGGCATGGCTGGCGCTGGTGCCGGTGAAGCCGCAGGCGCCGGGCGGGACCAGGTCAAACAGGTTGCCCGCGCCCCGCCTGACCAGGCAGCTGTCATCCACGACCAGCGCCCGGTCGTAGGCGCTCGGTTCCAGGAACTTCCAGGCGTAAAAGGCCTTGGCGGCATAGGCCCGCTTGTTGCGCCGTCCCGGCCGGTCGGCAAGGTCGGCCAGGGGAAAGTCCGCCGACGGAGGGTCCTCGGTGACAAGGTGCAGGTCGGCGCCGACATGCCGGGCATAATGGGCAAAGGTCCGGGCGCTGGCTGCCGCCCAGGGCCGGTCGCCGATGGCGATCATGACGATGGCGCGCTTTTCCGGGGACAACTGGCTGCCACCTCCGACAATTCGGCCCCGGGGCGGGACGGTCTGTTCGAACCCGGTCTATCTCTCGCCGCGAACGGTTTGAAGTTGCAATCGCTCGCCGGCCTTGAGGCAGGCGGCGATGGTCAGGGTCATGGCGCCATAGGCCAGGAAGGCGGCCGGGATCAGGGCCGGCAGGCTGTAGAGCACCAGCCCGTCATTGCCGCCGGGGATCATGGCGCCGCCAGATCCCATCAGCAGCCCGCCGATGACCCTGAGCGGCGCGGTCCGAAGGCCCGGCGGGCGGGGGCGAAAGGTTCCGCCGATCAGGCTGGAGGACAGCCCCCCGGCGATGGTGGCGGCCACAAGGCCGGGCAGCAGCATGTCGATCTTCATGCCCATGACCGGGGGTCCGGACATGGCCAGGCTGTCGATCACCACCCCATAGCCCCAGCGCGGATGCAGGCCATAGAGCAGACCCCCCGCCAGGCCGACCCCCGCCATGGCGGCCAGGGGGCCCAGCCTCTCCCCCTGCCGGTAGAGCAACAGGCTGATCGCGATGACCAGCAGGGCCCAGCCGATGAGGGCCGCCCCGCCGGCCGCGCCGGCCATGGCGATGGGGTTGGGTCCCAGGGCATGGGGGATGACCGGCAGACGGGCGCCCCAGAGGATCGCCGAACCGATGGCCATGCCGACCAGGGTGAACAGATAGTCGCCTTCGCCGGAAACGATCCGGGTCAGGGTCCCGAAGGCGCAGGCGCCGTTGACCACCGCCCCCAGTCCGAAGAGACAGCCGCCCAGAATGACCAGCGGACTGACCGCCATGGCGGGCGCCAGATGCAGATGGGGCAGGGACAGCCAGGCCAGGGGCAGGGTGGCCAGGGCCGCGCAGCCAGAGGCCAGGAAAAACCCGGCGAACCGGGCCGCAGACCGCCGGTGAACCAGGTCCCCCACGGCCAGGACGGCGCAGGTCTGGGCGCGCGGCGCCATGTACCCCATCACAAAGGCCAGGGCCGCCAGAATCATCCCCACCCGGGTGGTCTCCAGAAAGCGATCAGCGCCAGAGGGCCTGACAGGGCGCCCGAGGCGCCGGCCGACAAAGACCAACAACCAGGGCCCCGGTCAATCGGGTGGTTCAGCCCCCTGTGTGGTCTCATAGCCCCGCCCCCTCGAAAGCCAGTTCCCCGTCATCCCGGGCGGCCCGCAGGGACGACCCGGGACCTAGGGCCACGCCCCCCTGTCGCCGTCGCGCATAGCCTGCCTTGCAACCCCGGGCCCCGGCTCTGCGCTGCGCTCCGGCCGGGGTGACGGAGGTTTTGAAATTCTGGCCGGGTCGATCGTCGTTCAACGGGCGCTGGACAGGCCTGCCGACCACAGAAGGACTGTCCGGACCACGCCCCACGCCCTAAAGTCTTCCTCATGCCGCCAAGCCCCGCCCCCCCCTCCCCCGACGCCCCCATGCTGTCCATCCGGGGCCTGACCCGGTCCCTGCCGGGGGGGCGGGTACTTTTTTCCGGGCTGGACCTGGACATTGCGCCGGGGGAGCTGGTGGCCATCATGGGGGAATCGGGGGTCGGCAAGTCGACCCTGCTCAACGTCATTGCCGGACTGGAACGGGCCGACGCCGGGACGGTCAGCATCGGCGGCGCCCTGCTGTCGGCCCTGGATGACGACGGCGCCACCCTGCTGCGCCGGGACAGGATCGGCTTTGTGTTCCAGGCCTTCCATGTCCTGCCCCACCTTACCCTGGCCCGCAATGTCGCCCTGCCCCTGGTGCTGGGCCACGGCGATCCGGCGGAGGCGACCCGCCGGGCCGAGGCCATGCTGGCCGATGTCGGCCTGCCCGGCCGGGGCGGCGACTATCCGCGCCAGCTGTCGGGCGGCGAGCTGCAGCGGGTGGCCATCGCCCGGGCCCTGATCCACCGCCCGGCCCTGATCCTGGCTGACGAGCCGACCGGCAACCT
>CAMAVA010000059.1 GCA_945861515.1 Brevundimonas vancanneytii | reverse complement strand
TACGACGCCAACCCGGCCAGTCTGGCGCCCCTGCCGCCGACCGATGCCGGCAAGCGCTATGTCGAGGCCATGGGCGGCGCCGCTAAGGTCAAGGCGCTGGCCCAGACCGCCCATGACGCCGGCGACTATGCCTGGGCGGCGACCCTGCTCAACCACGTCGTCCTTGCGAACCCTTCGGACAAGGCGGCCCGTGAGGCCCTGGCCCGCAGCTACGATCAGATGGGCTGGCAGGCCGAAAGCTCCCTCTGGCGGAACATCTATCTGACCGGCGCCAGCGAACTGCGCGGAGAGGTGGCCACGTCGCGGCCCAGCACGGCGGCCATGGACATGATTCGCAACCTGCCCAGTCCGATGATCTTTGAGCTGATGGCGGTCCGGCTGAATCCGGAAAAGGTCAAGGGCGGAACGGCCAGCGTGGTCTTCGCATTTCCCGAACGGGGCGAGCGCTATCTTGTCTCGGTCCAGAATCAGGTCCTGACCGCGCGTCCGGTGGGTGCGGACGTCAAGGCTGACGCCGTCCTGACCCTGGCCAGACCCCTGCTTCTGGAATCCCTCTTCACCGGCAAGTCCCTGGCCGGCAAGGTCATGAGCGGAGAGGCCAGGGCCGAGGGCGACCTCGGCGCCCTGCAGAGGCTGACCGGCTGGTTTGACCCGCCCAAGGGCGACTTCCCGATCGTCACCCGGCCGCAATAGGCGAGGGGCGACGGGGCGCTTGATCCGGAGGCGGAAGTTTCTTGCCCCAGAGCCTCTTCCAGGGGGTCTGCGCGCAAAACTCTTGCGCGATTCATCCTGATTCGATAGACAAACCGCATGGATCGTCCTCTCGACATGCTGCTTGCGACCGGCCTGGGGCTTAGCCGCCCCTGGGCGTCAGCCTAGCTGCGCATTCGTCGCGGCGGGACGCTCAGGGGCTGAAAGCTCCGCCCGCAAATGATCCAAGCGACGAAAGACAAGTCATCATGACCATCCCCGTATCCAACGACAGCGCCCCGCGCGAGCGCGTCATCATCTTTGACACCACCATGCGCGATGGTGAGCAATCGCCTGGCGCCTCCATGGCCCTGGAAGAAAAGCTGGAACTGGCCAAGATCCTCGAGGAGATGGGGGTTGATGTCATCGAGGCCGGATTCCCCATAGCCTCCAACGGCGATTTCGAAGCGGTCCGCGAGATTTCCCGTATCGTCACCGACAGCACCGTCTGCGGCCTGGCCCGCGCCGCCGTCGCTGATATCGATCGCTGCGCCGAGGCCATCCGCCCGGCGGCCCGCGGCCGGATCCATACCTTCATCTCCACCAGCCCGGTCCATATGAAATGGAAGCTGCAGATGGAGCCCGAAGCCGTGCTGGAGGCCGTGACCGCCTCGGTTGGCCGGGCCCGCAACCTGTGCGGCGATGTCGAGTGGTCAGCCGAAGACGCCACCCGCACAGAGCGGGATTTCCTGCTCCGCTGTGTCGAGGCCGCCATCCGGGCCGGCGCCACGACCATCAACCTGCCGGACACCGTCGGCTACAGCTATCCCGAAGAATATGCCGCCCTGTTCCGCGATGTCATGAACACCGTGCCTGGTGCGGACAAGGTTGTATTCTCGGCCCATTGCCATAACGACCTGGGCTTGGCCGTCGCCAACAGCCTGGCCGCCGTCCAGGGCGGGGCGCGCCAGATCGAATGCGCCGTCAACGGCATCGGCGAGCGAGCCGGCAATGCCGCCCTCGAAGAGATCGTCATGGCCCTGCGGGTTCGAGGCGAGACCCTGGGCTTCGACAGCAAGGTCGACCCGGTCCATATCACCCGGGCCAGCCGCTACGTCTCGGCCATCACCGGCTTTCCGGTCCAGTTCAACAAGGCCATCGTCGGCAAGAACGCCTTCGCCCATGAAAGCGGCATCCACCAGGACGGCATGCTGAAGAATGCCGAGACCTACGAGATCATGCGGCCAGAGGACGTGGGGCAGGGCGCCACCAACCTGGTCATGGGCAAACATTCCGGCCGCCACGCCTTCCGCGAAAAGCTGAAGGCCCTGGGCTATGAGCTGGGCCAGAACGCCCTCAATGAGGCCTTTGTCCGGTTCAAGGAACTGGCCGACAAGAAGAAGCACGTCTTCGATGACGATATCATCGCCCTTGTCGACGACGCCCTGGCCCGGGGATCCGAACGGATCCGGGTCGCCCGGCTGCGGGTCGTGGCCGGCACAGATGGCCAGTCGGCCCAGCTGACCCTCGAGGTCGACGGGGTCGAAAAGACGGCTGATGCGACGGGCGACGGTCCGGTGGACGCGGTGTTCAACGCCATCCACGAGATCGTGCCCCATGCGGCGGCCTTGCGGCTGTTCCAGGTCCATGCCGTCACCGAAGGCACCGACGCCCAGGCCCAGGTCTCTGTCCGGCTTGAAGAAGATGGCCGGATCGCCACCGGGGCGGCCGCCGACACCGACACCCTGACCGCCAGCGCCAAGGCCTATGTCAACGCCCTCAACAACCTCTTTTCCCGCAAGGAAAAGAGCCGGCCGGACACGGCGATTGCCAGCGGGTTCTGAGAAGGACGGTTCAACGAAGCCCGCCGCCTGACGATCGGCGGCGGTTTTCCGGCAGGCATTTTTTGAACGCGGATGTGCGCCGGGTCGGCTGGCAGAATACGGCTTCGCCGCAGGGCCTGCTCGGCACAGCCTGGAGCCTGAATCGATCGGCCGAACGGCGTCAATCGCCACGCCGGTACGGGGCCGCAGCATGGCGTTCCGGCAGACCGCACATCGTGCGGCAGTCCCAATGCCGGTAGGCCCTGTCCGGGACCTATCCCCCCAGGCCCAGAACAATGATGGCAAGCAGAAACATAATCAGCACGATCGTACAGAAATTCAGCAATAGAACCGTTCGCCACAAAGCGGAAAAAATCGACAGACCGTAGGCGCCCTTGAGTTGACTATACATATGAACGGGCAAGGACAGCAGCAAAAGGGCGCCGACCAGATCGGCGAGCCAGGAGAAAGGACCTCCGATTCCGTCGAACAATCCCAGAAACATTCCAACGATGGCCATGTAGGTGAGGGAATAGAGAACAAAGACCCCATGATCATAGAGCGTGAAGCCTCGCTTCCAGAGGAAGAGCAGGGCCACGAACGGGATGGACAACGGAACAATCAGGAACGCGAACTTGTAGAGGGTCTGCTGGATCTTGTAGAGCGCGAGGTCCGGATTGGAGAGCTTTTTCAAGATCTTGTGGTTCAAGTCCTCATTGCCCAGATTGACCTTGATCTTGCCGTTCTTCGCAGCGTCGGCGATCTGGGCCTGCACACTGCCAGGCTCCAGCCCGTCTGCGCGAGGGCCGGACCGGGCGGCCAGTTCGAGCGTTTCCAGGTACTTCACAGCCGCCTGGACGGCCTCTTCGGTAGTTTTCGCCTCGGCTTCTGCTTCCTTCCTCGCCTCGGCGGTATCGACCGATGGCGAAGAGGCTTCCGCAGCCCTGGCCTTGCCAAGCGCAAGGTCGGCCGCAGCGTCCTCCTTTCGGGTTTCGACCACGGCCTCCCTGGCGGCCGAGAGCCGCTCGGGCATGCTTTCGACCTTGATCGGCGAGTTCCCGCCGAAGCTCATCAGGAAGAACAGCAGGAAGACGGTGAACAGAAACAGCGCGAGTGGCGAAACATACCGCGTTCTCCGACCCTGAACCCATTCCCGGGTCAGTCGACCGGGATCCAGCGCCAGCAACGGAAGCGTCCGCCAGATTCGCGCGTCAAAATGAACGATGCCATGCAGAAACTCTTCGCCCAGATGGAGCAGCGTCCGATGCACATGGACCGGCTGGCCGCAGGCGGAACAGAAGCGTCCGGTTACCGGTGCACTGCAGTCCCTGCAAAGTCCGTCCCCGTCGTCGCCGGCTGTCCCGGTCGGTTTCTCGATCGCGCCGGCAATCAAACCCGCCGTGGCCAGCCCCGCCGCCGTATCCAGATCCATGCCCCGCTCGCTCCCGCCCCGATCGCCTCTGTTCGGGGCGCTACCCCCGCTAACGCCAAAACCCTAGCCATAGTGGCGCCCGAGCGGAAGACTGTGTCGGCTTGCGAAAGGGCTGCGAGCGGAATCGGCCGAAAGGCCCTCCGCCCAAAGGCCTCTTCTGTGAGCACTCGTCGGTGGCGGCGGCCGCAGGTCGGAAGCGAGGCCCTTGCGGCCGTGGTTGGATTGATGGGGCGGGGACGATGATCTGGATTCCCGTAACCCTGGCCGCAGTCTGCTTCCAGGTGGCCCGCAACGCCGCACAGCGCAGCCTGATGGGCGATGCCGGGCCCTGGGGCGCGACCCTTGTCCGGTTCCTCTTTGGCCTGCCCTTCAGTGTCACCCTGACGGTGATCGCCACGGCGGTCGCACCGCATGAACTGTCCCCGGGGGCGGCCTTTCCCATCTGGTGTTTGGTCGGCGGCCTGGCCCAGATGGGCGCGACGGCGGCGCTTCTGACCGCCATGCGCCGTTCCAGTTTCGCTCTGGGCACGGCCTTTGAGCAAAGCGGCCTGCCGTTTGCCGCCCTCCTGGGCCTGTTCGTCTTCGGCGATCACATAAGCCTCCTGGCCTGGGGCGGGCTGACCCTGGCGACGGCTGCCCTGCTGGCCCTTTCCTGGCCCGGCAGGGTCGAGGGCCCAAGGGACTGGAGCGCCGCCGGCCTCGGCGTCCTGTCAGGAGCCTGTTTCGCCATTTCGGCCAATGCCTTCCGTCAGGCGGCCATCGGACTGGATCCAGACCATCCCGTGCCGGCCGCCCTCATCACCGTGTTGGTCGTTCAGGCGATGCAGTCTGTCCTTCTGGGGGGCGGGATGGCGATCCTGGACCGTCCTGCGCTGATGGCGGCCTTGAAATCATGGCGGGTCTCGATGGGCGCCGGCCTCTTTGGGTCGCTGGCGTCCGCTGGCTGGTTCATCGCCTTGGCCCTGTCGCCGGCTGGGCCCGTTCGTGCCGTGGGGGTCGTCGAAATGCCCATCGCCGCCATCGCCGGACGAAGGCTGTTTTCGGAAAAGATTACGCTTCGTCAATGGGTTCTGGGCGGGCTGACGACCATCGGTGTGTTGATGGCCGCCCTGGCCTGACGGGGCCCGGGTCGCCGGGTCGCAAGTCGACTGCAATAGACCTTGAAATCAACACGTTCGCGGGGCAAAGCCCTCTGGTTCGGCATGGCTTGCGACCAGATTGCGAATCCCCGGAACCCGGCGTCAACTCTGTCCGTGGTCCGGAGCTTGCAGACTGATCAGACGTCCGTCCCGATTTGCTCCTGACCCCAAGGCTTTGAATGTTCGGCTCTCTCTTCGGCGGCATCTCCAAGGATATCGCCATCGACCTCGGCACCGCCAACACCCTCATCTACATGAAGGGCAAGGGCATCGTGCTCAACGAGCCGTCGGTGGTGGCGCTGCGCAATATCGGCGGCCGCAAGACCGTCCATGCCGTGGGCATCGAGGCCAAGCAGATGCTGGGCCGCACGCCGGGCCACATGGAAGCCATCCGCCCGATGCGCGACGGGGTCATCGCCGACTTCGAGGTCGCCGAGGAGATGATCAAGTATTTCATCCGCAAGGTTCACAATCGCCAGGGCTTCGTGAACCCCAAGGTCATCGTCTGCGTGCCGTCCGGCGCCACGGCCGTCGAACGCCGCGCCATCAATGACAGCTGCCTCAACGCCTCGGCCCGCCGGGTCGGCCTGATCGACGAGCCCATGGCGGCCGCCATCGGCGCCGGTCTGCCGATCCATGAGCCGACCGGCTCCATGGTCGTCGACATCGGCGGCGGCACCACCGAGGTGGCTGTTCTGTCCCTTTCCGGGATTGTCTATTCGCGCAGCGTCCGGGTCGGCGGCGACAAGATGGACGAAGCGATCATCAGCTACATGCGCCGCCACCATAACCTGCTGATCGGCGAAACCACCGCCGAGCGGATCAAGAAGGAAATCGGCACCGCCCGGTCGCCGGCCGACGGCGAGGGCCTGTCCATCGACGTCAAGGGCCGGGACCTGATGCAGGGCGTACCCCGCGAAGTCCGGATCAGCGAGAAACAGGCCGCCGATGCCCTGGCCGAGCCGGTCAACCAGATCGTCGAGGCGGTCAAGGTTGCCCTTGAGGCCACGCCGCCGGAACTGGCCAGCGACATTGCCGACAAGGGCATCATGCTGACCGGCGGCGGCGCCCTGTTGCGCGGCCTGGACGCCGAGATCCGCGACCACACCGGCCTGCCCGTCACAGTCGCCGATGACCCGCTGTCCTGCGTGGCCCTTGGCTGTGGCAAGGTTCTTGAACATCCCAAATGGATGAAGGGCGTGCTGGAAAGCACCCTGGTCTAAAAACACGATTTCGGGGTCGACCCCGGCGGAGCATGCGGGTGGCGTTTCGCCAGGACACGTTCGGCGAACTCAAGGTGCCCCTGGCCTGGACGGCCGGGGTGGCCCTGGTGGTTTGCGTGGTCATCGCCACCGGCCTGATGTTGTCTGACCGGCGTGGAACCGTCGAGAATACGGCCCATGCGGCAACCCAGCAGGCCGTCGACACGGTCGTCACGCCCGTGGGTGACGTTCTGTCGATGCCCGGCCGATGGATTTCCGGGGTCTTCACCTTCCTTGGCAGCTATTGGGACGCAGCGGGTGAAAACCGGCGGCTGAAGCTCAAGCTTCAGGAGGCCCAGCGGTCCCAGGACAGAACCACGGCCCTCAGCCTGGAAAATGCCCGGCTGCGCACCATTCTCGGAGTCCGCACTGACCCGCCGTTGCCCATGGTAACCGCCCGGGTTGTCCTTGATGCCCGCGGTCCGTTCAGACGCGCGCAACTGGCCAATGCCGGATCAGATCTGGGCGTGGCGGTCGGTTTTCCGGTCATGAGTGAACGCGGCGTGGTCGGACGGGTGGTGGGGGTTACCTCCAATGCCAGCCGGATCCTGTTGCTCAAGGACGTTTCATCCCGAACGCCGGTGATGATTGCCCGTAGCAATGCCAGGGCGATCCTCACCGGCGATGGCGGGGACAACCCGAGACTCGAAAACCTGCGCGGCTTTGATCCGGTCAGGGCGGGCGACCGGATTCTGACCAGCGGCGACGGCGGGGTCTATCCCAGAGGGCTGCCGATCGGGCGGGCCGTGAAGGGACTGGACGGCCGCTGGCGGGTTGTCCTGGACTCCGACATGGTTGCCCTCGACTGGGTACGCATCCTGCAGTTCAAGGATTTCGCGCAGTTGGCCGATCCGAACGCCTTGTCTCGCGGAGCGATGCCGGGCGTCATCACCGAAGACCCTCAGGCCCGGATTCTGCGAGATGCCGCTTCCGCCTTGACCTCGCCCCAGGGCGCCCGGGCATCCGGCGCAGCCGGTCAGGCTCCGGCGCCGTCTGCGGCCAAGCCTCCGACTGGGCCGGCCGTGGTTCCCCGGCCCGTCACATCTCCTTCGGCTGAAAAGCCGCGCGCTGTCCCCGCCGCCACGCCAGACCCCGCAGCCACTGCACCTGCGGGGCGCCCGTGAGTTTTCAGGCGGCAAGGCCTCTCGATCCCGTCCGTTGGCTGGTGGCGCCGGCGCTGATCTGCCTCGCCGCCACGCTGCTGCTGGCCCTTCCGTTCCGGTTTTTCGGTCTGCAGCTGCCCGAGCCGGTTGTCCCGATGATCTGCGTGTTCGCCTGGGCGGTGATCCGACCGTCCGTGATTTCAGCCCCGGTGATTCTGGTCCTCGGTCTCGTGCTGGATCTACTCTGGGGCTCCCCGTTCGGCCTCTGGGGACTCTCCATGATGATCGGCTATGGTCTGACCCTGACCATGCGCGCCATGATGACGGGTCAGAGCCGCACGATGATGTGGTTCTGGTTCATGACCGTGAGCGGGGTCAGTCTTACCGCCGGATACCTGTTCACCACCCTGGCCTTTGACCATCCTCCAAGCATTGTCGGGGCCATATGGCAGCTGTTCGCCACCGGCCTCCTGTTCCCGTTCGCCAATCGCCTGATTGACCGGTTCGACGATGCGGATGTCCGATTCCGATGAGCGAACCGTCCATCTTCTTCAGTGAGGTCAATAGGCGTCAGGGCGATTTCAATCGCCGCGCCTTTCTCCTGGGGGGCATAACGGGTCTGGGCCTTGCCGCGCTGGGGGGCCGACTGCTGTTGTTGCAGGTGCTGGAAGCCCAACGCTATGAAAAGCTGGCGGCCTCCAACCAGTTCAATTTTCGCCTGATCCCGCCGCCGCGCGGGCTGATCCTCGACCGAAACGGCGTAGTCCTGGCCTCGAACCGTCCCAATTTCCGCTTGATGGTGTCCCGCGAAGAAGACACCGATGTAGAGGCCACGGTGGCCAACCTGCAGTCGCTGATCGCCCTGCCGACCGACCGCGTGCCCCGCCTGATCAGGGACATCAAACGGGCGCCCAAGAAGTCGCCCATCTCGGTCATGGAAGACCTCAGCTGGGAAGAGTTCTCGCGCATAAATGTGCGGGCGCCCGAACTGCCGGGCGTCACCGCGGACATGGGCGAAGTGCGCGTCTATCCGTTCGGCGGCGCCTTTGCTCACGTCATCGGCTATGTGGCCAAGGTCAACGACAAGGATGTCGCCGCGGTCAAGGCCAAGGGCTTGACCCCCGACCCCTTGCTGTACAACCCCGGTTTCCGCATCGGTCGGCAGGGGGTCGAAAAGGCCTTCGACATGGACCTTCGCGGCAAGCCGGGCGGCAAGAAGGTCGAGGTCGACGCCCGGGGCAGGGTGGTGGCCGAAGATACCGGGGGCGATATTCCCCCGATCCCCGGCAAGGAAATCCGCCTGACGCTCGATGCCGACGTCCAGCAGCGTGCCCTGGAAGTCTTCGGGGAGGAAAGCGGGGCTGCCGTCGTCATGGATTGCCGCACCGGCGACATACTCTGTATGGCCTCCGCCCCAGCCTTTGACGCCAACCGCTTTGTTCGAGGGCTGACGGGCCCCGAGTACCGCGCCCTTGCCGACTATGAGCGGAGGCCCCTGCTCGACAAGGCCCTTTCCGGCACCTACCCGCCGGGCTCGACCTTCAAGCCGACCACGGCGCTCGCCCTGCTGGCGGCCGGGGTCGATCCAAAGGACCGCGTGGTCTGTACGGGCGGCTATCGATACGGCAACCGGACATTCCGATGCTGGAAGCATGACGGTCATGGCGGCCAGGACATGCATGACGCCATCAAGAACTCCTGCGATGTCTATTTCTACCATATGTGCAACCGGGCAGGGATTGACCGGATCCATGACACGGCAGTCAAGCTGGGCTTCGAGCAGACCTATGATCTCGGCATCCAGGGCCAGAGCAAAGGCTTGATTCCCAGTACGGCCTGGAAGCGCGCGACATACAGCAAAGACCCGACCTGGCATCTGGGCGAGACCCTGTCGGCCGCCATTGGGCAGGGGGCGATTTCAGTCAACGCCCTGCAGCTCTGCGTCTCCGCTGCGCGGATCGCCAATGGCCGCAAGGCGCTCATGCCGCGTCTGATCAAATCGGTCGGCGGGATCGAACGACCATCCGGCGCTGCCGTGCCGGATCTGCCCTTCCTGCCGGAACATCTGGACACGGTTCGCGCCGGCATGGCGGCAGTGGCCAACGATACCTCCGGCAGCGCCTATCGCCAGAGCCAGCTGGGGCTGGGCGACGTGTTGATGGCCGGCAAGACCGGGTCGGCCCAGGTTCGCAGTTTCGACAACGTCAAGTCCCGCAAGAACACCGGCCTTCCCTGGAAACTCAAGGACCACAACCTCTTCATCGCCTTCGCGCCGTTTGACGCCCCGCGTTACGCCTTGGCGGTGATCGTGCAGCATGGCGGCCTCAGCGGCGCCCTGAGCGCGGCCCCCAAGGCGCGGGAGATCATGCGGACGGTTCTGCTCAAGGACCCGGAAATCCGGGCCCGGATCCAGCGGCCCCTGCCCATGCCCGAGATGGACCCGCAGGACGTCGTCGATGGCGCTGCGCCGGGCGATCCGGAGACCATAGTTCCCACCGCGGCCAATCGTCCGGGAAGTCCGCTATGAGCACCTCAGCCCTTTCGCGGCCAGGCGAACGCGACCGCCCGCTGATCAAGTTCATCGAGATCGACTGGCTGTTCTGCCTCCTGCTCTGCCTGATCGCCGGCGCCGGCGGCATGATCATGTTTTCGGTCGCTGGGGGCTCCTGGACCCCCTGGGCAGCGGCCCACCTGGTCCGTTTCGGACTGTTTTTTCTGCTGATGATCGGTCTGGCCATGGTAGACCTGCGGGTCTGGTTCCTTGCCGCCTATCCCGTCTATATCCTCGGCCTCGTCCTGTTGATCGGGGTCGAACTGGCTGGCGATGTGTCCAAGGGCGCGCAGCGGTGGCTCACCTTGGGCCCCGTGCGGTTTCAGCCATCCGAGGTCATGAAAATCGGCATCGTGCTGGCCCTGGCCAGATTCTATCACAGCATGTCAGCCGAGAGCGCCCATTTCAGCTGGTGGCTTCTTGTGCCGGTGGCGATGATCGGCCTGCCGGTTGTTCTGGTGGCTCACCAGCCGGATCTGGGCACCGCCATCCTGATCGGCGCCACAGGTCTGGCAATCATGGTGCTGGCGGGTCTGTCCTGGCGGATTATCGCAGCGGGCGTTGTGGCTATTCTCGTTGCCCTTCCGCCCTTCATCATGTTCGTGATCCACGATTATCAACGAAAGCGGATACTCACCTTCCTCAACCCCGAAAACGACCCTTCCGGGGATGGCTATCATATCCTCCAGTCCAAGATCGCCCTGGGGGCAGGGGGCTTTCTGGGCAAGGGATTGGGACTGGGGACGCAAAGTCAGCTCAACTATCTACCGGAAAAACATACAGATTTCATCTTCGCAGCCCTGGCCGAGGAGCTGGGCTTTGTCGGCAGCGTCACCGTCTTGTTGCTGTATGCAGGGGTCATCTTCATGGCGCTTCGGACGGCGTCCATGAGCCATAGTCATTTCGGCCGCCTGGGCGCTGCCGGCGTGACGGCCACCTTCGCCCTCTACGTGCTGATCAATGGCGCCATGGTCATGGGCATGGCTCCCGTGGTCGGCGTGCCGATGCCCTTGTTGAGCTATGGCGGCACGGTGATGCTGACGGTCATGATCGGCTTCGGGTTGGTGCAGTCGGCCCGGGTGCATCGCTACTCCGAGGTCACGAGTGGCCGAGGTAGCCTGCTCTAGTTGCGTCCGACGGCGCCTGCTCATCTGTGCAGCGCCAGGGGCAGTCGGATTGCAGGTGCGTCCGGGCCAAGGGTCGCTATAAGGCCAAAGATGGAAAAGCTGCTTCTGGTGGCCCTCGGGGGCGCGACAGGATCGGTGGCGCGCTATGCCACCGGTCTGGCCATGACCCGATGGTTGGGCAGCGGTTTCCCGTTTGGCACCCTGACGGTCAATATCGTCGGGGGTCTGGCCATGGGGACCCTCATGGGATTGTTGTCCGGACGCATGGGCGCCGAAGCCGAACGACTGCGGCTCCTGATCGGGGTCGGATTTCTCGGCGGATTTACGACCTTCTCGGCGTTTTCCCTCGAGGCCGTCCGCATGATCGAACGGCGGGACCTTGGACCGGCGTTCAGCTATGTCATTCTTTCGGTAGCCGTATCGATCGCGGCGGTATTCCTCGGCCTGATCCTGGCCAGAAGGCTTTCAGCGGCATGAAAGAAGTCAAGACCCTGGTCGTCGGCGATGGCGAAGATGGCGTCAGGCTGGATCGCTGGCTGAGACGTCGCTGGCCGCATCTTGGCCAGATCCAGATCCAGAAACTGGCCCGGACGGGTCAGTTGCGGGTCGATGGCGCCCGGGCCAAGGCCGATTCCCGCCTGACGGCCGGCAATGTGATCCGCATCCCGCCCCTGCCGGACGCCCCTCAGCCTGGCGAAAAGAAGAAGATCAGCGATCAGGACGCCCGCTATATCCGCTCGCTGGTCCTGTACGAGGACGACGAGGTCCTGGCCCTCAACAAGCCTGCGGGCCTGGCGGTCCAGGGCGGCACCAAGACCTCTCGCCATATTGATCAGCTTCTGTCGGCCTGGGGGGAGGGGCTGGAACGGCCCCGGCTGGTCCATCGCCTGGACCGCGACACGTCCGGCGTGCTGATCCTCGGCAAGAGTCCGGGCGCTGCCGCCAAGCTTTCGGGCGCCTTTGCCAAGCGCAAGGCTCGGAAAACCTACTGGGCGATCGTTTCGGGAAATCCCAAGCCGTCTGAAGGCGTGATCGAACTGCCGCTGGTCAAGACGGGCGTCGGCGACCGCGAACTTGTTGTCGCCGCCGATCCAAAGGACCCCCGCGGCGATCCGGCCGAGACCGAATATGTCAGCCTGTCCAGAGCAGCTCACCGGGCGACCTGGATGGCCCTTCGCCCTCACACCGGCAGAACCCACCAGCTTCGCGCCCACCTGCAGGCCATCGGCCATCCGATTCTGGGCGACCCCAAATATTCCAACGAGGCCAGCACAGCGCTGTCCTCGGGTTTGAAGCTGCAACTGCATGCCAGGCGTCTGGTGGCGCCGCATCCTTCTGGCGGCCTGATCGACATTGTCGCCCCGATCAGTCCAGAACTTCGGGCCGGCTTCGAACGGTTCGGCTTTCACGAGTCCGAGGCTGACGCCGACCCCTTTGTCCGGAGATCCAAGCGTTGACGCCCGACCAGCAGCGACTTCTCAACACGGTCGAACATCACATCGCCGCCCAACGGCCCTCCGAGGCGCGGAAGATTCTGGACCGGCTTGCGCCCGGCCTCAACCACGAGCCCCGGGTCTGGTGGTATGAGGCCGCCCTGGCCCAGATGGCCGGCGACAGCCAGGGCGCCGAGGCGGCCCTGTTGAAGACCGCAGAGCTGGATCCCGATACCCCCTTCGCAACGGCCGCCCTGGGCGAACTCTATTTCAGCCAGGACAGGGTGGAGCTGGCTGAACAGGCCTGGCGGGATGCCCTGGCCCGCGACCCCCGGTTCATGCCGGCCCTGTTCAATCTGGTCGAATGGTTGACGGGATCGGGCCGGGCGACTGAGGCGCTGGCGCTCCTGGCCTCGACCGGCATGGAGCCTCCCGATGCGGGACTGCTGACCCTTCGCGCCGGCGCGCTGGATGCAGTGGGGCGCATTCAGGAAGCCCTGGAGGACTATCGCGCGGCTGCAGCCGCATCCCGCCGGGCGCCCGCCGTGCTGCAGAACCTGGCCACCGCCTTGCTGGCGGCTGGTCAGGTCCAGGAGGCGGAGGCGGCGGCGAGGGACGCCCTGGTCACCCGCCACGCCCATCCCGGGCTCTGGCAGGTCCTGGCGCAAGCCCTGCTGTCACAGGACCGGTTTGATGAGGCCCAGGAGGCGCTGCAGTCAGGGCTCAAGCGGGATCCGAACCACCCGGGCCTTCATCGCGAACTGGCGCAGTTGATCTGGATGCGGACGGGTGATCTCCCCGCCGCAACCGCCCGCCTGGATCAGGCCCTCGCCACAATGACCGAGCCTGCGCCACTCGAGGTTCTGAAGGCCAAGTTCCTTGAGTATGCCGGCGATCTGCCCGGCGCCCAGAGAATACTCACCGAAGCCGCAGCGCGACCGTCGGCCCCCAACTATGTCCTCTGCGCCGCTTCCCAGGTCCTGACGACCACCAACCGCACCCTTGCGGCCGATCTGGCCGCCCAGGCCGTTGCCAGGGCGCCGCGCGACCGGTTCGGCCTTGCAACCCTGGCCCAGGCCCAACTGGCGGCTGGCGATCTGGACGGGGCCGAAGAGACCTGCAACCGCATTCGCGGTCTCGACCCCACCGATCAGCACGGACTGGCCCTGCTGGCGACGACATGGCGGCTGAAACAGGATCGCCGCGCAGACGACCTGAACGACTATGCCGGCCTCGTCTCTCCAGCGATGATCGACACCCCGGAGGGCTGGCCTGACCTTGCAAGCTACCTGATCGATCTGGAACATGCGCTGGCCCAGAGACATGGCCTGCTGGCTCACCCGATCGGCCAATCGGTGCGGGGCGGCATCCAGACCAACGTCCGGCTGGAACTGTCGGATGATCCTGCGCTCAAGGCCTTCTTCGAAGCGATTGATGCGCCGATAAGGTCCTATATCCAGGCCCTGGGAACAGGTGATGATCCCGTCAGGTCCAGGATCACCGGTGGTTACAGGCTGGCAGGGTCCTGGTCCGTCAGGCTTAACCCGGGTGGCCGACATGTCGATCATCTGCACAACAAGGGCTGGATTTCGTCGGCCTTCTATGTCGCGCTACCGGCCGCCGTGGCGGCCGAAGGACGTCAGGGGTCCCTGCGGTTTGGCATGCCGGGCTCGCCGACCCGCCCGGCCCTGGAAGCCGAACACTGGATCAAGCCGAAGCCAGGGATGCTGGTGCTCTTCCCGTCCTACATGTGGCACGGCACCGAGCCTTTCGAGGGGGATGCGCCGCGCTTGACCATCGCCTTTGATCTCTTGCCAGCCTGAGCCGGCCGATCAGACGATACCCGTAAGCGGCGGGGCTGCCAGGCTGTCGGGAAAGATCACCCGATCCAGAACCCTGCGGTCCAACCCCAGATGGTCGAGAAGCAGACCCTTGAACAGGCTTCGGCAGTCGAGGGTTGGTCGCAGGTCTCGCCCCTCATACAGCGCTGTGTCTGCAAGGCCCGGCCAGTCTCCGATGATGCCACCGGGCTTCAGGGCGCCGCCCGCCAGCAGGGCCGTCGAGGCCGTTCCATGGTCTGTGCCCTGGGTCCCGTTGACCCGCACCGTTCGGCCAAATTCGGTGACACAGACCACCACGGTCCTGGACCAGGTCGGACCCAGTCCCAGCCGCAGACCATCGATCAAGCCGTCGAGATAGCCCAGCCTGACAGCCAGAGGGCCGGCAACCTGCCCCTGGTTGGCATGGGTGTCATAGCCCTCGGCCGAGATGGCGACGACATCGGGGCCGCCGGGCTGGACCATGAACCCGGCGACGGTCCTGCCGAGGACGGTCGCCTCGGCTGCGCCCCGCCTGGCATCGCTAGCGGCGGTGCCGACGTCTCCCGCAGAGCCCTGGGCCGAGGCCCTGGCGGATACCGCCATGGCTTCCGTTTCCAGCCCCTGGGCGAAGGCCGGCCCAAGAAGCTTGTCGCCGGCATAGAGGTCCATCAGCAGCGCCGGCAGCCTGGAGGCGGCCTGGGACCGCCCGCCAGGCGACCAGGATCCGGACACGGCCGGCCCCCGCAGGATCAGCGGGGCTGTCGCGCCCACGGAAAGCGCTTCTATCGGGCGGCCGGGACCCAGCGCCTGCATGGCTCGGTTCAACCAGCCGGTTTCGGCGGCATAGACGGCGGAGGCGCCGGATTCCAGAACGTCCTGGGCTTCGAAATGGCTACGCGCCCGGTCCGGACTTGCGATGGCGGGCGCAATCCTGGCCTGACCCTTGGCGACCAGGGCGGCAAATGCGATCAGCGCGGGGTGCAGGCCAAAATTGCCATCCAGCGGCAGCAGATCATCTCGCGCAAAGGCCAGCGGTCCCCTGAGCGATGCATACCTTGGTTCGCCAAGCGGCGGGGCGACGGCCAGGCCGTCCATTCCGCCGCGACAGATGATCATCACCAGCTTTCTGCCGGCTTCGGCCGCTCCGACGGTGGATGCCCGGCCCAGAAAGGCGAGGGTCATGCCGGTCGCCGCAGCGCCCAGGACTCCACGTCTGGAAGGAGAAAAACGGATCATCGGCGTTGAAACTCCGGCGACAGGAACAAAAGCGCCAGGGACTCGGTCCGTGACCCGGCCCGGGCGATGGTCTTGGCCGTCAGGGCTGAAAGCCGATTGCCCAGACATCCCTGGGCGACGGTCTGCGGCTCCAGTTGCTGCGCCACGGAGGCGCTGAACCGTTCGGCCCAGGCCATTCTCTTGATCAAGGCATCCGGCGCGGCCCAATAGGCCGCTTCATCTGACCAGCCCTCCGGTGATGGAGGATAGAAGGGCCGCTGTCCCAGGGCTGTGAGGGTGGGGGCGATCTGCCCGATGACCGAGGGGAAACGGTCCACGGCCCGATAGCTGGACACGAGCCACTCATAGGGGGTCTTGAATTTTTCGGCGGCGGGTCGCCAGGCCGCCGGCGACCGGATCAGGGCCCGGGCAACAGCGCCCAGATCCCCCTCGCTCTGCATCCAGGCCGCAACGAGATCACGGACGAGGTCTGCTGGCGGCGTTTCGCTGACGAAATGCTGGGCCAGCTTGCGACAGAGCCGGCGGGCCGTGGCTGGGTGCGCGGCAAGGTCACGCAACACCGACAGGCCCTGGTCAAGTCCCGCCTCTGCATAGCGGCGCCCCAGAACCGTCCTGACGCCTGGCTCGTGGGTGTCTTCGCGAAAGATGAACTGCCCTGTCTTGCCCGGCTGATTGGCGGCTCCGACCGTCCAGCCGGTGAGACATTTGGCAAACTCGGTAACATCCTGCTGGCTGTATCCGCCATCCACGCCGACCGTATGGAGCTCAAGAATCTCCCGCGCCAGATTTTCGTTCAGTCCGGCGTCTCGCGCTGATCGGGTTCGTGTCCGCAGCCTTATGGCGGCGGGACTGTTGGGGCCAATTGATCTGGTCTGGTCCAGATACAGCAGCATGGCCGGATGCCGGGCGGCGGAGGCCAACAGGTCCTCGTACCGACCAAACACATGCGGACGGACGGCCTCCCGTTCGTAGGGGCCGCACAGAACGGCCGTGGCCAGCTTTATGGCGGAGACCGAAAAATGATTGCACCAGAAAAGGCTCCACCGCTCCCTGAAGCCCTGGGGCGTGCGCATGGCGAGGACAGCGCGTTCCAGGAAGTCGTCTCCCGTGACGGCCTGGGTCTTCCTCCGCAGGAGCGCCAGGGTCTCGGCCAATTGCTTGGCTTCGAGACCGGACTTCTGAATCTCCTTCTGGTCAGCCTCGTATTGCACCACCGCTTCCATCCGCTGCTGGGAGAGGGCTGTGTCGGCCAGGGCCCTTTCGCCGCCGGCGACTGTGATCTGGCCTTCCAGCCAGCCCTCCGGGTCCGCGGCCGCCAACGGGATCTCGCCAGGCCGTGCGCCAAGGCCGAAGCGGGTGAGGGCGATCGCTGCCTTGAGGTCCTGTATGGCGCGAGACACGATCGTCACTCCTTGCACTTGGCAGCGTCTGGGCTCAATTGCCGCCCTTGCAGGGTCAAGATCGCCGCCCAGGGAGCAGGACATGTCTCGATCGGACGACGGGGTTCAGAAACCACGCCGGTTTTACAAGGTCGTGGCGGTTGAGGCGAGGGA
>CAMAVA010000058.1 GCA_945861515.1 Brevundimonas vancanneytii | reverse complement strand
ATCCCGGGCGCGATCCAGGTGCGACTGCATCCTTGAGCATCCCCCATTTCCCGTTCCGGGATGATCGATCGGAGTCGCCGTTCTTCGATGACGGCAAGCGGCAGTTCCACTGCAATCACGCGCGTATTGATACTGGCTGCATGATTGGGCGTGGAGCCTACAGCCGGGAAGGCGTTAGACTGCAGTCAGACAGGGCGCTGACGCCCGAATTTCAATGCCGCAAGGAGCCGACATGGCCAGCAAGAATCCCCTCGATTCCAACAACTACAAGGCCCTGCTTGGCGTCGGCAGCTGGCACGACGGCAGTGGCAGCGTCACCTTCTCGTTCCTGACCAGCATCCCCAGCTACTACAAGGACGGGAAGAAGCCCGACACCAAGATCGTCGGCGGCGAGGTCCTGTCGACCAACTTCAACGTCGAGCTGGATGCCGCCGAGCAGGCCCTGGCCAACCTGGCCGTCGAACGGTTCAACGACGTCTGCAACATCAGGCTGGTGGCGGCCGCTCCTGGCCAGATTGGCGATGTGACCTTCGCCAAGGGCAATTTCCCCGGCCTGTTCGGTTTTGTCGCTGACTTTCCGGACAACACCTTCACCAACGGTTCGGGCGACAATGGCGACGTCTGGATCAGCAACATTCCCCAGCAGGAGGCTGCCGACCTCTACAACACCGGCTGGCAGACCTATCTCCATGAACTGGGCCATGCCCTGGGCCTGAAGCATCCCTTCGACGGCACGCCGCTGCTCTCCAGCGCGCTGGATTCGAACCAGTACACCGTGATGTCCTATGATCCGCATCCGGACCAGGCGGACGAACCGGAACTGGTCGCCCAATGGCCGGCAACCCTGATGATGTTCGACATCCAGGCCATGCAGAGCCTCTACGGCGCCAACATGACCACCCGCACCGGCAACGACAGCTATTTCGGCCCGGGACCCAGCCAGCAGTTTGCCCTGGAGGATGGCGGATCCCTGATCATGACCATCTGGGACGCCGGCGGCGTGGACGAGATCAACGCGTCCACTCAGACTGGCAAGGTGACGATCGACCTGCGGCCGGGTTACTTCTCCTCGATCGGCGCCATCGCCAACAACATCTGCATTGCCTATGGCGGCAATGTGCCAGGCGCCATGTCGGCCTGGATCGAGAATGCCTCTGGCGGCTCGGCTGGCGACATCCTGATCGGCAACGAGATCAATAATGTTCTGAACGGCGGTGGCGGCGCAGATACCCTGAACCTGACCTATGGCGGCAATGATGATGCCCTGGGCGGCGAAGGCGCCGACCTGTTCATCGTTGGCGGCGCCCTGACCAAGTCCGACCGTCTGGATGGGGGAGCCGGGACGGATCGGGTGCTGATGGACGGCAACTACTCGCGCGGCGTGAAGTTCACGGGCACGACCATGGTCAATATCGAGCGGATCGACCTGACCTCTGGCAACAGTTACGAGATCACGTCCAGCGACGGGACCGTTTCTGCCGGCCTGGTGCTGACGGTGGACGGATCAACCCTCGGCGCCAGCGACATCATGACCTTCAAGGGCAGTCGTGAGACCGACGCGCGTTTTGTCCTGAAGGGCGGAGCGGGCAATGACGAGCTGACGGGCGGCCGGGGATCAGACACCCTGTCGGGCGGCGCGGGCGATGACGTCCTCAATGGCGGCCGCGGCGGCGACCAGATCACCCTCGGGGCCGGGGATGACCGGATTGTCTATCTGGCCGTCATCGAGTCGGCCCAGGGCGGTCGGGACCGCATCCTGGACATGACCGCTGACGATATCCTCGACCTGTCAGCCATAGACGCCAATACCGGTGTGGGCGGAAACCAGGCCTTCTTCCAGGCGGCGAGCCTGTCGGGGACGGCCGGCCAATACACTCTGGTCTATGACAGCGGGGCGAACGAAAGCGTCCTGGCGGCCGATGTGAACGGTGATGGCGTCGCAGATCTGGTGATCACCCTTTCGGGTGATGTCACCGGCTTTACCGCGGGCTGGCTCTTGTAGGTTCGGTGAGAAACGTGCGGGGCGTGATTGCCTCGCACGACTTGCCAGGAAAAGGCCATGCCCAGTCTGGAGGCCAGACAGGGTGGGGCGGTCAAACGATCCGGGCGTGGGCGCCGGGGTCGTTCGACCGGGTGTCGAAGGCCTGACAGGCGCTGCGAAGGAAGGGCCGGCCTATCTGGGTGACCGTCACCTTCCGCCCATCGCAGACCACCAGACCGTCGGCCTCAAGGGGCTCCAGACGGGCCAGGGATGAGTCCAGTTCGGACAGGCTGCGCCCGTGGGCGTCGCATATCGGCTTCAGATCAACGGCGAGATCACACATCAGCCTCTCGATGATGTCACTCCGGAAGCGATCCTCAGGCGTAAGAGAAACCCCCTTCCTGACCGGCAGCCGTCCGGCCTGGACCTGTGCCTGCCAACGGGTTTCTTCCGGCGAGTTCTGGACAAGGCCCTGTGGCAGGCGACCAATGGACGAGGCCCCAAGCCCAAGAAGAACATCATAGGGATCAACGGTATAGCCCTGAAAGTTCCGGCGCATTGCGCCGGTCCGGGCTGAAGCTGCGAGACTGTCATCTTCCCTCGCAAAATGGTCCAGACCGATCCGGACATAGCCCTCGGCTGCGAGCCTGGCCGCTGCAGCCTCGCCCTGGTCAAACCGCTCCAGCGCCCCCGGCAGGGCCTTTTCCGGAATCAGTTTCTGGTGGGGCTTGGCCCAGGGAACATGGGCATAGCCGAACAGGGCGATGCGTTCAGGCGCAAGGGTCAGGACCTGATCGAGGGTGTCAAGCACGTCGGTCGTGGTCTGGTGGGGCAGGCCATACATCAGGTCCAGATTGACCGACAGGACCCCCACCTCCCGCAGCCAGCCCACGGCCTGCTGCACGACCTCGAAGGACTCGATGCGGTTTACGGCCTTCTGCACCCTGGGTGACAGGTCCTGGACGCCAATACTGGCCCGGCTCAGGCCGTGAAACGCGGCTGCCTGGACCCAAGCCCGGCTCAGGGTGGCAGGATCCAGTTCGGCCGCGATCTCGGCGCCCGGCGAAACCTTGAAGACATGCCTCAGCGCCCTGAAGAGGCGGGTCAGATCATCGCGTGAAAGCAGGTTTGGCGTGCCGCCGCCGAGGTGGATCTGGCCTGCGCGAAAATGCCCCGGCAAGGCCGCTTCAAGAAGCGACATTTCCTCGATCAGAAGCTCGACATACCGGCTGACCAGGGACGCCTTGCTGACCGCCCGGGTATTGCAGCCGCAATACCAGCAGAGGCGCTGACAGAACGGAATGTGCAGATAGAGGGATACAGCGCGGCCGGGGTCCAGTTGGGACAGCCATGTCCTGTAGACGGCTTCATCAACATCGTTCGTGAAGCTGATGGCCGTGGGGTAGCTGGTGTACCTCGGGGCCCTTCCGTCATGTCTGGCGAGGAGCGGGGCAAGGGCCGAGGTGGCGGCGGAAACGGGAAGAAGCGCGTTCATGGGTGCAGCTTGCCCCGGGTTTCAGACCCTGGCCCTGATCTGGATCAAGACTTGTGGGCCGTCACGGGGGGCGCAGGCGGGCCTTCCTCAAGGTGATCATAGAGGATGCGGGCGGCGTCGCCTTGCGGATCCTCATACTGACCCGAGCGCAGGGTCCACCAGAATGCGCCAAGCCCCAGGAGCGCCAGAAACAGCGAAAACGGCGCGAGAATGAAGATGATGGTCATAGGCGCCGTCCGGCAAAAGACATCCTCAGGGCGTTGAGGGTGACGACCAGGGAAGACCCGGACATGGCGATGGCGGCCACAAAGGGATTGATCAATCCCAGAACCGCAGCGGGCGCCGCGATTGCATTGTAGAGGGCGGAAAAAGCGAAGTTTTCCATGGCCCGCCTACGGGCGGACCTGGCGACCGAAATGGCCAGGGGCACAGCCGTCAGTTCGCCTTGCGTGAAGACCAGGTCCGCGGCGGTCTGGCTGGCCTCTACAGCCGAGCCTGGCGCCATGGATGCGTCCGCGCCAGCGAGGGCTGCAGCATCATTGAGACCGTCTCCGACCATCAGGACCTTGCGTCCGGCCGCCTTCCGAGCCGCCACTTCCGCGGCCTTCTCGAAGGGCGTCAGGCCAGATTTCCAGCGGCTGATGCCGGCAGCACCCGCCATCCGGCCAACAGGGCCCGGCAGGTCGCCTGACAGCACCTCGACGGTCAGACCCATCCTGATCAGGGCAGCCACGGCCTGGGCGGCGTCCGGGCGGATCGTGTCTTCGAAGACAAAGCGAACGCGGGTCTCTCCGTCGAACCCGAACCACAGTTCGGTTTCGGCGCCCGAACTGTTCTCAAGGCCCAGCCAGGCAGCACGGCCCAGACGGGCGGGTCGGCCGTCAATGATCCCGGAAACGCCCAGGCCCGGCGATTCCTGAAGGTCTTCGGCGACTGGACCGGGGCCGGCCCGCTCGGCCAGGGCGCGCGCCAGGGGATGCCTGGACCCGCGGGCGAGGGGCGCGGCAAGCGCCAGCAAGGCGGGCGTGTCGGTGAGCAGTCGAGGCTTTCCTTCCGTCAGGACCCCTGTCTTGTCGAAGATGACGTGATCGACCTCGGCCAGTCGCTCCAGGGCGGCTCCTGACTTGACCAGCACCCCGCGCCGGAAAAGGCGGCCGGAGGCCGTGACCTGGACGGCAGGAACAGCAAGTCCCAGCGCGCAGGGACAGGTCACGATCAGGACTGCAGCCGCCCGCAGCAGCGCTTCCCGCGGTCCCAGACCCAGGGCCCAACCGCCCAGGAAGGTCCCGGCCGCCAGGGTGTGGACGACCGGCACATAGAGGGCCGCCGCCTTGTCGGCCAGCCGGACATAGGCGCTTCTCGACTGGGCGCCGGCTTCCATCAGGCGGGCCAGGGCCGCGACGGCTGAATCCTCGCTGCGGGCGCTGGCCCGCATGATCAGCCGTCCCGTGAGGTTCAGGGCGCCGGCGAAGGTCCTGCCGCCCGGACTGGCGACAACCGGGGCGCTTTCCCCGGTAATCAGCGCATTGTCCAGGTCGGAGCTGCCGGATTCCACGATCCCGTCGACGGGGATCCGGTCTCCGGGCGCGACGGCGATCCGGTCGCCGACCGAAATCTCGGCCACGGGGACGCCATGCTCCCGGCCGGCGTCGTCCAGGCGGACAGCGATCGGGGCCTGAAGCGCCAGCAGATCGCGAGCGGCGCTTCGGGCGCGCATCTTCAATTGGTGGTCAAGGTAGCGGCCGATCAGCAGCAGGAACAGAAGCGTGACGGCCGCATCGAAATAGGCGTGGGCGCCGTGCAGCATGGTTTCCGAGAAACTCACCGCAAGGGTCAGGAGGACGCCGATCGAGATCGGCACATCCATATTGGCCTTGCCCCGGCGCAGGGAGCGCCAGGCAGACCGGAAAAAGGTCATGCCGGCAAACAGGGCGCAGGGTGTCGCGATCAGGGCGGCCAGCCAGTACATCAGATCCCGGGTCGCCGGGGTGAGTTCCTGTCCAAACAGTCCAGCCCAGGCGGGGACCGTGAACATCATGACATTGCCCGCCCCGAACCCGGCGACGCCCAGGGCCAGGGCCAGTTCGCGCCCTTCACGGTCCTCTGCCGACCTTGCGGCGGATGGATCGAACAGGCTGGCCCGGTAGCCCATGGCCTCGATGGCCGCGATCACCGAGGCCGGATCGACCGGGCCGTCGCCGAAGGCTACGGCCAGCTTGCCGGTGGTCAGATTGAAGCGGGTTGACGCAACGCCGGGAAGCCTGGCGGTTCCGGTCTCGATCTTTCCCATGCATCCAGCGCAACGGGCGCCCTGGACCAGGAGTTCCAGCCGATGGGCCCCCTTGTCGTCGGTGACTACAAAGGCGCTGAGGTCGCGAAGACTGAGGTCGGTCATTGCCAGATCATCCGTCGTTCCGCCTCGAAGCGGGCCTCGCCTTTTCCCTGGATTCTGGCCCGGAGGTCCCAGGCGCCCTTAAGGTCTGGCGCGACGGCCTGATAGCGACCATGGCCAAGGTCCCGGAACACCAGGTCCCTGCGCCCCTTGTTGGTTGCGGGACGCTCCAGGGTCGCCTGAACCTTGAGTCCGGACAGGGGGTTCAGATCGCGATCCTTCGCCGTGATGATGAGGGTTTCAGGGCCCTCCCGGCCCATGGTGACGGTCCAGCCCAGGGCGGTCTGGCGGCGCTCTGCGGCCAGTTTCTGGTTGAAGGCGAGGCCTGCCTCATAGGGATTGGAGGCCACCTCGCCCGAAAACGAGCGGTAGGCGAGGGTGACGAAAAACACGTCCAGGCCGATGATGATCGAAAAGAAGACGATCATCCCGACCAGCACATGCAGACCGGTAATGCGAAAGGGTTTTCCCTGGCCGTCGGAGATGGGGGCTGAAACCGTCATGGGGTGTTTGCTGCTCCGGATAGAAAGACCGACTCGACGGTCGCCTCTGCCTTTGGCGAACGGATGTGAAATGTCAGCGGCTGGCTGGTGGCGGTCAGGCCCTCGGCCGGCGCTGACACAAACACCCGCACAGCCCGGACCTCATCGGCCGGCACATGGACATGGACGGCGGATTCCTTGAGACCCGGGGTGCGCAGAAGGGCGCCGGGCAGGCCGTCAACGGTGATGCTGAACACCCTGTCTTCAAAGGCCCGATTGGCGATCTTGACCGTATAGCCATCGCGGATCGCACCGCTCTTCAGGCGAACAAAGGTGGGATTGCGATCGCGCAGCACATGGGCTTCCACCTGGCTGCGCTGGGTCAGTCCCCAACCGATCAGGCCCGCCACGGCCGTCAGGGTCACCGCGTAGTAGATGGTGCGGGGCCGGATGAACTGGTAGCGGGCGGGACGGCCTGCCAAGCGGTCGGCGACGGCCGCGTCCGTATCGAAGGCGATGAGCCCCCTGGGGCGCTCCACCTTCTGCATGATCTCGTCGCAGGCATCGATACAGAGCCCGCAGTTGATGCATTCAAGCTGGCCGCCGTCGCGGATGTCGATGCCCATGGGGCAGACGACGACACATTGCCTGCAGTCAACGCAATCGCCACGCCCCTCCCAGGATTGATCCTTCTTGTGGGGGCCGCGGGGCTCGCCACGGTCAAGACGATAGGTCACCTGCAGGGAATGCTTGTCGAGCATGGCGCCCTGGATGCGCGGCCAGGGGCACATATAGGTGCAGACCTGCTCGCGCATTGTTCCGGCCAGGGCATAGGTCATGAAGGTGAGGACGGCGCAGGAAACATAGGCGGTCATCGGACCCTGCCCGACCCAGAACTGGCGGATCAGGGTCGGCGCGTCATGAAAATAGAAGATCCAGGCGCCGCCGGTGCCGAAGGCGATGCCGAGCCAGACCGCGTGCTTGCCCAGTTTCCGCCAGGCCTTGTCGAAGGACCAGGGGGCGGCGTCCAGCTTCATCCTGGCGTTGCGGTCGCCTTCAAAGCGACGTTCGACCAGCATGAACAGATCAGTCCAGACCGTTTGCGGGCAGGCGTAGCCGCACCACAGACGGCCAAACAGCGCGGTCACGAAAAACAGCGCCAAGGCGGCGACCACCAGCAGTCCGGTTATGAAATAGACTTCCTGGGGCCAGAGCTGGATGGAGAAGAAATAGAACCGGCTACCCTCGAAATCCACGAGGACGGCCTGGTCTGGAAGGGCCCCTGGACGCTCCCATCGAATCCAGGGGGTGATGTAATAGACCGAGAGCGTTGCGATCAGCACGGCCCATTTGATCCAGCGCCATTGGCCGCTGATGCGCTTTGGGTAGATCGGTGTTCTGGGCTTGTAGAGACCGCCGCCGCCACGGTTCGCCTTGTTGCGCGCCGTGGCGGCGACGGAGACCGGACCAGCGCCGGGGGGGGCGCCAGGATGGGGGTCCTTGGTCCGGTCTATGAGGATGGTCATTGATCCTGACCACCCGCATTGGCGTGGATATAGACAGCCAGGGCCTTGAGGGTCTCAGGGCTGAAGCGCTGGCCCCAGGCCGGCATGACGCCGCCCTTGCCGGCGTGGATCTGGCCGGAGATGGAGGCCCGGTCCGCGCCATAGAGCCAGTCGGCATCTGTCAGGTTGGGCGCGCCCTGTTTTGGATCGCCTCTGGCGCCAGGGCCATGGCAGGCAGAGCATTGCTCGGCAAACAAGGGCATAGCCCGGGCGACGGCGGCGGCGTCGGCCTTGCGGCCCGACCATCCGACGACCAGTTCAGTAAGGTCCGAAATCTGGGCCGTAGTCAGTAGTCCGTCCCGGCCGAAGGCCGGCATCTGCGAAAGCCGGGTGTCGGGATGCTCAGAGCGAATCCCGAACTGCAGCGTGGTGTGAATATCCTCCAGGGCGCCGCCCCAGATCCAGATATCGTCCCGCAGGTTGGGATAGCCCTTGCCGCCCGCGCCGCCGGCGCCATGGCAGGTGGCGCAGTTGTCGCCGAACACCGACTGACCGACGGCGAGGGCATAGGCCTGAAGTTCCGGGCTCTGCTCGATCTGCTGCAGGGATGCCGTCTTCAGAACCTTTGCGCCGGCGCCGCGCTGGGCATTCAGGGCCTCCATGGCCCGACCGACATCGGCCCGGTCAGATTGTCCGAAAACGCCTTTGGTGTAGCCGGTCAGGCTGGGCCAGGCTGGCATCACCACCCAGTAGCCAATCGCGAACAGGATCGAGGCATAGAAGATCCAGAGCCACCAACGGGGCAGGGGATTGTCGAGCTCCCGGATACCGTCCCATTCGTGGCCGGTGGTGTCGATGCCGGAGAGCTCGTCCTTGTGGGGAGTATGGCCGCTCATAGGTCTTCCTCATCGAGGGGCATGCGGGCCGCCTGGCGAAAGGTTTCGCCATTGCGGGGCCAAAGGGCGTAGGCGGACCCGGCCAGGAAGATCAGGCCGAAATAGATCAGGCCTGCCTGCTGGGCGAAGGTCGCAACGGTTTCGTAGGTCATGAGCCGGTTCCTACCTCTGGTTCTGAGGATCGGCGGCCTGATAGGTGGAGAAGTCCACCATCGTGCCGAGCACCTGCAGATAGGCGATCAGGGCATCCATCTCGGTCACCCGGGACGGGTCGCCGTCAAAGTCGCGGTTTACGACCTTCTTTCCATAGCGCTCGCGCAGGGCGACCGCGTCGGTTGAAAAGGGGTCGGCCTGGGCGGCGAGATCAACCAGGGCCTTGTCGATTTCTTCCTGGCTGTAGGGCACGCCCACGGTGCGAAGCGCCTGCATCTTCCGTTGGATATCGACCAGGCGCAGATCCTTTTTGGCAAGGAAGGCGTAGGGCGGCATGACGGATTCAGGGACGACAGACCGTGGATTGGTCAGGTGATCGGTGTGCCAGCTGTCGGAATATTTCCCACCGACCCGGGCAAGATCAGGTCCCGTGCGCTTGGAGCCCCATTGGAAGGGGTGGTCATACATGCTCTCGGCGGCAAGGCTGTAGTGGCCGTAGCGTTCCACCTCATCCCGCAGAGGCCGGATCATCTGGGAGTGGCAAAGATAGCAGCCCTCCCGGATGTAGATGTCGCGGCCAGCCATTTCGAGCGGGGTGTAGGGCCGAACGCCCTGCACCTTTTCGATGGTGCTCTGCAGCCAGAACAGGGGCGCGATCTCCACCAGGCCGCCGATGGAGACGACGACCAGGATGCCGATCACGAGGAGCAGCGAGTGCCGCTCCAGTTTGCCGTGGTGTTTCCAGAGGTTCATTGGTCGATCCCCGAACTAGGCTGCGGCCGGGGCGACGAGGGCGGATGTCGCCGTCTCGCTGCCGGCGGCGGAGGGCATGCGAACCGTCCGCCAGAGGTTGTAGATCATGATCAGGACACCGGAGAGGTACATGAGACCCCCGACCGTCCGGATGACGTTCTCGATGTGCTTGGCCGACACCGTCTCGATGAAGCTGTAGGCCAGGAAGCCTTCCGGCGTGTATTCGCGCCACATCAGGCCTTCCATGATGCCCGACACCCACATGGCGGCGATGTAGAGCAGGATGCCGGTGGTCGAGATCCAGAAGTGCCATTCCACCAGGGCATTGGAGAACAGCTTCTCCTTCTTCCAGAGCCAGGGAACGAGGCAGTAGATGGCGCCAAAGCTGATGAAGCCGACCCAGCCAAGGGCGCCGGAGTGCACATGGCCGATGGTCCAGTCGGTGTAGTGTGACAGGGCGTTGACGGCCCGGATCGACATGACCGGCCCTTCGAAGGTGCTCATGCCATAGAAGGCGATGGCCACCACCATCATCCGGACGACCGGATCGGTGCGCAGCTTGTCCCAGGCCCCCGACAGGGTCATCAGGCCATTGATCATGCCGCCCCAGCTGGGCATCCAGAGCATGATGGAGAAGGTCATCCCCAGGGTCTGCGCCCACTGCGGCAGGGCGGTGTAGTGCAGGTGGTGGGGACCGGCCCAGATGTAGATGAAGATCAGGGCCCAGAAGTGGACGATCGAGAGGCGGTAGCTGAAGACCGGCCGTTCCACCCGCTTGGGAACGAAATAGTACATCATCGCGAGGAAGCCGGCGGTGAGGAAAAAGCCGACGGCGTTATGGCCGTACCACCACTGGGTGAGGGCGTCCTGCACCCCGGAAAACACCGAGTAGCTGCGGGTGCTCAGAAGGCCGATCGGCATGGCCAGGTTGTTGACCACATGCAACAGGGCGACCGTGACGATGAAGGCCAGGTAGAACCAGTTGGCCACATAGATATGGGGCTCGCGACGCTTCCAGATCGTGCCCAGGAAAACCAGCAGATAGGCGACCCAGACAATGGTCAGCCAGAGATCGACGTACCATTCGGGCTCGGCGTATTCGCGGGACTGGGTGATGCCGGTCAGGTAACCGGTCGCCGCCAGGACGATGAACAGCTGATATCCCCAGAAGACGAACCAGGGCGCGATGCCGCCGGCCAGCCTGGCGCGGCAGGTGCGCTGGACTACCCAGAAGGAGGTGGCGATCAGGGCGTTGCCGCCGAAAGCGAAAATGACTCCGGATGTGTGCAACGGCCGCAGGCGTCCGAAATTCAGCCAGCCCAGCTCCGGAAAATAGAAGACGGAAGGCCAGGACAGCTGGGCTGCGATGACAACCCCCACCAGCATGCCCACCGCCGCCCAGAACATGGTTGCGATCACGCCGTATCGGATGACGCCGTCCATATAGCGGTCCGGCTCGTTTCTCAGCCCACCGGCGCTCAGGCCCGTGGTCAGGGCGAACCCGGCGACTACGGCGGCCGCGATGAAGACGAAGCTGTGGAAGCGGAAAAGCGGATCGTCCGTCAGTCCGGCCGCCACTGCGAACAGGAGGCCTCCGACAATTGTCAGGGCGAGAAGGAGGCCTGTGCCCGGGAGCGATCCCGGGAGAAGGGCTTTGGTTGGCGGCATTGCGAATCCCCAGTCGTTGCGCGGTGCAACATGGGATTTTGGGGACAGGTCCGCGTTGACATGGATCAAGGCGGCACATCGCAGTCGGGGTCAGAGTCCCCACAGCAGCTTTGACGCGGGAGAACCGAGCATGATCACCACCAGGGCCCTGGACACGCGCGGCTCGATCCTGCGCACCGCGACATTGCTGTCTGGTCTGTCGGCTGGCTTTCTCTGGCTCTGGGTATTCATGCTCGAGGCGTCCCGACTGGCGGCTGGACCGCTATGCAGCGAAGCTGCGGGACTGCTGGGCCATTGTCCGCTCTGTTATCCGGCGGCGGCGGCGAGCGGTATGACCCTGGCGGGCTGGACCGCAGTCCTCTGGTTCGAGCGTCGAACCGTCTAGCCGGACGGGATGCCTCAGGTGCGAACCTGGCAGTGAACCAGCGACGATTCCCGCAGTGTCTGCACTGTGCCCAGCGCTGTGCGCAGGGCCTCATCCCGGGTCTCGATCGCCACATCCATGCCTTCGCATTTCAGAGTCCGGGCGATCTGCACCAGGCCCAGCGCCAAGGCGTTGTTGACCGGAGCGGCGTCCAGAAGCGCAAACCCGATCATGCGCTCGACCCAGAGCACACGGCCCGACCGGAGATTGCTTCTCACCTGGAACGGCGCAAGGCCGACAAGCCGCCTTGCCTGGTCACGAGCGACCAAGGCGCCTTCGCTGCCCTCGGGCCGTCTGGTCCAGCGTTTGATCAGGCTGCGCCAGCGGCCGGGACTGACGTCTCCAAATGCCAGGCGGGCCAGTCCGAATGCCTCGGAACTGTCCACTTCCGTCAATCGGGCAATGTCGATTCGATTCATGAGGAGACCCGGTTCGGGGCCATCCTCGTTTCCGACGCGACCGCTTTCCTTGATCTGCGTCAAACAGGTGGTTTCATCCGAAGGATTATAAGTGGATACTGACAGGGAAGAACCAGCACTGGACTCAGACGCTATGGTCGCGGTCGCCATCAAACTTCCGGACTGCCCTCCCGTGAATGGCATTGACCCCTGTTCCCGGTGTGGCGCACGGTCGGTCAGCGTCTGTGGCAGCCTTGCAGAGACAGGACTGCGGCAGCTGGCAGCACTCGCTGACGTGCAGTCCGTCGGCGCCAACGAGTCCCTGGTGCGTGAAGGCGATCCCGCGAGCCATCTGTTCAACATCACCTCGGGCTCCGTGCGGGTCTACAAGCTGATGGCCGACGGTCGGCGTCAGATCGTAGGCTTTCTGTACACGGGGGATTTTCTGGGACTCGCCGCAGGGGACAGCTATGCCTTTTCGGCGGAGGCCCTGGAGCCGGTCACGGCCTGTCGATTCCGCAAGTCCGAGTACCGCAAGCTTCTCAAGGACCAGCCCACCCTGGAATCGGCGCTTCTTGAGCGCGCATCCCACGAATTGGCGGCAGCGCAGGACCAGATGCTGCTCCTGGGACGAAAGACAGCCCTGGAGCGTTTCGCCAGCTTCCTGCTGGACAGCGCAAGGCGTCAACGGCGAACCCAGACCGTGGAGCTTTCCATGACCAGGGCCGAGATTGCGGACTATCTTGGTCTCACGACCGAAACCGTGAGCAGGGTGACCTCCAAGCTCAAGACCTCCGGCGTGATCCGCCTTGTGTCCCTGAGTGAGATCGCCCTGCTCAAGCCAGCGACCCTGGCCGAGATTGCTGACGGCAGTTGACCGTCAGCGCCTGTCCGGATGGCCCAGAAGGTTGGCATAGAGGGACGTGGCGCCAAGCGTCACCGCAAAGGCGCCAAAAGCGCACAGGACACCGACGAGAAAGAGGCCCTGAGGGCCGGCGAGTTTTGGCATTTGCTTTTCTCCTTCAAGACAAAGCATTTTGCCGTGGGTGCGACAGGCTCTCCATGATCTGAATCAATGCGTTTGACATCGCTCAAGAGCGGTCAATCGGTTGCGTTGAACCTTGAACTGCCTACAATCACCAACGGGGATGAGTCAGCCGGACACGCCTGTGCAGGACCTTTCGGCCGACGGTGTCCTGGACCCGGCGGTGATCGAGCGCGCGCATTCGGCGATGCTCGCCGACCGGTCCCTGCAGTTCTCGCTCCCGGCTCTGGATCCGCCCAGGCCGCCGCCGGAGTGGCTGCTCGGGGCCCTGAAGGCCCTTTCGGCCATGGGTCCGTTGGTTCAGGTGCTGGTCTGGGGCGTCATCGCGCTTCTTGCCGCAATGGTCCTGTTTTTCATTGTCCGGGAATTCTGGGGCCTTCGACTGGGATGGACCGGAAAGATCAGGTCCGCGTCCGGCGTCACGGACTGGCGTCCCGACAGGGTCAAGGCGCGGATACTGCTCGAGGATGCGGACCGACTGGCGGCCGAGGGGCGCTTCGAGGAAGCGGTTCACCTGTTGCTGCTGCGAGGAGTCGCCGACATCGCCGCGCGCAGACCGCAACTGATCGGTCCGGCCCTGACCAGCCAGGATATCGCGGCCCTTTCCGCCTTGCCGGAGGCCGCGCGTCCTGGATTCAAGCTCATGGCGGATATCGTCGAGCGGAGCTATTTCGGAGGGCGTCCTGTTGATGAGGACAGTTGGCGGCAGGCCAGGGACGCCTACGAGACCCTGATCTTTTCGGCGGTCTGGTCGTGACGGCCGGCGCAAGGACAGGGCAGGGCGGCAGGACGGCTGTCGGGCCCTTTTCGGCCATGGTCGTCCTGTGGCTGGTGGTGATCGGCGTCATCGCCTTCATCGCCAGTCTGGTGCTGACAGCCTTCAGTTCAGAGCTGCAGAGCGGCGACAATGGTCAGGCCCACGCCCTGTCCCGATCCGCGGTGGGCTATGCAGGCATGGTCGAGCTCTTGCGGCAAACCGGCCGGGAGGTCCGCATCAGTCGGTCCGACCGCCCATCGGACGGGGACACGCTCATGGTCCTGACACCGGGCCAGATGACGGACACCTCTGAACTGAGAAAGATCCGCTTCACAGGCCCGCGTCTGATTGTGCCCGCCAAGTGGTCCACGTCACCGCATCCCGTTCGCCAGGGTTGGGTCCAGGGCCGCAACCTGCTGGATCAGGCCTCTGCGCTTGCGCCGCTCAAGGGTCATGGGACGTCGACCGGGTTCAGCGCAAGGGATGGAGACGGGCGCCAGGCCCTGGTTTGGGCCAATGGCCTGCCATTTGCCACCACCGGGCCGATCACCCGTTTCCGGACCTTGCAAAGCAACGACTGGACCCCGGTCATCACGGATGAACAGGGCGGCATCGTCCTGGGGCGCCGGGACGACATCTGGGTGATCTCCGATCCTGACCTTCTGAACACACAGGGGATTTCGAGCCTTGATACGGCCAGGGCGGGACTGGCGCTTCTGGACCTGGCCGGATCTGGTCGACCGGCCGTCACGTTCGATGTCACGCTCAACGGCATCAAGCGTCAGCGCAATCTGCTGCAGCTTGCCTTCACCCCGCCCTTTCTGGGCGTGACCCTTGCCCTGGGGCTGGCGGCCCTGTTGCTGGCGCTTCAGGCCTTCGGGAGATTTGGACCGGCGCGTCAGGCCGGCCGGGCCTTTGCGCTCGGCAAACAGGCCCTGGCTGACAATTCGGCGGCCCTGATCCGTATGGCCGGGCGGGAGCATCGGATGGTGGCCCGCTATGCGCTTTTCGTTCGCGGGGAGGCCGCCAAGGCGGTCGGGGCGCCGCATTCGCTGGATGAGGCGGGACTGGAAGCCTTGCTGGATCGGTTGTCGACGTCTCTTGGACTGCCCCGCTTTACAGACCTTCGCGCCGCCGCTGTCGCGGCCCATGACATCGGCTCGGCCTTGTCGGCCGCCCGCCGCCTCTATTCCTGGAGACTGGAGATGACCCGTGAACGTCACTGAGGCGCAAGCCCTGGCAGACCGCATCCGCAGCGAAATGGCCAAGACCATCGTGGGCCAGGCCTCGACGGTTGATCTGCTGCTGATCGCGCTGCTGGCCAGAGGTCATGTCCTGCTGGAGGGGCCGCCCGGGGCCGCCAAGACCCTGATGGCCCAGACCTTCGCCAGGACACTGGGTGTCCGGTTCGGCCGGATCCAGTTCACGCCGGACCTGATGCCGGGCGATATCATCGGTTCGAACATCTTCAACTTCCAGACCAGCGCCTTCACCCTGACGCGGGGGCCGATCTTTTGCGACCTCCTGCTGGCGGACGAAATCAACCGGACCCCCCCCAAGACCCAGGCGGCGCTTCTCGAGGCCATGCAGGAGCGGACGGTGACTATGGACGGGGTTCGCCACGAACTTGGCGAGCACTTCATGGTGGTGGCGACCCAGAATCCCATTGAACAGCAGGGCGTCTATCCCCTGCCGGAAGCGCAGCTGGACAGGTTCCTGTTCAAGCAGGTGCTGCCCTATCCGACCGAAGCCGAGGAGCTTGCCATCGTCGCCCGGTTCGGTGGGCGCACCGGACAGCCCCTGCCCGGCGAGATGGGCGTGACCGAGGCGGCCAGTTCCGAAGACCTGGCGGCGGCGGGCGAGCTTCTCGGATCGATCCGCCTGACGGACGAGATCGCTGCCTATGTCGTGGCCATCGTCCGGGGGACCCGGGACTCCGCCGATTTTGAAACGGGCGCTTCTCCGCGGTCGGCCAGCATGCTGGCCGCCGCCGCCCGGGCGCGCGCCATATTGAATGGCCGCGACTATGTCATTCCCGACGATGTGAAGGCGCTGGCGCTTCCCGCGCTGCGCCATCGGGTAATCCTGTCGCCGGCCGCCGAGATCGAGGGGCGGCGGGTCGATGACGCCCTGACAGCCCTGATCGGCAAGATCGAGGCGCCGCGTTGATCTATCCCACCCGGACCGCCGTGTTCCTGACCGCCGCCGGGGCGCCCCTTGCCCTGGCCGCCGGACTCTGGGCGGCCCAGTGGTGGGTTATCGGCGTCGCCTGGTCTTCCCTGATCGTCGGCCTTGTCCTGATGGACGCAGCCCTCACGCGGCTGCGGGATGCGCCGGACATTGTCCTGGACGCGCCGACCCGAATGGCGGTCGGGGTCGAGTCGGCGGCCCGGCTTTCGGCCCAGTTCCACTCGGTCTTCATGCCGCGCCGGGCCGACCTCTTGCTCGAAGGCAATGAAAACCTGACCATCCTTCCCAGGGTGGTGCGGTCCCCCGTTGTCGGCGGGTCGGCAGCCGGCGCCTGGTCCGTGACCCCGCAGCGACGGGGCGAGGCCTGGCTGGGCAGGCTCTGGCTTCGATGGACGGGGCCCTTCGGGCTGGCCTGGGCTCAGATTGTACAGGACCTGGGCCATGTTGCGCCTGTGACGCCGGACCTGAACAGCGTCAAGGCCGAGGCCATCCGGCTGTTTTCCCGCGACGCTGTCCATGGCCAGAAGGCCCAGATCCAGACCGGAGAAGGTAGCGAGTTCCACGCCTTGCGGGACTTTCTTCCCGGCATGGACCATCGCACCATCGACTGGAAACAGTCCGCGCGGCACGGCAAGCTGGTGTCCCAGGAGCGACGCACCGAGCGCAATCACACCATTGTCCTGGCCCTGGATACCGGCCGCACCATGTGTGAGCCCGTCGATGGCGTTCCCAGGATCGATCGGGCGATCAACGCGGCCCTTTTGCTGGCCTATGTCGGCCTGGCCAGCGGGGACCGGGCAGGGGTCTTCGCCTTTGACGCCCGGCCCCGGCTGTCCACCGGCGCCGTCTCGGGGGTGTCTTCGTTTCCACTGATCCAGCGACTGGTGGCGGGGATCGATTATGCGATCGAGGAGACCAACTTCACCCTGGGGCTGACGACCCTGGCGGGCGATCTGGACCGCCGGTCCCTGGTGGTGATCTTCACCGAGTTTACCGACTCCATCGGCGCCGAGCTGATGCTGGATAACCTGAAGAGACTCCTGAAACGGCATCTGGTGCTGTTTGTCGTGCTGCAGGACGAGGAGTTGCTGGGTCTTGCCCGGCGCGAACCCATCGAGGCGGCGGACGTTTCGCGGTCGGTCACGGCTGCCGCGCTTCTCCGCGAGCGAGACGTCGTCCTGGTCAGGCTAAAGCGCCTTGGCGTCCAGTTGGTCGAGGCGCCCGTGGAGGCGGTGGGACCGGCCGTGATCAACGCCTATCTCGACATCAAGCGTCGAAACCTGCTGTAGGAGCTGATCCGTGGCCCAACCCCAGCTCAAGAGCCATCAGTTCCGGACGGAACGGGAATGGGACTGGCGCAGGCTGGAGGCCCTGCTTGGCCGGGTGGAAAGCCGGGGTCCCAAGGCCCTCAGCGACGATGAACTGCTCGAGGCGCCTGTCCTTTACCGGGCGGCCCTGTCTTCCCTCTCCGTTGCGCGGGCCACTTCCCTCGATCAGGGGCTGATCGACTATCTGGAGGGACTGTGCGCCCGAGGCTATTTCCTGATCTATGGCGCCCGCCCGAGGATTGCTGAGCGCTTTGTGTCCTTCTTTGCAAAGACCTGGCCCCGCGCCGTTGTGGGCCTCTGGAAGGAAACCCTGGTGTCTGCCGCCATATTGGCCCTGGGCATCCTGGTCGGGTTTCTCCTGGTTCGGGGTAACCCCGAATGGTTTTACGCCATCGTCGGCGGCGACATGTCGGGCGGCCGCGATCCGACGGCCAGCGCCCAGGCCCTGCGTCAAACGCTGTATGACAAGGGGGAGGGAGACGGTCTGTCGGTCTTTGCGGCCTTTCTGTTCACCAACAACGCCCAGGTTTCGCTTTTCGCCTTTGCCCTGGGGTTTGCC
>CAMAVA010000057.1 GCA_945861515.1 Brevundimonas vancanneytii | reverse complement strand
GGTTTCAGCTTTGGCAAGGCGGCCGGCGCTGAGAAGGCCGGCGCTGCGGTCTCCACGCTCATCAAGGCCATGCTGTTGGACATGGACTTCGCTATCTCGATCTACATAGAAACTCTCGAAGAGGAGCGCGCACGGCTGGAAGCAGTCCGGGTCAGCGCCGAAGAAAAGCAGTCGGCCGCCATCGCAGCAATGGGCGCCGCCCTGGCCCGGCTTGCTCAGGGAGATCTGGTTTCCCGGATGGATGCCGAGGTGTCTTCGGACTTTGAACCTTTGAAGGCAGACTATAACGCAGCCATTGCGTCTCTCCAGGAGACGCTTCAAGCGATTTCGGGATCGACACAGAGTATCCGGGCCGGCACCGACGAGATCGCTCAGGCGTCCGATGATCTGTCCCGCCGTACGGAACAACAGGCTGCGAGCCTTGAACAAACCGCAGCGGCGCTGGATCAATTGACTGCGACCGTCAAGAAATCTGCGGAGGGCGCCAATCAGGCTGCGGAGGTGGTCACGGCCGCCCGAAACGAGGCTCAGCATTCGGGGGGCGTGGTGGAACAGGCGGTCTCGGCCATGGGCCAGATCGAGAAATCCTCCGGCCAGATAACCCAGATCATCGGTGTGATCGACGAAATCGCATTCCAGACCAACCTGCTTGCCCTCAATGCCGGGGTGGAAGCGGCGCGCGCTGGTGATGCCGGGCGGGGCTTCGCAGTGGTCGCTCAGGAGGTACGGGCCCTGGCCCAACGCTCTGCAGAGGCCGCCAGAGAGATCAAGGGGCTGATCAGCGCTTCAACCGCCCAGGTCGGGGCGGGGGTAAAGCTGGTTGGCGATACCGGAGATGCCCTGAAGAGGATCGTCGACCGCGTCGGCAAGATCGACGCCCTGGTGACCGAGATCGCATCATCCTCGCGCGAGCAGGCAACCGGTCTCAACGAGGTGAATACCGCGGTCAATCAGATGGATCAGGTGACCCAGCAAAATGCGGCCATGGTCGAGCAGGCGACGGCGGCAACCCATTCCCTGAAGATCGAAACCAATGAACTGGCGCGGCTGCTCGGTCGCTTCGAGGTCGGAGCTGAGGGGGCGTCACGAGAACGTGCCAGACCCGGGCCGTCAGCAGCCCCCTCAGCAACGTCGCCGATCAGCCGGACTGCCGGTTCGATGACCGCTCAGTCGCGTGGCAATCTGGCGCTTGCGGCTGGACCCAGCATCAGCTGGGAGGAGTTCTAACTCGCTTTAGAGGCGTGGATTTTCTCCGCTGTTAACTATCCATTCTGCAAACCATGAACTTATGGGCGCAGGTCGGCAGTGTTTAGATGTCTCTGATTGACGGGGTTGTTGCGAGCGGGAGTGGGGCGAGAAACCAATGACATTCAGACTCTATAAATCCGTTCAGCGGCCTGTCCGTTTCATGATGGACAAGAATGCGGTCTTCGCGATCGGGCCAGGCCGGCCGTTCACGCCGGAGTGTCGCTAGTGTCGAATTCAGCCAGCCTCGGGCTTCCTCCGCATCTGGATATCGCTGCCGCAGGCCCTCTCAGGGACCGCCTCCTCGCATTGCGCGGGCGTGATCTTGAACTGGACGGTTCCGCCGTGGTGCGCATGGGCGCCCTCTGCCTTCAGGTGCTCCTCGCCGCCAGCCGGAGTTGGCGCAAGGACGGCTTCAGTTTTCGCATCGTCGACCCATCCCACGGCCTTTGTGAGGCCTTGCGACAGATGGGTGCGGCTCCCGCACTACCCAGGACCCAAGGGGAATAGAACTCATGACGCAGACGATACTTACCGTCGATGACTCGCGAACCATGCGCGACATGCTCCGCATGGCCCTGGTCGGAGCGGGCTTTCGGGTCATTGAGGCGGTCGATGGCATCGACGGTCTCCATGTGCTGGAAGGGGAGCGGCCGGATGTCATCATCACCGACATCAACATGCCCAATCTGGACGGATTTGGTTTCATCGAGGCCGTGCGCGCCGACACGGCCGCCAGGGCGACACCGATCCTGGTTCTGACAACCGAAAGCGACCCGGAAAAGAAACTTCGGGCAAGAGAAGCAGGTGCGACCGGCTGGATCGTCAAGCCGTTCAATCCTGAAAAACTGGTCTCTGCGATCCGCCGCGTCGCGGCCTGAAGAGGACGTTCGTCTTGGACGAGATGGAAGCCATCAAGGTCACGTTCTTTCTGGAATGCGAGGAGCTTCTCGCGGACCTGGAGAATGGCCTGCTGACGATGCGAGCAGGCGACGCCGACAGCGAAACCGTCAATGCGGTCTTCAGGGCTGTCCATTCGATCAAGGGCGGCGCCGGCGCATTCGGGTTCGAGTCTCTGGTCCGGTTTGCTCATGTGTTCGAGACCCTGATGGACAAGGTTCGTTCCGGCCAGATTTCGCAGGGGGCAGAACTGGCAGGAGCGCTACTTCGGGCCGCCGATGTGCTCGCGGACCTGGTTTCTGCAGCCCGCAGCGGTCTGGCCGTCGACGAGGATCGCTCGTCCGCGATTGCTGCCGAGCTCGAGGCCATTACCCAAGGGGGTGGCGCGGCTGCGCCGAAGCAGGATGCCGTCAAGGATGAGACATCGCTCTTCGAGGTGAATGTTCTCCCCGAAACGGCTTCCGACCTTGATGATCCGGATTTCGCCTTTACCCCGATGGCAATTTCTCTGGATGAGCCATCTGCGCCACCGCCAGCCTGGCGGATCGAGTTTTCCCCTCTCAAGACGCTCTATGCCAGCGCAAACGAGCCGGCCATTCTGCTGCGCGAGTTGGAAAGGCTGGGCGAGGCCGCCATCAGTCTGGACTCAAGCCGGCTGCCTGACCTGACCCAGCTGGATCCGGACAGTGCCTATCTGAACTGGACAATCATCCTCAAGGGCGATGTCGACGAACAGGCTATCCGCGATGTCTTTGATTTTGTGGATGGTGATTGCATTCTGAAGGTTGAGCGCTTCGACGCCTCCCCGTCGTCTTCGATCGATATCGCTGCGCTCATCCATAGCGCTCAGGCAGATGAATCGGCGCAGGCCCCCGACGCAATCGAATCGCCCACGCAGCCGCCGCAAGAGGACATTCCGGCAGTCGCTGCAGTGCCCATCGCACCGCGCCCGGCTCCTGCTCCGGCGCCCGTATCTGATGCCCAGGCCTTCGCGCCCCAGGCTACGATCCGGGTGGATCCCGAGAGGATCGATAAACTGATCGATCTGGTCGGCGAGCTTGTCATCAATCAGGCGATGCTGGCCCAGCGCGTTGCCGAGTCCGGACTCGCAGGGTCTTCGAGCCTGGCGATGGGGCTGGACGATCTGGAGCAGCTGACCCGGGAAATCCAGGAAAGCGTCATGGCGATCCGGGCCCAGCCCGTGAAATCGGTTTTCCAGCGCATGCCGCGCCTCGTGCGGGAAACCGCAGCCATGACCGGAAAGCAGGTGCGCCTGATCACCGATGGCGAGTCGACGGAAGTGGACAAGACGGTGATCGAGCGGATCGCCGATCCGATCACCCACATGATCCGCAATGCCATTGACCATGGACTGGAAAGTCCAGAGGAGCGGATCGCCGCCGGCAAGTCTCCGGAAGGTCTGGTTCGGCTGGCGGCGCTGCATCGAGGCGGCCGGATCGTCATCGAGGTTTCGGACGACGGTCGAGGCATCAACCGCAAGCGTGTTCAGGCCATCGCGATAGAAAAGGAACTGATTTCCCCGGACGCGACCATGTCTGACGAGGAGATCGACAACCTGATCTTTCTGCCTGGCTTTTCGACAGCTGCCATCGTTTCGGACGTCTCCGGGCGAGGTGTCGGCATGGATGTCGTTCGACGCAGCATCCAGGCCCTGGGTGGGCGGATCACCATCGCATCGCGACCCGGTCAAGGCTCCACCTTTACGCTGAGCCTGCCCCTGACCTTGGCTGTGCTCGACGGCATGGTGGTCGATGTCGAGGGACAGACCTTCATTGTTCCGCTCAATCACATCGTCGAGAGCCTTCGGCCGAAGGCCGAGGAAATCCATGCCCTCGGTCCGGTCGGAAAGGTGCTGGCCGTTCGGGGAGACCAGGTTCCGCTTGTGGATATCGGGCAGATTCTCGGCTTCCGATCCCACGCGCCCAGTCCTGTCGACCGCGTGGTGCTTCTCATCGAAAATGAGGATGGCGGCAGAGCCGCCCTCGTCGCGGACGCCATCCAGGGTCAGCGGCAGGTGGTCATCAAGAGCCTGGAGGCCAACTATCGCCAGGTTGACGGTATCGCGGCGGCAACAATCCTTGGCGATGGCCGGGTCGCCCTGATCCTCGATGTCGATGCGCTGGTCGCCATGCGTCGTCGGGAGCCGCCCGTCCGTCCTTCCTTCGACCCCCAGCAGATCGCAGCGGAGTAGCGCCATGATCGACCTGACCATTCAGAACGCGCACGACCAGATCGAATTGATCGCCTTCAAGATCGGCGAACAGGAATTCTGCGTCGACATCATGTCGGTGCGCGAAATCCGCGGCTGGGCGCCGGCCACGCCGCTTCCCCAGACTCCCGCCTATATGCGCGGCGTGATCAATCTGCGGGGCGCCGTGCTCCCGATCATGGACCTGGCGGTTCGTCTGGGGTTGCCGGTAACCGAGCCTTCCGCCCGCAGCGTGATCATCGTCGTCAAGACCGCTGAGCGAATGGTCGGTCTGCTGGTGGACGGTGTTTCCGATATCCTGACAGTCACCCGCGACTCCATTCACGCCACGCCTGATGTGGCCTGTGATCGCGTTCGCAGTTTCGTGCGGGGAATCCTGTCCATTGATGGGCGGATGATCAGTGAGGTTTCCCTGGACCGCGTGATGCCGGAAATGGAGTCCATGGCCGCATGACCTCGGCCCTGGCCCGAAAGAGCGAAGCCACGGGTTCGTTGGTGTCCGGCGAGTTCGCCTTCACGGATGCGGACTTCAAGGCGATTGCCAAGCTTCTGTACAGTCTGGCCGGGATTGCTCTGCCGGACAGCAAGGCCACGCTGGTCTATTCGCGGCTGGCCAAGCGCCTGCGGGCCCTCGGTCTGAGGAGCTTCGGGGAGTACTGCGACCTCGTCGAGTCCGCTGACGGCGAAGACGAACGGTTGATGATGCTCGCGGCCTTGACGACGAACGTGACCCGGTTTTTTCGCGAGCCGCATCACTTCGAGCACCTTCAGGCCCAGGTCGTAGAGCCGCTGGCCGCCGCCGTTCGGGCCGGCCGACGCCTGAGAATCTGGTCGGCCGGTTGTTCGACTGGCCAAGAGCCCTACTCCATCGCCCTCACAATCCTGAAGGTCATTCCCGAGGCGCCTCGTCTGGATGTGAAGATTCTGGCGACGGATATCGATCCCAACGTCATCCGGACGGCGCGGGCGGCTGCCTATCCTCAGGATCTGGTTGATGAAATTCCCCAGGCGCTTCGTGGCGCCTGGATGGAACGCAGCGATAGCGGCTGGACCATGTCCGCCGCTGTAAGGGGCATGGTGACGGCCAACGAGCTCAATCTGATGAAGGATTGGCCGATGCGCGGAAAGTTCGACGCGATTTTCTGCCGCAACGTCGTCATCTATTTCGACGAACCCACCCAGGCCAGGATGTGGAGCCGTTTCGTTCCTTGCCTCTCCGCAGGCGGGAGACTTTATGTCGGCCATTCGGAGCGTGCTGCATATCCCGGATCGCCGCTTGAAACGGACGGTCTGACGACGTACCGGGCTCCCGGGGTGCTGGCATGACCCCTGTTCGTGTCCTTATCGTCGATGACAGCGCGACCATGCGCGGGCTGATCAAGGCCGTTCTGAAGCGGGATCCCGCCATCGAGGTGGTCGGTGCGGCCGCTGATCCCCACGAAGCCCGACAGGCCATAAAAACCCTGAACCCTGATGTCATCACGCTCGACATCGAGATGCCCAACATGAACGGCCTCGAGTTTCTCGAGAAGATCATGCGGCTTCGGCCCATGCCGGTGGTGATGCTTTCGACTCTGACCCAGGCCGGGGCAGAGCCAACTCTTCGCGCCCTTGAACTCGGTGCTGTGGACTGTCTGGCAAAACCAGTTTCGATGGACGAGGCCAGTCTTGCATTGAGCGACCTGGCGGCCCGGGTTCGGGCTGCTGCTACGGCACGGGTGCGCCCGATCGGCCAGTCGCAGTCTGCCACGAAACCGCCGTCAAGTTACCGACCGAGCAGCGACGTGGTCGCGATCGGCTCTTCCACCGGCGGGGTGGAAGCCTTGCTGTCGGTGATTTCCCAGTTTCCCGCAAACTGTCCTGCCACGGTCATTACTCAACATATGCCGGCCAGTTTTACGCCCAGCTTCGCAGCCCGACTGGACCGGGCTACCGAGGCCAGCGTGGCAGAGGCTTATGATGGCGCTCCGGTCGAGCCAGGTCGCATCTGGCTGGCGCCGGGCGGCGTTTCGCATCTCGAAGTGGTTGGCACGACCAGCAGGCGTTGTCGCCTTTCGAACGGCGATACGGTCAGCGGGCACCGGCCTTCAGTCGATGTCTTGTTCAATTCGGTGGCGCAGGCAGCGGGTGCCAAGGCGGTGGGGGTTATCCTGACCGGCATGGGACGCGACGGCGCCCAAGGGCTGCTGAAGATGCGCGAGTCAGGAGCCCGAACGATCGGACAGGATGCGTCCAGCTGCGTCGTTTACGGCATGCCAAAAGCCGCTTTCGAAATCGGCGCTGTCGAGCGCCAGGTGGCGCTTCAGACCGTTGGCGCCACGATACTCGAACTGTCCGCAGTGAGGATCTAGGACGATGCCTGCTGCAAATGCCCTGAAGGTTCTGGTTGTCGACGATCAGTTGACCATGCGCGCCCTGGTGCGATCAGGCCTGCAACAGATCGGGGTCACCCAGATACAGGAAGCGGCCGATGGCGAAGACGCCTTGCGGATGGTGGTGGATCGCCCTGTCAACCTTATCCTGTCAGATTACAACATGCCAAAGCTGGACGGCCTTGGTTTGCTACGGGCTGTCCGTACCTACGGTCCGACGAGCAAGGTGGCCTTCATCATGTTGACGGGCAGGGCGGACACCGATCTTGTCAAGCGGGCGGCTCAATTCGGCGTCAACAACTATCTTGTAAAACCCTTTACGGTCCAAGGGCTTCGCGGGAAAATTGAACAGGTGTTCGGGGCGCTCACATGAACACAAACAGGGTTTTCCAAACTGTAACGACGTCCCCAGGGCCTCTGCAAAAAATTCACGTCATCCAGGGCGAATATCATGTCGCCTCGGATCCCAATGTCATGCTGACCACCGTGCTGGGCAGCTGCGTGTCCACCTGTCTCTTTGATCCCGTCGCGGGCGTGGGCGGAATGAACCATTTTCTGCTGGCAGAGCAGACAGGGCGCGGTTCTGAAGATGCCATGCGCTATGGCGCCTACGCCATGGAAATGCTGATCAACGGAATGCTCAAGCGCGGCGCGCGCCGGGAACGGTTCCAGGCCAAGCTGTTCGGCGGGGCCCGCATGATGGCAGGCCTTTCAGATGTCGGCGCGGACAACGCGAGATTTGCCCTAAAGTTCATCGAAGACGAAGGCATTGTCCTTACCGGACACAGTCTGGGTGGAACCGCCGCCAGGCGTGTCGAGTTCTGGCCTGCCAGCGGACGGGCCCGTCAACGTCTCAATGCCGTCGAAGAGCCGCCGCCGCCGCCCATTGAGAAGGCGCCGACCAAGGTTGATCTGGGCGAAGTGGAGCTGTTCTGAACATGACCTACGCCGTTTCAGTATCAGCGGGCGCCATCCAGCTTGAGGAAGTGCTGGTCCGGATCGCCGAGGCCACTGCCAGCGCTGCGGTCATTGCGGACGAATGCCAGGCTCATGTCGGGACCCTGCTGGCGCGAGCCGGCGACAACCTGAGTGATCACGCCGACCTTCAGCGCCTGGATGCGCTCAGCCAGACCCTGCATGGCCTGACCATGATCATTGCGCGCACCTCCGCCCACGCGCCCTCGAATTCCGCGATTCTCCTCGATCCGTTGGTCAAGGGCATCGGTCTCAAGGCCCTGGCCGACCGCATCACGGGCGCGGCCCGTCCGGCCGTGGCACCTGCGGGTGAGCTGGACCTGTTCTAAGCCATGCCGTCCGCCATCCTCCCCAGCTCACGGATCAATCTTGAAAAAATTTCGGTGATGCTGGTAGACGACAACCAGCAATCCCTGGATCTACTGTGCCAGATCGTGACCGGATTCGGGGTGAAGCGACTCCAACGCTTTATGTCTCCCCACGAGGCCCAGGAATCCCTCAAACGTCATCCGACGGATCTGATTATCAGTGATGCCCACATGCCGGCCATGGACGGCTACGAGTTGACCCGCTGGTTGCGCCGCGAAGGACCTGAGCCGACCCGCTTTATTCCAGTCATTATTGTCACCGGCCACACCCGAGAGTCGGAAGTCATGAAGGCGAGGGACAGCGGGGTCAATTTCACGGTGGCCAAGCCCCTGACCCCCAAAGTGATGCTCGAGCGCATTTTCTGGGTGGCTCGGGAAGAGCGGATGTTCATCGAGGCCGATCGCTATGTCGGCCCGGACCGGCGGTTCAAGCGACTTGGACCGCCCGCCGGCACCGATGGTCGTCGATCGGATGATCTGGCCGTGGAAGTGGGCTCGGCCCAGAGTCCCAACCTCAGTCAGGACGAAATCAACGCGATGATGAAGCCGACGAAGGTGGCCCTATGACCGATGTGCGCAAGTATCGCGTCAAGACGCGGCTCAATTCCACGGTGTTCGATGGCAAGGGCCTGATGGCCAGAGATGCCCTGAAGCAGGCCGAGGCCGGGATCGAGACCTTGCGAGAGGATCTTGAAGGCGCCCTTGCCGAGAGCATTCGAGACATTGTCGAGGCCTTCGGCCCGAACGCGGATAATCGCGAAGACCAGGATCCCACAGCGCTTTATGTCTGTGGTCTGGCCGTTATCGACGCATGCGCCATCGCCCCGGCCTCCGGACTGGACAAGGTCGCCCATAGCCTATGCACCCTCGCCGATTCCTTCGGAACCCACGGCCGCTGGGACTGGCCCTCGGTGGATGTGCATATTGCGACCCTTCAGCTCCTCTACAGTGATCGGACTCTGTCTCCGGCAGCAAGAAGCACTGTTCTGGCGGGCCTTGCCGAAGTGAACCGACGCCGCGCTGTCAGTCCCGTCTCAGCTGAAGGCTGAAGGCCCCATTCCATCCTGCGGGATCGCCCGGCCGGCTTGGCGCCGGTCGTTGATCCTGCGGCTGTCTTGCCGGCTGTCACATAGATGAACGCCAGCCAACCTCGCCCTCAGGATGAGTTCAATCCCGTTCATCCAATTGTGTCCCCGGGGTGGCGCTGGGCCGCCCTGACTGACGCATCGGACAGAGAGTCCCTGCGCCGAATGCAGGGGCAAAACTGTGAAAGTGGCAATCGTGGCCGGGACTCGTCCCGAAGTGGTCAAGCTGGCGCCGGTGCGGGCGGCTCTGGTGGCCAGCCAATCGTTCACGCCAATCTGGATTTCAACCGAGCAACAGGCCGCCTTGAACCGGCAGACCCTGGCGACAATGGGCATAACCCCGGACCTTTGCCTCGATCCCCCAGGCGATGCCCAGAGTCTCGGCGGCCGGTTTGCCCATGTCATGGGACAGCTTGACCATGCCTTCGGAGAAATCTGTCCGGATCTTGTCGTGGTTCAGGGCGACACCTCCAGCACAGCAGCCGGGGCCATGGCGGCATTTGCCCGCAGAATCCCGGTCGCGCATGTGGAGGCCGGTCTGCGTACCTTCGATCTGGGGACTCCTTTTCCTGAAGAGGGATGGCGCTGTGTGGTCGGCCAACTGGCAGACCTGCATTTTGCGCCGACCGGAGTCGCTGCGGACAACCTGGCCCGAAATGGCGTGCACAGCTCGCGGGTCTTCGTCACCGGCAATACGGGCATCGACTCGGTGAGGCTGACTGCCGCTGGCATCGCGCCAGAACCAGCCACCCCCGGACTGCGCCGGATCCTGGTGACACTCCACAGGCGGGAGAACTGGAATGAAGCGCTGGATCAGGTTCTTGCGGGTCTGCTGGACATCCGCGACCTGGTCCCTGACGTCGAAATCGTCTTTGTCGCACATGCCAACCCGGCCCTTCGCAAACGGGTTTTTGCGATGCTCGAAGGTCAGGAACGGGTGCGCATCGTCGGACCCCTGGAGTATCCAGAGTTTCTCGCCCTGTTGAAGAGCAGCGTTCTGGTGATGTCGGACTCCGGAGGCGTTCAGGAAGAAGCACCCGTGTTTGGTGTCCCGGTCCTTGTCTTGCGGGACTCGACAGAACGCATGGAGGCCGTCACGGCCGGCGTTGCGCGACTGGTCGGCGTGGAACAGCGGTCGATCCAGGCTGCGGCTTGCCAGCTTCTGACCGATGAACAGGACCGCCAGCGCATGGCCAGGGCCGTCAGCCCCTTTGGCGACGTACACTCAGCACTTCAGCCGGGGAGGGGCCCGGGGTCTGGGCCATGGCGACGTTCGAGAACGCCGTCGCGGCGAGCAGCAGCGGCGCCATGGCGGCAGCCGTCTTGATGGCCCGTTTCGTCAATGTCCTGTCCCCGACCCTGTGAGGCTCAACCTCACCATGAGGCGCTTGCAGGGGTCAAGGCAAAGTCTTGGGGGCGTCTTGAACCTGAGGGCAATGCTTGGCCTTTGCCTTGGCGGCCAATCAGCGGTAACCGCCAGCCTCAGTCCGGAGAAACTGCCCTTGCCCGCCCCGTTCAAGGCCATCGAGATCAGCCAGCTGGCCCACCGGATGAAGGCGGAGGGGCGCAGCATCATCCATATGGAGTTTGGCCAACCCTCCACCGGGGCGCCCGCAGCGGCCATCGCCGTCGCTCACAGGGTGCTGGATACCGACGGCATGGGATACTGGGAAAGCCCGGCCCTGCGGGACCGCATTGCCCTGCATTATCAGCAGACCTATGGCGTGACGGTCGATCCAGCCCGCATCATCCTGACCTGCGGGGCCTCGCCGGCCCTGGTTCTGGCCCTGTCGTCGCGGTTTGCGGTGGGTGACCGGATCGCCCTGGCGAGACCGGGCTATATCGCCTATCGCAACACCCTGAAGGCCCTGAACATGGTCCCCGTGGAGCTGGCCTGTGGTCCGGAGACCCGGTTCCAGCTGTCGGCGGCCATGATCGAAGCGTTGGACCCGGCGCCGGCCGGCCTGATCATCGCCAGCCCGGCCAATCCGACGGGCACCATCATCGCGGGGGACGAACTGGCGGCCATTGCCCGGGTGTGCCGTGAGCGGGGCATCCAGATCGTGTCCGACGAGATCTATCACGGCCTCAGCTATGTGGCGCCGGCCTGTTCCATCCTGGAGTTCGAGCCGGGCGCCCTGGTCATCAACAGCTTCTCCAAATATTTCTCCATGGTGGCCTGGCGGCTGGGCTGGCTGGTCTCGCCGCCGGACCATATCGCCCGGGCCAGGGCCTTTGTCGGCAACCTGTTCCTGACCGCCCCCTCCCTCAGCCAGCATGCCGGGCTTGCGGCCATGGACTGCCGGGACGAGCTGGAGGGCCATGTCGAGGTCTACCGGCGCAACCGCGACCTGCTGCTGGCCGCCCTGCCGAAGCTGGGCCTCAACGCCATCGCCCCGCCGGATGGCGCCTTCTATATCTGGGCCGATGTCGGCCACCTGACCCAGGACAGCCTGGCCTTTTGCGGCCGGTTGCTGTCAGACACCGGGGTCGCCACTGCGCCGGGGATCGATTTTGATCCGGTGGAAGGCCATCACTTCATCCGGATGAGCTTCGCCGTTTCCACCCCGGGAATCGAAGCGGCGATTGGCCTGATGATACCATGGTTCGCCGCCCGGTCAGCAGAATCTCAGTTGAGCTGACCGGGGCCGGGGCCCTGTTCGTCGAGGCGGCGGATATCCTCGATGATGTCGTCCCAGTCGGCCAGACCCTGGATGTCGCCCAGGGCGGCATATTCCGCGGCCCGGAGCATGGCGATGGTCTCGGCGTCGTCGCCGTACTGGGCGATCAGGGCGAGGGCGGTCGTCCGGGCGGCGCTGGTTGAGGACAAGGCGGAGTCTCCGAAAGGCGATCTGGTCGGGTAGCTAGCCCGCAAAGGCCGCGTTCCAAGGCGTGGCCTGCGGCCAGGGTCGTCCGGGGCTTGCGAAGCTGTGATCCGCGCCAGGCGCAGGGGAAGGCCATGGGATGTCTCCGACAGTCCGTGACGCCCGTCCAGCCAGGCGATCCGGCAGGAAAGGCTTATCAATCGGTCGGCCCCGGCCGGCATTGAGATGGATCAAGGCGGGTCCGCTGAAGACGCCGCAATCTTCCCGGCAGCAGGAGGATGGCCGATGCTGTCACGAAATTCCCTTGGGCTGCGCCTGGCGCGTTACCTGTCCTTGATCCTGCTGTTTGGCCCGCTGATGGCCATGACCATCGTCTGGGGCGTCGCAGCCCTCGGGGGCACCACGCCCCAGAGGGTGGAGATTCTGGCCCTGGGCGACAAGGTCCTGGTCGGGCTGCTCTGCCTGGGGGCCCTGGGCCTGGCCGCCGAGTTCCTGTTGCTGCCCATTGTCCTGCGCGACCGGAAGTAGGCCGGCAGGACCGAAGACCCTCAATCTCAGGCGGCGTCTTCCAGCTTCAGCGCCGCCTTGACCTCGCGCTTCAGGAACTTGCCGCTGGCGTTGCGGGGCAGGTTTTCGCCGAGGAACCAAATGTAGCGGGGCGCCTTGTGCTTGGCGATCAGGTCGATGCAGAAGCTGCGCAACTCGCCCGCCGTCAGGCTCTCGCCGGCCCGCAGGACCACGGCGGCGGCCACTTCCTCGCCCAGGCGTTCGTCCTCGACCCCGAAGACGCAGCATTCGGCCACGGCCGGGTGGCGGTAGAGGGCGGCCTCGACCTCGACGCAATAGACGTTCTCGCCGCCGCGCAGGACCATGTCCTTCTTGCGGTCGACCAGGAAGATGAAGCCCTGGTCGTCGATCCGGGCCACGTCGCCGGTATGGAGCCAGCCATCGGTAATGGATTCGGCCGTGGCTTCGGGGCGGTTGATATAGCCCTTGATGACCGATGAGCCCTTGACCCACAGCTCGCCCACTTCGCCGGAGGGAAGCGTATTGCCGGCGTCATCGACCACCTTGGCCTCGAAGCTGGGCATGGCCCGGCCGCAGCTGGCCGGCTTGTCCACGAAGAAGTCGGCCGAGATGGAGGTGATGATCCCGCAGGTCTCGGTCATGCCATAGCCGGTATTGGGCCGGGCTGTGGAGACGGTCTCGTCGATCTTGGCCACCAGGTCCGGCTGGATCTGGGCCCCGCCGCCGCCGACCGACAGCAGGCTGGAGGTGTCATGCTTGGCAAAATCGGGATGGGTGATCAGTTCCCGGGCCATGACCGGCACGCCGCTGACCGAGGTTATCTTCTCCTGCTCGATCAGCTTGAGCGCCTCGCCGGCCTCCCAGCGATACATCAGCACCATCTTGCCGCCCGCCGCCGTGGTGGCATAGGCGCCGCAGTTGTTGGCCGTGACATGGAACAGCGGGGTGGTCACCAGGGTGACCGGCACGGGGACGGGGGCGTCAGGATCGGGAACCACGCCGGTGGCCCGCTGGGTCGCCAGGCCATGGACCTGGCCTGAGAACATCATGTTCATCAGGTTGGAGATGCAGCCCCGGTGGGTCAGCTGGGCGCCCTTGGGAAAGCCCGTGGTGCCCGAGGTGTAGAAGATGCAGGCGTCGGAATCGGGATCGACCACGGCGGCGGGCAGGTCGCCGCCGACGGCGACCACTTCGGACCAGGGGGTGGCCCCATCGGGGAGGGGATCGGTGCGCACGGCCACCAGCCGGGCTTCGCCGGCCATGCCGGGCTGTTCATTCATGCGGGCGATCCGCTCGGCGTCGGCGAACACCACCTTGGGCGCAGCGTCCTGGAAGCCGAAGGCCATTTCAGTGGCGGTCCACCAGGCGTTCATGCCCACAACGGTGATCCCCAGGCTGCAGCAGGCCCAGTAGATCAGCATCCATTCGGGATAGTTGCGCATGGCGATGGCCACCCGGTCGCCGGCCTGGACGCCAGCTGCCTGCAGCCAGTTGGCGACGGAGGCGGTCAGGGCATGGGCCTGGCCATAGGTGATCCGCTCGTCCTGGTAGACCAGATAGTCGCGGTCCGCGAAGGGCAGGGTGGACAGCCACAGTTCCCGCACGCTGGGCGGGGCGGTCTTGTAGGCGCGGATCCAGGTCCCCCCCAGATCGATCTCCTCGATCTCGAAGGGCATGCCCGGCGAGGTCAGTTCGGTCCAGGCCTGTTCGAATTCCGCGTAATGCATGGGGTCTTCAATCCTCCGGTAGGTCGGCGTCTGGCGCGCCTTTTGGTTATCAGCGTTCAGGATAGCGTGGCGGGCGCCGCCAAGGCGAGCCCTTTTGCGCACACCCTCCTGCCCAGAAGGCGGATGGTGGATTTGCCGGCGTCGTGGGTCTAGACAGCGGGCTGCGGGCGCAGGGCCCGTGGAGGCGGCCGCCATGGCGGGTCTGAAGGACAAGCGCGGGTTCATCGACAAGGACCGGCTGGACCTGTCGGAGCGACAGGCCGTTGAATACTGGATGAAACGCTGGGGCGTGACCCGCGACCAGCTGACCGCCGCCCACCGCAAGGTCGGCCGGATGACCAAGGACATTGCGGCGGAGCTGGGGAAGAAGCGGTAGGGTTCCGTCTTCTTTTGTCGGGTCGGTGAGGTGCGAACCGCAAGGACAGGTGGTGTGGCCCCTGGGTCCCGGATAGCGGCTTCGCCGCTTCCGGGATGACGGGGAAAGAGTGATTGCCAAAAAAAGCGCCGTCATCCCGGCCGGAGCGCAGCGGAGAGCCGGGACCCAGGGCCTTGAAACGCCCTTTTTGACGCTGCGAAGGCCCGTATCTGCGCTGTCTGCGCGATTTCGACCGGGGAAACCCACCTCCTGGCGTCCGGCATTGTCCGGGTGGTCGCCGATTTCGGTCCGGGTATTGTCCTGCTGGTCGCCGGTTTCGGTCCTGTTTTTTGCCCGGTTTTTCGGTCGCGCGGACCGGCGCGGAGACGGCCAGACCCCTGATCTGGCGGGCTTTGCGCCGCCCCGGGCCTGACAAGAGCGGCGCAGAACGGGCGCGCGAAAAAACACGGTGTTTTCAGGCAGGTCTGGCATGGGGCCTCCGGCGCAACGAAGCGGGCAGGGGCATTATCCCATGGATGCAGGAGCCCTGCCCCGGCTGTCAGCCGCCGGGGTCCAGGAAGAAGATCTCCTCGACCTTCAGGTCCAGGGCGGCCGCCAGGGACAGGGCCAGGAAGGTCGAGGGGATGAAGACCTCGTTCTCGATGGTGTTGATCGTCTTGCGGGAGACGCCGGTCATGACGGCCAGATCGGCCTGGGTCAGGCCGCGGGCGGCCCGGATGGCTTTCAGTCGGTTGCGCAGGACCAAGGCGGTTGTTCCTCGGGCTTGGTCTAGCGGGTGATGATGAACAGGACCGGCGGGGTTACCCCGCCCAGCGCCAGCAGGACCAGCAGCAGGCTTCTCGCGTCCAGCACCCCGGTCACATTCAGGAGGGTGCAGGCGACGATGCCGACCATCAGGACGAAATAGCCATAGAAGAACATCCGCTGACGAGTCAGGGCGGCCCGCTCATCCTCGACCAGGGCCATGAGGCCGGGCGTCGCGCGGATGCGCCGCAGGATGAAGACCGTTCCCAGGATGCCGGCAAAGACCATGGCCATGCCGCCATTGCGCAGGGCGGCGAACAGGCCTGGCTCCAGCGCCCCCGGGTTCAGATGGCGCCAGAGCATCACCCCGCAGAGCCAGAGGACGCCGAACGCGATCAGCGCCATCAGACCCTTGCGCTGAACCACCGTCCCCTCGGCCCGTCGGACCAGGTGCTCGCTATTGCTGACAGTCATGGGATGTCTCCGGATATCACCTATGGGTTACATGTAACCCATAGGTGATATGGCGGTCAAGGGGGGGGGGGCAGACCGTGATGGGGGCAGTGCAGGAGCGGGGACAGGCAGGCCCGGTAACGGCTCCGCCAGGTCGTATGTACAGGCGCAGCGGCCATCCAGTGCCCTGGTCGGCTTTGCGGGTGGCGGCCATGGGAGTAGATATCTTCAGGTTGAGACCGAGGGTGTCCAGACCATGCGCAAATTCCGCCGTACTGTCGGCATTGTTCAGCTGGTCAGTTGCGCCCTATTGACCATCGCCTGCCTGATCTGGGGTTTCACCCTCTGGGCGACCATCGTCATTCTGGTGATCATGGTAAGCTTTCCGCTGCTGGACATGTTCATGGACGAATATGAAAAGCTGGCGGCGCCAGAACCCGGCAACCACAAAACTCAGGCGGAGGATGAGGTCTAAGCAATGACCTCGATCATCGTGAAAATGGATCGTGACGGGGTTCTGACACAGGACATCGACGGTCAGCCGCAGAGGGTGGAACCGGAGTCGACTAGGCCCATGTCCGAAGCAGACATCCTGGCCGCTGCGGAGTCCGACCCCGACAATCCGCCCCTGTCGGCAGAGCGGCTAGCAGGTTTGAGGCCGGTATCCCCGCTTCGCACCCTGCGCCGCGCCATAGTATAGAAAGGCGTGTTAAATTCTGGTCGAAAACCACCCCGTCATCCCGGCCGCAGCGCAGCGGAGGGCCTGGACCCAGAGCCGTGAAGCGCGGTGGATGACAATCGTCGAGAGGCGATGGGCCGCGAATTGGAGGCGTTGAGGCTCACCTTTGTCCCCACGTAGTGTTCGCTGATTTTCCCCGACGATATCGGGCGCCTGCAGCCAGAGCCGGTGTGTTGGCCTTGGCTCCCGGACAACGGCCTTCGCCGCTTCCGGGATGACGAGCGTAGGTGAACTGCCTCGCGGGAAAGGCCGTTTCCCTAAACCGCCGCCCGCGAACTCGCCTCGACCCGCTTGCGGTCGGCCAGGCGCAGGGTGGAGCTGGACTTGGCCAGGACGGTTCCGGCGGGGTCCAGCAGGCGGGCTTCCATGAAGCAGGTGGAGCCGCCGCGGCGTTCGACCCAGGCCTCGGCGAAGACGCGGCCCGGTCGGGTGGGGGCGAAGAAGCTGACCTTCAGTTCCAGGGACATGGGGACGATATCGGGCCCGGCCATGGCGATCAGGGCATGGGCCATGGCGGCGTCCAGCCAGCCGGTGACAAACCCGCCCTGGACCACCCCGCCGCTGTGGCACATGTGCAGGCCGGCCTCATATTCCAGCCGGGCCTTGCCCTCCGGGTTCATCTCGTGGCGGGCGACCAGGCCAAGGGTCTGTGAAAGGGGGTCGGTGATGGGGCCCTCGAACGGCGAGGTAGGGGCCAGGTCGGGGGCGGCGGCTTCGGTCATGGTCGGTCCAGGGATCAGGGCATCGGGGGACGAAGAGATCTGGTCACCCATAGCGGCCCGGCGGCGTGGAACTCAAGGCGCCAGGCGCCAGGCAGGCAAGCCAGACTCCAGAACCACAGACGCGAAAGCCTGAGACCGTGGAGCTCCAACCGTCAGTCGCCAGACGCCAGGCCTGTAGCTGCGACCGGGATGGGGACGCCGCTTGAGCCTGTTCGTCCCTGCTTGGCGCGACTGTGCGCCAGGAGTCAGACCCAGAAGATCAGACTTTGACCAGTTGGCCCGCCAGGCGCGCCCGGCTGACTGGTTGACGCAAGCCCTCTCAGCGCATGCCCGCTCAGCGTTGAACTTCTCAGCGCTGAACGGGGCAGTTGTCGTCGCCGTCGCCGTCGCTGTCGGGGCAGTCGTCCTCGTCCTGGGCTACGGCGCCCAGCACATTGACGGTGATGACCGAGGGCTGGTCGCCCTTGGCGCCGCCGCCGCTGGCGGCCTCGGCGGCATCCTGGGCGGCGGCCGAGGCGGAGGCCGCGCCGGTCTGGGCCCCGACATCGACGCTGACCCCGGTGGGGATGCCGAAGGAGGTGCCGCCGACGCTGAAGTTGTCGGCATTGGCGACGGTCTGGGCGGCGACGAACAGGCTGCCGGTTACCCGGACCCCGGCGTCGCCGGCGTCCACCGTACCGCGCGGGGCGATCAGGAAGACGCTGGGGGCCTCGGCGTCGGGATCCGGCTGGAAGGCCGAGATACCGGCCCCGGTCACGGCCCCTGCGGTGTCGAGTTCGGCTGACAGGTTGGCGTCGATCTTGACCACCACGGGCGGGAAGTTGGCCGAGGTCTTGGGACCCTGACCGGC
>CAMAVA010000056.1 GCA_945861515.1 Brevundimonas vancanneytii | reverse complement strand
CCGAACAGCTGTCACAGCTTGTGCGCCTGGCCTGGTCCATGGACCGGGACCTCGCCCTTGACGCCCCGCAGGATGTTGTGGTGGAGGGGCACGCCGAAGCCATCGGCCGGGCCCTGCGCAATCTGATCGAAAACGGCCTGCGCCATACGGCGCCAAAGACCACGATCGAGATCTCCGTCGGACCAGGTCCGCAGATTCGCGTCAGGGACCATGGTCCCGGCGTGGCGATCGACCATCGCACCCGGATCTTTGACCGCTTCTGGCGCGGTGACCGCTCCTTCAGCCAGGGCGCCGGCCTCGGCCTCAGCATCGTCCGGGCCATCATGAAGGCGCATGGGGGAGAGGTACGGGTCGAAGACGCTTCCGGCGGCGGGGCGGTATTCGTCCTGGCCTTTCCGGAGCCCGCCGGCCCCCTGTCCGGACCCGCGTCAACCCAACCGGTTCAAAGCACGCCGTTGTAGGACCGATACCAGTCGACGAAGTTCCGGACGCCCTCTTCCACGGCCACCCGCGGCCGATAGCCAACCGCGTCCGCCAGGTCGCTGACATCAGCTTCGGTGTCGGGAACGTCCCCCGGCTGCAGCGGCAGCAGATCCATGATCGCCTTGCGGCCCAGACAGTCTTCCAGCACCTCGATGTAGCGCAGCAGTTCGACCTGCCATTCGGCGCCGATATTGTAGATCCGGTAAGGACCAGAACCGCTGGTGGCCGGATCAGGCGCCATGCCGTCCCAGGCCGGGTTCACCGCCGGCAGGGTGTCCAGGGTCCGCAATACGCCTTCGACGATGTCATCGATATAGGTGAAGCTGCGGGTGTGACGACCATGGTTGAACACCTGGATCGGCTCTCCGGCCAGGATCGCCTTGGTGAACAGGAACAGGGCCATGTCCGGCCGGCCCCAGGGACCATAGACGGTGAAGAACCGTAAGCCCGTGGTGCGCAGACTGTAGAGATTGGCATAGGCATGGGCCATCTGCTCATTGGCCTTCTTGGTCGCCGCATAGAGCGTCAGCGGATGCTCGGTGCTGTCATGCGGCGTGAAGGGCATGGCCGTATTGGCGCCATAGACCGAGCTGGTCGAGGCAAAGACGAGGTGCTCGACGTCATTGTGCCGGCAGCCCTCCAGGATGTGCAGGAAGCCGGTCACATTGCTGGACACATAGGGGTGCGGATGGGTCGCCGCATAGCGCACACCGGCCTGGGCGGCCAGGTTGATCACCCGCTGCGGCCGATGCAGGGCAAAGGCCCGCTCGATCCCGTCCCGGTCGGCCAGGTCCAGGGTCAGGTGGGTATAGCCGGGATGGTCGATATGGCGATCCAGCCGGGCGCGCTTGAGATCGGGGTCGTAATAGTCGTTCAGGTTGTCGATGCCGACAACTTCATCGCCTCGCGCCAGCAGCCGCAGTGTGGTGGCGGAGCCAATGAACCCCGCGCTGCCGGTCACCAGGACTTTCATCGAAACGATCTTTCCGTCGCTTTTGCAGGGCCTGTCAGGCAAAAAGGAAAGCGGTTCGGCCGCTCTGACAGGCTCTGAACATCTGTATGGAGACCTTCTTGATCAGGTTTTGCTGATTCCGGCAAAACCATGATCCTGATGGCCTGGGATTGCTCCGATAGCCGTTGCGCCGTTACCGGATCGAACCAACCCTAACAATCTGAATTGCAGCCAGTTCCGTCTTGATCGGGGCAATCCGGACGGCCAGTTCCCCAGAGCATGGTCCGATAAGTGTGAAACGGTTATCGGATCGAACCATGCTCTATCACTCTGAATTAGAGTCTGCCGTCCACCTGGGCGCCGGGCAGCGCCGACTTGACGTCGTAGAGCACATTGACCGGCTTGCCGAGCGCCAGGACCCCCTCAGCGCCCATCTCGACAAACTGTCGATGGGCGACCGCCAGGACGATGCAGTCATAGGCGCCCGCTTCGGGATGCTCTGTCAGGGTCAGGCCATATTCCTCCATGGCCTCATGGGCGCTGACCCAGGGGTCATGGACATCGACCTGCATATTGTGGTCGGCCAGTTCCGCAACGATGTCGACGGCCCGGGTATTGCGCAGGTCGGGGCAGTTTTCCTTGAAGGCCAGGCCCAGGACCAGGGCCCGGGCGCCGACGGGGTTGATCCCCTTTCGGACCAGCAGCCTCAGGGCCTGGTTGGCCACATAGGGGCCCATGCTGTCATTGATCCGCCGGCCGGCCAGAATGACCTCCGGGTGATAGCCCACCTCCTGGGCCCGGTGGGTCAGGTAATAGGGATCCACCCCGATACAGTGACCGCCGACCAGGCCGGGCCGGAAGGGCAGGAAATTCCACTTGGTGCCCGCTGCCTCCAGCACCTCCAGGGTGTCGATCCCCAGCCGGTTGAAGATCTTGGCGAACTCGTTGATCAAAGCGATGTTCAGGTCGCGCTGGGTGTTTTCGATCACCTTGGCCGCCTCGGCCACGGCGATGGAGCTGGCCCTGTGGGTGCCGGCCGGAACGATCTGGCCATAGAGCCGGTCGACAAACTCGGCCGCCGCAGGCGTGGATCCGGCGGTCACCTTGGTGATGGTCGAGAGCCTGTGCTGGCGATCGCCCGGATTGGCCCGCTCGGGGCTGTAGCCGCAATAGAAGTCACGGTTGAAGGTGAGGCCGGAGGCCGCCTCCAGGATCGGCACGCAGACATCCTCGGTGCAGCCCGGATAGACGGTGCTCTCATAGATCACCACGCCGCCCGGCTTCAGATGGGCGCCGATGGCCCGGCTGGCGGCGATCACGGCCCCCAGGTCCGGCCGACGGGCGCTGTCGATGGGGGTCGGCACCGTGACAATGAATACATTGCACCCGGCCAGATCGGCGGGGTCGGCGCTGAACCTCAGCTTCGAGGCCCGGGCGAACTCGTCCGCGTCCAGTTCCAGAGTGCGGTCATGCCCCCGCTTGAGCTCCGCCACCCGGCCGGCATCGAGATCGTAGCCCAGGGTGTCATGCACAGCGCCAAACGCGGCGGCGAGCGGCAGTCCCACATAGCCCAGACCCAGCACACAGAGCCTGGGTGTTTCGGGGAGGTTGGTTTGCAACGGGCGATCCCGGATCAGGTTGGATGACGTCTTGGGTCGAAGGCGAGGCCAAGGACTAGTGCTATTTGTCGATGTCTTCCAGCCGGACTTGCCGGCGGCGCCAGTTGAACACGGGCTGCCGACCGACGTCAGGTTCGGCCTGAGACCGGTCGATCCGCTGCAACGGGTTGAACTTCAACCTCGAGATGGGCCTCAGCCCAGGTCATCCGACGCATAGCCGCCGCGGGTGAACACCAGCGAAACAACATCCCGCTCATAGGCCAGGGCATGGACTTCACCCACCTGCAACCGACCCTCTTCCTGTTCGAAATAGTGCAGCTTTTCATCCGCGAAGAAGTCGAAGCCCGCAATGGAATAGGGGCGCTGGGCAAAAAACTCGAGAAGCGCCATGAATCGCAGCCCGGTAGATGGCCGCTCATAGGTCAACTGCGAGGAAAACTGATGGATATGGGCCGGAAGGAAAGAGGCCGACGACTCTGACAGGTCACGACCAAGCCGTCCCTTGGTAAAGGCGGGAAGGTCGGGATAATGGCCAGCTTCCGGCTGACAAAGCAGGATCGGTGTCTGCTGCCGATCCAGACTTCCCCAGTCGGGACGCGCCATCCGGTTGGCCGAACTGTACCAGAGATGCGTTTTTCCGCCCACATGCGGCTCGAACCCCGTCAGGGAGAAATCGTTCAGCCGGATCACATAGTCATGGGCGTCGATCGCAGCGCCCCGCTCTGCTGTCGTCAGACTGGGCCCGTTGCCGACCAGCAAAAGGCGCTCAGCCAGATCGATGTCGTCTAAGATCGACACGAAGGCGCTGTTGTAGTCGCCCGCCCGGGGGCTGGGGTGCGGCTTCAGCTCTCCATGGTTCCAGACGGCCCCGGGATCACTCTCCAGGGCCTCCATCCACAGGCGACGATAGCTGGCCGCCAGTCGATAGCCAGGCTCGAGCATCTCGCGGATTTCGTCGGGTTCGCCGTCCTTGCGGGCCACCGCAAGCGCCCTCATCACATGCACCCAGATGCTGTCGACGCCGCCTCGGTCAGTGCGGTCCAGCAGGCGTGACAGCGCGTCATCCCGACCCAGGTACAACAGCGACCGCGCCAGGCCCTGGACAGCCTCTTCGTTGGAGGGTTGACGGACCACTGCGCGCCCATACTGGTGCAGGGCCTGGTCGAAGTCCCCCAACCGCTCCAGGCCCTGCCCCACCTTCAGGGGAAACCGGGAATCGCCAGGAAACCGATCCGCAAAGGCCTGGGCGTTGGCGATGGCTTCGCGCAATTGTCCGGCGGCGAACTGGGCCACGACCAGGGCATTGGCGTCGCCGCGTTTGTCGACCTGGGAACTGATACCGGCCCAAAGCTGCATCGCCGCCTCGGGCGACTGATCAACAATGGCATGCCTGGCGGTCAATCGGGCGATCCCGGGACTCCGCTGCGCTTCCGAAAGCCCGTCTGCCAGTCGCCGGGCTTCCTCGGGGGCGCCCGATTCAAACAGAAACCGGACCTGTTCTTCGGCGACAACAGGCGGATCAATGCCGTCGGTCATGTCGAACAGCACGGATCTCTGCGATTCGAGATCGCCCACCAGGCGGTGCTGCTCGACCAGCGCCCGCCAAAGGGCAGACCGGTCCTGGGGGTCGGAATCGGCCAGCGCCGTCACCAGCAGATCCCTGGCCTCGGCGTAGAACAGGCGCGCCGACAGCGCGCGGCTCAGGCCGGTGATCATGCGAGGGCTGCCGAAGGCGTGGACTGCCTTGCGCCAAACCGGAAGGTCATCCCGCGCCAGTATGGAGAGGGCCCGGGCCCGATAGAAGGTCAGGCGCTCGGTCCGCTCCCCCGCGCCCTGCAGAAGTCGCACAATCTCTTCTGACGCGCCGATACGGTCCAGAATTCTGGCCTGGCCGGTCAAACGCTCGTCCGACATCCCGCCGGACTCCGGCTCGAGAGCGGATCGGATGAAGGCCAGCATCCATTCGGAGGCGTTCTGTGCGATTTCCGTTGAGCGTCTGCCTTCCGATGCATCCAGGCCCTCGGCCTCGGTCATGCGGGCGGCCAGGACAAGAGCTCCCAGCCAGTATTCGCCGATATCCAGGGGGTCGGCCCTGTAGGCAGGCGCCTTGGCCTTGGCGGGCTTGCTTGCCGGGGTCTTGGCCGCGGGCGCGCTGGTTGCGACCGGGCCGGCTGGGGCCTTTTCGCGGGCAGAGACCGGAGGATCCGCCTTTGCAGTCTTGCCGCCCTTCGCGCCCGAGGTTTTCGACGGGGCGGCAGGTTCAGAAGCCTTGGCGGCGGACGATTTGCCTGGCGAAGCGACGCCCTTGGCAGCGGCTGGCTCAGGCCTTGGCTTGGCAGCCTTGCGCGCGCTGGAAGCCAGGTCGTCCCGCCAATGCCCCTTCGGAACCAGGGCCACGCCGCGCTCGGTCAGCTCACCGAGCACCTTTTCGAACTGGCGCGCCGTAGTCCGGTCTGCAACCGCAGGCAGCCTGCGACCGAAGGATTCAAGTCGGGCATCCGGAACCTCCGCCACCGCAGCTGCGGCATAGAGCCTCGCGGCAACCTCAGGGTCATGCCTGATGTCCGGATCGAGCAGACAGACCAGATCGCGAAACTGCGAAGCCGCCGCCTGCAGTCCAGGAACCAGATAGCGCCCGGTCAATCTTTCAACGATGGCGCCTTCTGCGGCATGGCGCTTCTTGGCGGGAAGTCCGGCCTCCCGGTCACCTTTTAGCAGGCGTTCGGCAATGGATATCCATCGCCCCGGACTGCTTTCGAGTTCGAGCGCCGTGACGGCGACCCGCAACAGGGATCGTTCCTTCGTCGTATCGATCTCAAGGGCGACCAGCCATTTTTCGGCCTCTTCGGCCTTGCCGACGCGCAGCAGGTGCTTTGCGACAAAAACCTTGGCAAGGGGAAATCGGTCGGTGGCTTCGACGGAGGTCCAGCGGTCAAGGGCGGCGGTCGAATCTCCGGCGCGGCCTGGCCCTTCCGCGAAATCCCGGACGTCTTCCCAGCTCATCTGAGCCAGGTCAGAGATGGTCTTGCCGCTGCTCTTCACGCCACGCTCCACACTCACTGTACCGGGGTCTTCAAGCCAGTCCGGCAGACATTGGATTAGTTTGCAACTCGGAACCGGTTATCGGACCCCGAGGATGAGGTCGCAGGCCTCCCGGATAACACCCTGCCCGCCTGCCGCCCGAAGACGGAAGATGCCGGCATCCACCGAAGCGTGGGCGTCGCCGGGCGCAAGCGGAAGACCAACGGCCCGCAGGCAGGGCAGATCGTTCACGTCATTGCCCAGATAGGCGACTTCCTCAAGAGCCAGACCGCGACGCTGCAGAAGGTCACACAGGGCCGTCAGCTTGTCGTCAATGCCCTGGAGAACCTCGACCTTGAGCTTTTTCCCGCGGTGCATGACGACCGGATTCACCTCCTTCGACAGAATGACGGTTTCGATTCCCGCCGTCCGCAGCAGACCGATGCCCAGGCCATCGCTGCGCGAGCAGCGAACATGTTCGCGGCCGTCATCGCCAACCCAGACGTGATCGTCCGTGTGGACCCCGTCAAAATCGGTGACCAGCAGCTTGATCGAGGCCAGAAGCGCCCGGTCGGGACCCTCACGGCCCTGCAGGCTCAACAGGGCTTCGCAGATCTCCAGGTCCCGGGGTTCGTCCAGTTCCAGGACAGGCAGTCGGGTTTGGACCAGGGCCACGCGACCGCAGAACCGGCTGCCGGTCGCAAGAAACGGCCCGGTCTTCATGGCGTAGCCGGCTCCGTTTTCCTGATACTCCTTCGGTCGGTCCTGCCGCCTCTGCCGGGGCTGTCGATTGTCGTGATTGACGCCGAAGCCTTCGCCCGATTCATCGGTCCGCCAGATGAAACCATGGCTTTCACTAACCAGTAGCGCTGCTTCGTAGCAGTCGCTGTCGAGGGCAGACACAAGAGCTTCCACATCTCCGCCTTGAGTAAAGGGTGATGTGCATTGAAGAAAAACCACACGCTCCGGATTACAGCCTTCGCCCGCCAGAACTTCAATCGCATGAAGCAGGGCGCTCTCGGACGACGCCTGATCGCCGGAAATCTCGGCCGGTCGATGGATCGCCATGGCCCCTTCGCCTGACGCAAGGGCCAGAAGGCCATGATCGTCACTGCTGACCGCCACCAGATCGACGGATGGAGCGGCCTGCGCGGCCCTTATGGTTCTGCAGACAAGGGGTACCCCACCGATCAACCGGCCGTTCTTGCCCGGAATACCTTTGGAACCGCCGCGGGCAGGAATGATGGCGACGGTGCGGACCGTTTGAAACTCGAACATTATCCCTCCAGACCCCGCACAGACTGCCCGGACGCGGCGCAGTCTGGCGGTTCCACGGCCGCCGACAAAGGCTCTGCCGACGCGTCACACAATATTCACAGTCCACAATTGCTTCCACGCTATTGGCCGGGAACCCAATTGGCACTTGAATGACCCCGTTTTCACCTCCGGAACCGTCGCTGTCAACGCAATCACCCCCCATTTGGGGTATTGTCCCCGAAGGGGATAGCTGTGTATGGTGCATCGCACAACAGCGACAGGGTGGCGTAACGATGGTTAACGTAATTGCGGAAATCGGGTGTAACCATAAGGGTGACATCGAGATCGCAAAAGAGATGATCTCTGTCGCGGCCCGCGTCTGCCGCGCAGACGTCGTCAAGTTCCAGAAGCGGCATAACCGCGAGCTTCTCTCCCCGGAACAGTACGACACGCCCCATCCTGTGCCTGGAAACGCCTTTGGCCCGACCTACGGCGCCCACCGCGAGGCCCTCGAGTTTTCGGTAGACCAGCACAGGGAACTGCTGGCCCACTGCAATTCCGAAGGCATCGCCTATTCGACCTCGGTCTGGGACCTGACGTCCGCCAAGGAAATGGCTTCCCTCAATCCCTCGCTGTTGAAGATCCCGTCAGCGACCAACCTGCACTGGGAACTGCAGGACTGGCTCTGCAAGAACTACGCAGGCGAGATTCATGTCTCCACCGGCATGACCACCCAACAGGAAATCGCTGACATCGTCGCCTTCTACGAGGCCCGCGGTCGCGCCAAGGATCTGGTCATCTACAGCTGCACCTCCGGCTATCCGGTGGACTTCCAGGACATCTGCCTTCTCGAGATTACACGCCTGAAGGAAGCTTTCGGCGAACGGGTCAAGGCCATCGCCTTCTCGGGTCACCATCTGGGCATTGCCGCCGACGTCGCGGCCATCGCCCTGGGCGCCACCTGGGTGGAGCGCCACTTCACCCTGGACCGCACCTGGAAAGGCACCGACCACGCCGCCAGCCTTGAGCCCGACGGCCTGCGCAAGCTCGTCCGCGACCTGAAGAACGTCACCAAGGCGCTTGAATACAAGTCCGAGGACATCCTCGACGTCGAAAAGGTCCAGCGCGCCAAGCTGAAATGGTCGGCGCCGGTCTCGCTTTCCGTCGTGGCTTGAGCCTGTTTTCGGGGCAGGCGCCTCATCGTCGTCGTTGAACGCGATGAGGTTGCCCCGGGCCTTTGCAAGAGGGTCTACTGAATCCGCAAGGCTTGGCATCTTCGAGATAAAATTCTACAATTCCTGTAGATTTTATACGTGAAAACCAACCGCGCCTGAAGATAGCAGGTCTAAGGCCTGAACGGGGAAGCAAGTGCGACTGTGTGACCAGACATGACTGACGCAAGCATTGTATCCAAAGGTCGAAGGGGGGACTCCCTGTCGGTCTGCAACTATTGTGGCTACGGCCTGAAGGAATCGCAGGATCGATGCGCCCATTGCGGCGCAGAGGCCGGCGACCGATACCTCTGGACTCTTGTCTCGAAACTGGGGCTGCTGCGGGCCGGATCCTATGTGCTCCACTACCGCCCCAAGGCGGTGGTGGCGCGCCGGTTCGCTGCGGTTCTCGGGACCTATTACCATCCCTGCGGGCCAAGCGGCTTTGACGCCGAAGGTTTTCCTATCCAACCCTATACCTTTGACCCTGCCAAGGACGCAGGTCAGCTCTCATCGTCATTCTATGGCCTTATCCTTGCCAACGAAGGCCTTGAGTCGCTTGGCGAAAGCTTCCCGGACGCCCTGACCAATTTTGGCCAGGCGCTGCAACCGGGCGGATCCCTGATATTTGGCGGCGGGTTTGTCGACTCCCCGTCCATCCTCGGCCCCAAGCCCTCTGCCGGCGCGCTGGCCACGCTCCTCCGTCGAACCCTGGGATCAGATTGTCGGGTCAAGGGATCGGAGCGCATTTCCCGGTCGGAACTGCAATCCATCGGCGTCGCAAGGACCGATGTGGATCGACTGACCCCCAGGACGCTTTTCTGGTATCAATCATGACAGACGTAGAAACGCCCCGTTTGAGCGCTGACCAGGGCGAATATTTTCGGGTCCGGCCGACAGGGCGTTCCGAAGCGATTACAATTGCTTTCGCCGACGGCAATGTCCCGGCAGGCAGCTATCCAGCAGCTCTCGTCCAGGGCTGTCCGGGCAGCAACATCCAATTGAACAGCCCGCCCGGGCAGGCCTACCAGTTGGGCGTGCCCGGCCATCGCGAGAGTTTCGATGACCTCGTCAACTGGGTGCGTGGCCTGGCGGATGAGCGCGGCCGGGGGGCAATCACCCTTGTGGGACAGGGTGTCGGCGGTCGCGCCGCCCTGCTGATCGGTGGCCTGGTGAATGGCGTCAATGTTCTGGCGATCAGCCCCGAACTGACCCTTGGCCTGCATGGGGGACATTCGAACAAGGTGACGCTGCACCCCTGGTGGGGCTCCCTGCAGGATGTCGCCCGCGTCGGACGTGGCCGCAGAAGATGCATTTCGCTCTACAGTCCCTGGAACCCCCTGGACGCCCATTTCCTCAGCCTGCCGGTTGCCCATGAACCGTCCCTCGGCGTCGCCCTGGAAATGAAAGCCGCCGGCGATCCGGTGGCCCGTCTCAAGGAGAATGGCTGCTACGCCGACCTTCTGGCCCAGGACGCCGATCTGCAGGCCGTCCTTCGGGATTCAACGATCGCCCTGACGCCATTCTCGATCGGCGCCCGCGCCCAGTACGAACATTTCCACAACGCGTTCGAAGCCTATTCCGGCCGCGCCAAATCCCTCCCCCAGGCCCTGGACCTGGCCGCCGAACACAGCCAATGGGCCAACCCGGGTTGGCAGAACCTCAGGTCGAACATATACCGACTGGCGGAAATGCCGGAGCAGGCGCTGGCCGCCTCAGACATGGCCCTGGCCATCGATGACAGCAGTCAGGAATACTGCGTCGGCCATGCCAGGAACATTGTTCAATTCTCGATTGCCAAGCGCGTACCGGACGCCGTCGAGAAACTGAAACCGTTTCTGGCGAAAAAAGGGGTCCCGGATTTGCAAAAGGCGTTGCTGAGCATCTAGGTGAGCTTGCAGCATCTTAGCAGAGGTCAGGCGGGTAAAGGGGAAATCATATGGCGCGACGGTCACTTCTAGACGTTCAGTTGCAAGGCGCCCCCATAGGTCTTGCGGTCGCGACGAGGCCCGCCCAAAAATCGGAGAGCCCCAAGAGTCCGCCGCCTGAAACCAGCGCCGATTCCGCCAAGTCCAACGCGGCTTCTGAGGAAGCCCTCGCCGTTGCCCGCGCCCAACGGGACGAAGCCCGGCTACAGAGGGACGAGGCCCGACTGCAGCGCAATGAGGCCCGGGCGCTACGATCGGAAATGAAGCGCAGGCTGGATTCGCTGACCGATCGCTACAAGGAACAGCAACGGACAGGAACGGGCGCGTTTTCGGAGGTCGATTTCTTTCGGGAGGAATCCGAACGGTCCGTTTCCACCCAGGTGGTCAAGGCCAAGCTGGAGGCAAATGAACCCCTCAGTGTGCGAGAGCGCGAAATCGTCAGCGACCGGCTTGTTCCCATGCTGGATCGATCGCCCAAGACGAGGAAAACACCGGGAAAGGACGTCGCCTTCCTGACGGTCGGCAATGACAAGTTCGTCCCGGGCCTTGAAGCAATGCTCAGGTCATTCGTGGACGTCTATCCGGATCTTGAGTCCGACGTCTATGTCTTCAACGACGGCACGCTCAACGAATTCTGCCAGCAAAGGCTCAGACGGATCTATCCGAACCTGCATTTCCGGGTGCCGGACATGGACTGGTTCGACAGCGTTCCCCAGGTATCCGACAATCATAAGCGGATCGGAAAACTGGGCTATATGAATATCTATGGCCTGACTTTGGAAGGCTATTCTCGAGTCATTTTGCTCGACTCAGACATCATCATCTACGACGACATCAGCGCTCTTTGGGAGGGCGATGATTTCATTGTCTGCCTGGACGCCGGCGATCGTGAGTACGCCGTGAAATCCGAGTATACGGGCCAGTTTGTCTTCAACAGCGGCGTCGTGAGCATCCCGGGCCATGCGCTTGGTTCGGAAAGCTTCGAGGCCATCAAGAAACTGGTCCACGAGACTGCGTCGGTAGAACTTTGTCACATCATCGACAGGTTCGCTGACCAGAAGGTCTGGAACATTTTTCTAAAGGACAAGGCGCCGAAATATGCTCCGGCAAACTACAACTGCAACATCAAATATGTCATCAAATCACTGAATGGCCAGATAGATGGCCTTTCTATTGTACATTTTGCCGGTCCCAAACCGTGGAATGACAAGACATTCATCCACGAAGATTTCATAACGCCCGTCACGTCAAAAGCAGTTCAGTATCACAAGCTGTGGATCGACAAATACAGGTCCCTGACATTCAAGGGGCGACTGCGCGAATATCACGACTGGGCCGGCCAGAACCTGCGTCGTCAGCCGGTCAAGCCGGACAGTCTGTTCGAGGGCCGCAAACTCTGCGTTATGATCGGCAATGGTCCGTCCATCGAGGTCACTGACCTGGAAATGATCAAGGACTACGAACGGTTCGCTTTCAACTGGTTCCTGCTGCATGATCGCTTTGACGAGATCAAGCCAGACCATCTCGTTCTGGCGTCCCATATGTTCTTCGGCGGCTGGTACACCCAGAACCCGCAGTTCCCACCGGGCTATCTGGAGCGGCTGTTGACCGCCAAACACAGGCCTGTCCTCTGGACATCCTTCTATTTCCGGGAACTTTTCGAGTCCCTGAACCTCCACAAGGAGTTCGAGGTCAATTACGTCCTGTTCGAAAAGCCCTTCAAACGCTTCATCGACAAGGTTGGCAGGTTCGTTCCCGATATCGACGGCTTCCTGGACGACGGCCGGACCGGCGTTATCAGCGCAGCCATTCCTGCAGCCCTGGGCATGGGGTTCGAGACCGTACTGCTGGTTGGCTGTGACTCCAACTACAATCAGGCCGGAACAACCTCCAAGTACTTCTACGACCAGTCCGAGCACACCTCCCTGGAGACCAACGAGGCCAGCCTCACTTCCACCTGGACTGACGACGGCCGGGGGCAGTTTGTCTACAGGATGGTGTCGGAAGCCCTGAAGGCCAGAGGCGTGGACTTTATTGACTGTACCGTGAACGGCGCTATCCGCTATGTGGAGAAGAGGGATCTTGAGTTCTTCAGGCGGACCGCCTGATGCCGCGAGGTCCCCAGCGGCGACCCAGGCCAAAGACGGGAGCCGTTGACACGGATGGAGTGCCGACCATGGCGGACAGCAAGAACAACAAGAACACCAAGTCCCCTGCCGCCGCCGGCCAGGTCCCTGCCAAGCCCCCGGCGCCCCTCGGGACCGTCGCCAACGGTCCGCCGGGAATAAAGCCCACTCCGGAGCCTGTTCAGAAACCCGCGCCAGCGCCCGTTCCGAAACCCGAAACCACGCCCGTTCATCTGACCAATTTTCTGGTGAAGGAAACCAGTCCGGGCCTGCCGCTGCTGATCGTCTTCAGTTCGGTCAATTCCAACGGGTTCAGTTTTCTGGAGCGATTTGACGACCTGTCGGCCAACAGAATCTTCATCAGGGATCCCTACGACGCCTGGTACAATCGGGGGATCGGTGATGGCGTCGACACGCTGGACAGCCTTGCGGCCCGTCTGGCCGCAGAGGTCAAGCGCCTCAGGCCCAGCCGGATCATCACCTTCGGAACCTCCATGGGCGGCTATGCGGCCCTGCTGTTCGGACTGAAGCTTCAGGCGGCGTCCATCATCGCGGTTTCGCCTCAATCGATCCTGGATCCGCGACTGCCCCACACGCCGTCACAGGCCTTCCCCGGGCCCAATTTTGATCTCCTGCCGATGATGCAGACGCCGCCGGAGGACAGCCGGATCACCCTGTTCTTCGGCGCCGCCGACATGGTGGATTGCTACAATGCCCTTCGGGTTTCAGGTCCGCAGGTGAAGCTGATCCCGATAAAGGACGCAGACCATCTGGTCGCCGCCACCCTGACAAAGAATGGCGCCCTGACCACCGCGGTAAGGGCAGCCGTGGACAAGAAACCTTTTTCCTACAAGGAAGACATCGATCGAGGCCTTGTCGACAGCGTCGTCACCGAACTGATCATCCGGACCGTCGAGAGTCACTATCTGGATGCGGATCACAACGTCAGCAAATGCGCCCGGGCCCTGGTGGCACTGCGGCCAGGCTGGTCGCCGCCGCTCTTTGTCCTGGCCCAGATGTATGACGCCAGGAAGGACTATGATCAGGCTGCGCGTCACGCCAGGGCGGCAGCCGAAGCCGCCCCGGCCTCGGTGACCTGCGCAGACTATCTCGCGACGGTGCTGCATCGCATGGGCGATGAGCAGGGGGCTATCGACGCCTATGTGGCGACCTTGGCGATCCGTCCCCGGCACTACAATGCGCTCTGCGGACTGGCGGCGCTCCGGGCAAAGGCTGGCGATTCAAAGACCGCCCTGGAACTCATCGATCGGGCCATCCAGACTCGGCCGCGACTGACGAGAGCGGCGTCGCTGCGTGATGCGATCCTCAGCGGCTCCCTCCGCGATGGAGGGCCGGCCGGCGATACGGACAAGAACCAGCTGTGATGCTCGCGCGGCTGAACATGCGCCTTGTCTGTAGGAGGCAGTCCGCAACGACCAAGGGCGTCACCGCAGGTTCGCTTGTCAAAGCGCCAATCTGTCCGGACTGAATCTCAGAAGTGATCCAACCCTAAAGAATTGCAGGTCCTTTCAAGATGTATGAGAATATTATTCTGGATCGATTTATCGATGCTACCGACGACAAGGCGCAGTATGCCGCCGTGTTCGGTGACTCTGCGCTCGAAACGCGACCCTGCCTGAATATTGGATCAGGCTTCTGGCGGCATCCCGTCTGGAGAACCCTCGACCAGACCGAACCTCCCTATGACCAGTATGGCGAACCTGACTACAACATTGATCTGTCAAAGCAGGAGCAATGGCCGACGGAGGATGGAGAGCTGAAGCTCGCCTATTGCAGCCATGTTCTGGAACATTTGACTGACGAAATTACTCTGTATGTCCTTCGGGAAACCTACCGGTCACTCGACAAGGGCGGTATCTTCCGGATTGTCGTGCCTGACATTGAAACGGCCTACTGGGCCTACAAATTGAAAGACTACAAGTACTATGATGAGCGTTCTACCGGCAAACCTGTCCAGCGGGTTGAAGGCAAGGTCGCCATCGCCTCGACGATCGGGCATGCCAAGGGCAGAAGTCTGAAAACCCAATTCTTCCTGCGTTTTGCAAGCTGTCTGGGCCTGAATCGCAGTTTTGACGGGCTGGAAGTCGATGAAGCCGTCGATGATGTCTTCGCCAGAATGTCCATCGGCGAAGCCTGTGAGCATTTCCTCGCTTCAGCTGACTTTGCGACAAAGCGGCCGAGCCTCCACATCAACTGGTATGATGGGGACAAGCTCAAGCGGTTGCTTCTAGAAGCCGGGTTCTCCAACGCGGTGCGCACCAGCTATGGTCAAAGCCTGTCACCCTTGCTGAGGAACAAGCACTACTTCGACACCACGCGCCCGGGCGAGTCTCTGTATGTTGACGCCATCAAGTTATGAGCGTTGAGGACTTGGCGGCTTCAGGGTCTCAATTGGATCCCAAGACCCTGGCGGTGATGCTGAAGAGGCTGGGGATCGAACTGGATCATCGACAAATCCCCGCCAACGCCTTGATCGAGGCGCCTGTCGGGTTTGGGCGTTCGTCTCTGAAGGGATGGGCAGACATCGGCGCCTATTCCTTCACCACGGGTCCAGGTGTGATTTCCAGCGCGACAATCGGCCGGTTCTGTTCAATCGCGCCTGGCGTGGTCATCGGGCCCAATGAGCACCCGACGGCCATGCTCTCTTCTCACCCCATCGCCTATGGCCGCGGCTCCAGCTTCAGGGGTGACGCCTATTTTTCTGCGGTCCAGCAATCTCACGACTTCAGCGAGCCCCCCAGCACCCATATCGGCCATGATGTCTGGATCGGGGACGGCGCCTTCATCAGACGCGGCGTCAGGATCGCGGACGGCGCCATCATTGCCGCACGGTCCGTGGTCATCCGCGACGTAGGTCCCTACGAGATCGTAGGCGGTTCGCCTGCCAAGGTGATCCGGATGAGATTTCCAGAAGCCCTCGTGCAGCGACTGCTTGCTGTTCGCTGGTGGAACCTCGATCTCCGGACCTGTCCCAAGCTGGATTTTTCGGACGTGGAGGGCGCGGTCAGCATCCTGGAAGCCTTTTGCGAACAGGGCGCCCCGCCGCTTGCCCCCGAGCGCTACCGCATCACTCTCAACCGACAGGACGGCACCCGTTCCTTGCAGAAGACAGGCAGCTTGCCCGTGGATGGCGCCTGAATGGTCATCAAACCATCAGAGCATTGCTCTAAAGTCCAAAATCTATTCCATCCTTGATCGGTTCAGTGAAACTTACGAACCTCCTGCATAGCCAGAGACCAAACCATGTCTTCACCTTACCGAGGTTTACCTCCCGAAGCTTTCTGGAGAACCGGTGTCGCCAGCACCACGCCCGAGACCATTCAGGGGCTTTACAAGAAAAAATTTGAAATCGGCCGATCCGACCAGATTGCCACGGCCGGCTCCTGTTTCGCCCAGCATATCGCGCGAAGAATGCGGGCCGTGGGCTATTCGGTCATCGACATGGAACCGCCGCCACCGGGACTGAAAACTGAACTGGCCCAGCAGTATGGCTATGAACTCTACTCGGCCCGTTATGGAAATATCTATACGGCCAGACAGCTTTATCAGTTGATCCGGGAAAGCATCAACCGATGGAACCCCGCGGACGCGATCTGGAGCAAGGGAGATCGATGGGTCGACGCCCTGCGCCCCAATGTGGAACCCAGGGGACTGGCCTCCATGGACGAGGTCCGGGCGCATCGCGAAATCCATCTGGGCCAGATCAGGACGATGCTGAAGAGGGCGGATGTCTTTGTATTCACCCTGGGCCTGACCGAAGCCTGGATCCATACAGAGTCCGGGACCGTCTATCCCACCGCGCCGGGAACCATCGCAGGAACTTTCGATCCGGCCATCCACTCCTTCCACAATTTTCGGTTCGAGGAGGTCCTGTCTGACCTGATGGCGATCCGCAGGCTTCTTCTGTATTATAATGCCAATTCCCGGATGCTGCTCACCGTGTCTCCTGTGCCCCTCGCGGCGACGGCGTCCCACCAGCATGTTTTGCCGGCAACCATAATGTCGAAATCCATCCTCCGGGCTGCTGCCGGGGAGATGGAAAGCCATTTCTCCAACGTGGACTACTTCCCGTCCTACGAGGTGATTTCCAGCCCGTTTTCACAGGGGCGCTTCTATGAAGACGACGCCCGAAACGTCAGGGAGGAAGGCGTTTCCGTCGTCATGGAAAAGTTCTTTTCCGAGCACCCGCCATTCTCCGTCGAGAAAAAACGATCCGCTGCGGCTGTGGTTTGTGAGGAAGCGCTTCTGGAGGCCTTCGCATGAAAATCTGCCTGTTGGGTGACTCCCATCTCGCCGCCATCAAGGCCGGCTCTTCCGGTCTGAAGACAACCCACAAGCTGGATTTTTTTGGCAGCCCCAGGGACTCCATGTCTGGCCTCAGCCTTCAGGACACGGCCTTGCTTCCGGGTTCCGGGAGCCTGGCCGAAATGCTGAAGGTAACGTCCGGCGGCCAGACCAGGATCGAACTGGCTGACTATGACCAGTTCATTCTGGTGGGCTTGGGTTTCAGCTTCACGCGCCTGGCGCGAATGCATCAAAGGTATCGCCTGTTCAGTGGCGTCTCTGACCTCAAGCACCGTTACCTTATTTCTGAGGATTGTCGTGAGCTTGCCATGGCCGGGTTATTCGAGATGTCGCTGGCGATCGACCTGGCTAAAACTATCAGGAGCGCCAGCGAGGCGCCGATCCTGCTGGTTCCGGAACCCTTTCGGAGCATCAGCGTGCTCGACTCCACCGAGGAAGTCGAGTTGTGGAGCTATATGTCAGATCGTACTGATGACCTGCTGACCGTCTACAGGACCATGCAAAGGCGTTGCGAGGCCCTGTTGCCGAATTTCCGAGTTCTTGAACAGCCGGATGAGACGATTGACAGGGTCTTCACCAGATCGGAGTTTGCAGAGGCCGCTCCAAGAATGACCGCCAACGGGTTCGAGTCCTACACCGCGCCTGACTTCGGACATATGGGACCTCTTTACGGAACCCGTGTTCTGACCGAAGTCTTTCAGTCGCTCAAGCGTCCGGGTTCCGGCAGCCGACCGAGGGGGCGGCCACGCAAGAGTGATGCCTGACTTGAATGACCGGAGCGGTTTCCGACAACTGTGAAGCAGTTATCAAGGCGAACAATGCTGGGACCTTGTGATTTGGAGCTTGGTTTCCTGTTCTGAGCGTTTCGATCAGAACGCGATAGGATCCAAGTCTGACCTTCAAATCACTTGAGCCCCCTCAATACTCCACCCGCACCCGCACCGTCGCCACCAGGGCATTGTCGATGTCCCGGTCGCCGGCCGGGCGGATCACATATAGCAGGTCCGGCTGGATGGTCAGGTGCGGCGTCAGCCTGTCTGAATAGGTTATCTCGAGGGCCGTTTCGGTCTTGCCAATGTCCCGGCCGGCATCGGCGCCGTTGGCCCGTTCGTGGCTGTTGATCCAGGCCTGGTTCATGCCGAAAGACAGCTGGCTGTCCGGACGGCCCTCGAACACGCGGTCCACCAGCACCCCCGCCTGCCACCCGCCCCGGAACGGTGTGGTATGCCCCTCTGACAGGCC
>CAMAVA010000055.1 GCA_945861515.1 Brevundimonas vancanneytii | reverse complement strand
CCCGCCGACATGCCCTTGCCCATCGCGCCGTCAGACGAGCGTCACTGGCTGCATGAGCGGTTCCTGAAGCACCCGCTGCTCGCCGCCCCGGCCGACGACGCCGGCATGCGTCACATGATGACCCAGTATTTCGGCATGGTCAGCGAGGTGGATCACCAGCTGGGCCGGGTCTGGGACGCCCTGGAAGCCCGGGGCCAATGGGACGACACCCTGATCATCGTCACCTCAGATCACGGCGAACAGCTGGGCGATCATGGCCTGATCCAGAAGCTCGGCTTCTTTCAGGGCAGTTTCAACATCCTTGGCCTGGCCCGGGATCCACGACCCGGCGCGGCGCGCGGCCTGGTGGTCGACCAGTTCACCCAGAATATCGACATCTTCCCGACCCTCTGCGACGCCCTGCAGATTCCGGTCCCGGCGCAGTGCGACGGCCTGCCCCTGACGCCCTTCCTGCAGGGCGAGACCCCGCCCTGGTGGCGGGACTCCGCCCATTGGGAGTTTGACTGGCGCTCGGGGTTCATCGCCCAGGGACCACATGACTGGCCCTGGGACCGGAGGCTGGAGCGTCAGAACCTGGCCGCCATCCGAACCGACGATGCGGCCTATGTGCATTTCGGCGACGGCAGCTACCTGTGTTTCGACCTCAAGGCCGACCCGACCTGGCGCACACCGGTCACCGATCCCGCCCGGATCCTGGACATGGCGCAGCGCATGTTGAACTGGCGCGCCCAGCATGCGGACCGCACCCTGACCGGCATGCTGGTGGAAAACGGCGGGGTCGGCCGTTGGCCGGTCATGCCGCAAGACTGGGGAAGGACCGACCATGATTGAATCCGCAGAAACATCCGTCGCCTATGCCGATCTGGACAGCCTCATCGCCCGCCTGAACGCCATGGCGACCTGGGTCTCTGCCGAGGCCGACGGCATGAGCGAACTGGATCACGGCCTGCAGTGCGCCGCCGAACTGGCGGCGATGGCGCCGGATGACGAGGCGCTGCAGGTCGCCGGGCTGGTGCACGACATCGGTCATGGGCTCTGCCATATCCGCGACCATGATCTGGTCAGCTCAGAAGCGGTGCGGCAGGTGCTCGGGGACCGGGTCGCCGCCCTTGTGGGGCTTCACGTCCTTGCCAAGCGCTATCTGGTGACAACCGATCCTGACTATCGCGCAAGGCTCTCGCCCACCAGCGTCGCCTCCCTGGCGGCCCAGGGGGGCGACCTGTCAGAATCGGAAATCCGGGATTTCGAGACGCGGGACCATTGGCGTGAAGCCCTGGTTCTTCGCCGGGCCGATGAAGCCGCCAAGGTAGCGGGCCGCGACGTGCCCGGCCTGGACATCTGGCTGCCCGCCCTGACCCGTGTCGCGGCCGGGGCCTGATGCAATCCTTTCCCGCTGACCAGCTGGCCCGCCATCTCAAGGGATCCCTCGGACAGCGGCAGACACGGTCTGGCCTCTCGCCGCGCCGACTGCCGGCCTGGGCCGAAGCCCAGAACCTGGACGCCAGCCTGGATCTGATGGCCGGCATGACCAGCGGGGTGCGACTGGAATTCCTGACCACCAGCCGCACTCTGGGTCTGACGGTTCTGACCACCGGTCTGCAGATACTGCCAGAGTCGAGGCGGACCATCGCCTTTGACCTTATGGTGGACGGGGTCCTCCATGACCGGGCGACAGTTCAGTCCGGACGAACCCTCGTCGTCGACACCACACAGGTTCCCCAGGCCGTGTCCGTGCTGCCCGGCGAGCCTTGCCAGATCGACTTTGCGCGGCTCCCGCCCGGCTCCAAACGGGTCGAGATCTGGTTGCCGCAATCGGCCCTGGTGGATCTGCATTCGCTGCAGATCGACTCCGGGGCAGCCCTCGGGATCATCGAGTCTCAGCGCCCTCTCTGGGCCCATTATGGCAGTTCGATCAGCCACGGCATGGATGCGGAGGGTCCCAGCGGAACCTGGCCGGCCGTCGCGGCTCGGATCCTTGGACTCGACCTGCTGAATCTGGGGTTTGCCGGCCAATGTCACCTGGACGGCTTTGTGGCCCGGGCCATCCGGGATGCCCGGCCAGACCTGATCAGCCTCAAGCTGGGCGTGAACGTGATCAACCTGGATTCCATGCGCGAGCGGACTTTCGCACCAGCCGTCCACGCTTTTCTCGACACCCTGCGCGAGGGCCTTCCCGACACACCGGTTCTGGTCCTCTCGCCCATTCTCTGCCCGATGATCGAAGATAGACCAGGGCCTACCTTGAGGGCGGGCGACCAGATCCGGACGGTTGAGCGGCCGGCCGAGCTTGCCGAAGGCGCCCTGACGCTTGGCCGGATACGAGCGCTGCTGTCCCAGATCGTTGCCGGACGCCAGGCGACCGGAGACGCAGACCTGTTCTATCAGGACGGACGTGACCTGTTCGACACCGCTGATCTGGCCGACCTGCCGGACGGCCTGCATCCCAACACGGCCGGGCTGGACCGAATGGGCCGGCGCTTTGCCGTTTCGGCGCCGGAGGTTTTCCGCAGGGTCGGTGACCTGGCTGCCGGGACCATCAAGCCATAGGCCCAGGGCGAGCGCCCCGGGAAGCAACCATCAGTCAGCCGATGTGATGGGCCCCGAAGGCGCCCCGGCCAGTTGCCGGCTCAGTCGCTCGACCTCGCGTTCGCCCTCCGGGGTCTGGCCGCCGAGATCGAGAAAGCGCTGCATCTTGAGGCGGGCTGTTTCGTCCCGGATGAGGGACTGGAAGAGAAAGCTCTCCTCGACCAGGCCCTCCGGCAAGGGACCTGCGGCCAGGGATACAGCCCGCTTGGCCAGGATCACGGCCTCGGCCGGCCAGGCGCAGATGCGGGCTGCCAGGTCATCCACGAAGGGGCCAATCTCATCAGCCTCCAGGCAGCGATTGAGATAGCCCCAGGCGGCGGCTGTCTCGGCGTCCAGGTCGCCGCCGCCCAGAATGACTTCCAGGGCCCGGGCCCGGCCGATCAGACGCGGTAGTCGCTGGGTGCCCGTACCGCCCGGCAGGATGCCCAGCGGAACCTCCATCTGGTTGATCCGGGTCTGGCCCCGCACGCCGAACCGCATGTCGAACCCCATGACGAGCTCGCTGCCTCCGCCGCCTACCCGTCCCTCGATCAGGGCGATGGTCACAGCCTTCATGCTGCCGAAGCGCTGGCACATGGCGTGGAAGGCATTCTGGCCAGCGGCTTCCCGGGCCGCCGGCTGGTCGATTGGAAACCCGAGAATGGCGGCCACGTCGAAATGGGCAATGAAGAAGTCCGGGTTCGCGCTCTTGAGCACGAACACCATCACCTCCGGATCCGCTTCCAGTTCCAGCGACAGCCTCGAGAGCTCGGAATAGAGCTCGAGCGTCATCAGGTTGATCGGCGGATTGTCGACCAGCGCCGTCAGTCGGCCGCCATCCCGGCTGATCTTCAGCCGGCTGTAGCTGTCATAGGCCATGGGGCTGTCCTTCCAGTGTTCCGGGGTCCGCCGGGTCAGGCCTTGCCCGTTGGATAGCCGATCTCGGCCAGCACCTCGTCCGTATCCTGACCGATGCGGGGCGGATCGCGGCGGATACTGGCCGGCGTCTTCGAAAACTGCAGGCCAGGCTTGATGGCGCGGTAGTCCCCCTCCCCTTCCAGCTGGCGGGTCTCGAACAGGGTCTTGCTCAGCTGTTCGTCCTCGAAGATATCCGCCGGCAGATTGGCGCGCATCACAGGGATGGAGTTGGCAGCCCCCAGGGCCATCCATTCCTCGGTGGTGTGGGCGGCGGCGGCCTCCGCCATCATGGCGTAGTATTCGTTGACCTTGGCCTTGCCGCTGGGCTTGGAGGTGAAGCGCTCGCTTTCATAGGCGCCCGGCAGGCCGCCCAGCTCCATGAACCGCGCTGACTGCGCGGCATTGGCCGGCAGGACAGTGATCCAGCCGTCGCGGGTCTGGACCGGCCGCCGGTGAGGCGTGATCGTGGTGGTATGGCCGAACTTTCCGGTCGGCGGCACGAAGGTCTCGCCATAGAGGTGCTCGGCCATGATGTAGCCGGTGAAGGTTTCCAGCATGGGAACGGCCACATACTGGCCCTCGCCGGTCTTTTCCTTGTGGCGCAGGGCGGCAAGAGTCGCGATGACCGCGAACAGGCCGCAGGTCTTGTCGGCCAGGAGGGACGGCAGGGGCCGCAGATCGGCTTCCGGATCCACCAGTTGACCCAGGCCGCAGGCGCCGCTGGCCGACTGGATCAGGTCATCAAAGGCCTGGAGGCCGGCATAGGGTCCCTCCGGGGCATAGCCCATGGCCTCGACATAGACGATGTCCGGCTTGATCGCAGCGACCTGCTCATAGGAAAAGCCGAGCCGCGCCACAGCGGATGGCCGCATGTTGTGGATGAATACATCCCCCGTCGCGATGAGGGCGGTCAGGGCCGCCTTGCCCTCATCGGTCTTCAGATCCAGGCTGACTGACCGCTTGTTGCGATTGAAAGCGACATAGGAGGGGCCCATTTCCTTGGAGTTGGGCGCCTTGCCGCCGTTCCTTTGCCGGTCGCCGGAAGGCTCTTCCACCTTGATCACATCGGCGCCCAGATCGCCCAGGGTCTGGGTGGCGTAAGGACCGAGAACGAACTGGGACAGGTCGATAATGCGAACCCCGACCAGGGGACCCGATGCTTGATGGTCGCTTTGCTGCTTGATGGTCATCGATCTGTCGCCTCACCCATTTGCTGCCCGCGGTTCTTGCTGTCCCCGCCTTGCCTGCCCTCCGAAGGGTCAGGAGTCCTGAGGAAGCGAACCTGTCTTGATACCGGCGTCCCTGTCACCCCAAAGCCATTTGGGCAAGGGCTGCGATCCTCCCACCATAGCCTTGACCCGTCACGCCCCGATGTCCCGCCCCTTGCGAAACTTCCGACGGCCCGGCGGATCGAAGCTCCGTCCCGATGCGTTGAGGACGCGCCACCGGGTCTGAGATGCAGACAGGAACAGGAGCGAACCATGATTGAACTGTCGCCGCTGCCCTACAGCTATGATGCGCTGGAGCCCGTGCTGTCGACCCGGACCCTGCAGATCCACCACGACCGGCATCATGCGAAATATGTCGAGGTGGTGAACCAGCTGACCCGGGAACTCGATTGGCCTGAGGCCTCCCTGGAAACAATCATGGCCAAGGCCGAAGGAGAATCACGGACAAAACTGTCGCAGAACGCCGTCCAGGCTTGGAACCACGGCTTTTTCTGGAACAGCATGGCCAGGCGGCCGGATGCCGCCTCAGGCTCCCTGGCCGATGCGATCGCCAGAACAGACGGTGGCGCAGCGGGCTTGAAGAAGGCCTTTGTCGCCGCCGGCGTCGGCCATTTCGGATCAGGCTGGATCTGGCTGGTCCTGGACGATGGCGCGATCGCCATTCATCAGTCCCATGACGGCGATCCGCGTCGGGCTGGAGACGGCATGCCGTTGCTGGTCTGCGACGTCTGGGAACATGCCTATTACCTCGATCACCAGAACGACCGCGCCGCCTTCCTCGAGGGCTGGTGGGACCGACTGGCGAACTGGAATTTTGCGGCCAGGCAGATGGCGGCCGCAACATCGGGCGGGAACGGCTGGACCTATGCAGACGGGTCTGTTTCTCTTTCTGACCTGGCCTGAAAACCCCGGTCACCTGACCTCTATCGATACCCAGGCCAGCCCCTGGTCAGGACAGGGCTCTACAATCCTGTGGTCCAGCGCCGCCAGACAGGATTAAGGTCGCGTCCATGGCGACTTTGACCCTGCAGGCGGCTTGGCGATGAACGATGTCGAACTTCACGGACATCTGATCGGGCGGCAGGGCTCGCGCCGGGATCTCAACACGCCGGTCCTGATCATCGACCAGGACGCCCTGGACCGGAACATCGCCCTCATGGCCGGGTTCGCTGCGACCAAGGGCCTCAAGCTGCGGCCGCACGCCAAGACCCACAAGAGCCCGGATGTCGCCAGACGGCAGATCGCCGCCGGCGCCATCGGCGCCTGTTGCGCCAAGCTGGGCGAAGCCGAAGCCCTGGCCGAGGGCGGCGTGGCGACCGGCCTGCATCTGACGTCCCCGGTAGTGTCCGCCCCCGCGATCGAGCGGCTGGTGGCGCTCAATGCGCGGACGGAGGGCCTGATGTGCGTGGTTGACCATCCGGACAATGTCCAGGCCCTGGGTAGGGCCGCCACGGGCGGAAAGCCCCTGACGGTGATCATCGACATCGACCCGGGAATCCGCCGGACGGGGGTCGCCTCGCCGCAGGCGGCGGTGGCCCTTCTGGCGGCGATCCGCGCCGAACCGGCCCTGATCTATGGCGGCATCCAGTGCTATTGCGGCATGCAGCAGCACATCGAGGGGTTCGAGGCCCGCAAGGCCTCCATGGAGGAACGGGCCGGCTATGTCCGGACCGTCATCGAGGCCCTGACAGCGGCCGGCGGCGCCCCGGAGATCGTCACCGGCGGCGGCACCGGGACCCACAGGATCGATGCGGATCTTGGTCTATTCACCGAACTCCAGGTCGGCTCCTATGTCTTCATGGACAGCCAGTACCTGGCCTGTGAGCTTCAGGACGGCGGAGGATCGCCCTTCGAGACCGCCCTGATGATCGATTCCCGGGTGGTCAGCGCCAATGCCCGGGGGATGGTGACCCTGGATGCCGGCTTCAAGTCGTTTTCGACCGATGCTGATCCGCCCCTGATTCTTGGCGGCGCGCCGGAAGGATCGCGATACGCCTTCATGGGGGATGAACATGGCGCCCTGATTGTCGGGGCGGCGGAAGCCCCGCCGCTCAATGCCCTGGTGACCCTGGCCGCGCCCCATTGCGACCCGACCGTCAACCTCTACGACACCTTCCACGTCGTTCAGGGCGATACGCTGGTGGCGCTCTGGCCGGTCGCAGGCCGGGGCCGATCCAGATAACCCGGGACGTCGATCCTCATGGCCCTTGCCCGTCGCACCCTGCTGGCCCAGGGCCTGGGGCTGGTCGCCAGTCCCGCTCTGTCGGCGAGCACAGGAACCGGGGGCATGCGCAGCGACGTTGAAACCTTCATCAGCTTCGGGGAGCACCGCACCGGTACGGTGGTGGAAGCCCGAACCGCTGACTGGTTTGCCGGCAGACTTCGCGATCTTGGCTATGCCGCCGCACTCCACCGTTTTCCGGTGCGCACCGTCCTGGATCCTGGCGGCCCCCTGCCCGGTCGTTTTGCTGGGCACCGGCGCCCATGAGCTGGGCCATCTTGGCATGCAATATCTGGTCGGGCGGGCCCCGAGCCCTGATCAGACTGCCCTCTGGCTGCATCTGGGCGCCAGCCTCGCCGCGGTTGCCCTGGATCAGCGCTATGACCGGCCGAGGCTGCAGTATGCCACGGTGTCGTCAAACATGGCCGGTCGCGCAGGCCTGGCGCTCCCGGCCGACTTCTGGACCCGACTCCCGGCAGGCCCGCAGGCGCCCGGCGAAACGGGGGACGTGATCCGGGCCGGGCACCAGACCGTGATCGGCCTGGCCGGAAGCTTTCCCGGCTTTCACACGCCAGGCGATGACGGCCGGGCGATCGATTTCGAGACGCTCGAGGTCCTGGCCCTCGCGCTCGAAGGCCTGGTGTCGGCGGTCAGCGGCTCTCCGGCCTGACCCAGGGCCTGCCGAGGCCGTCTTGCCACGGTTACAGGCTGCCCTTATCACCGATCACATGACTGAAGCTGCGCCGCAGCGCGCACCGGAGCCCCGATTTGCGGCGGCCTCGCTGATCGCCGTGATCTTCATCAACATGCTGGGCTTCGGGATCATCGTCCCGTTGCTGCCCTTCTATGCCAAGTCCTTCGAGGCGCCGCCCTGGCAGATCGCCCTGATCTTTTCGGCCTATTCGGTCGGCGCCTTCTTTGGCGAGCCCTTCTGGGGCCGGCTGTCGGACCGCTACGGTCGCAAGCCGATCCTCATCTCGACCATCACGGCCAACTGTCTCTGCTATCTGGCCCTGGCCTTTGCACCCAATATCTGGGCGGCCTTCCTCATAAGGCTGGTGGGCGGCCTGGCGGCGGGCAATGGCTCGGTCATCCAGGCCTATATCGCCGACGTCACGCCTCCGGAACGTCGGGCCCGCCAGCTGTCCTATCAGGGCGCTGCCTGGAACGTCGGACTGATCGTCGGCCCCTCCATCGGGGGGCTGTTTGCCCATACAAATGCCGGCCCGGCCGGTTTTCGCATCCCCCTGTTCATCGCATCCGGCCTCGCCTTCCTCTGTGTCATTGCGATCGTGATGGTTATCCGGGAGAGTCGGGTTCGGGACTCCGGCCCTTCACGCCGGCCAAGCCGCTGGGCGGTGATGGGGGACGTCCTGCAGCATCCGGTCATGAGCCGGCTTTTGCTGCTGACCTTCCTGGTGGGATTCGCCTTTACCGGCATCGAGTCGGTGTTCGGGTTGTGGACCCAGGCAAGGTTCGAGTGGGGGCCCCGGGAAATCGGCATCAGCTTCGCCTTTGTGGGGGCCAGCGCCTTCCTGACCCAGACTCTGATCACCGGTCGCCTGTCGGAAAGATTTGGCGAAGGGCCGATGCTGGCCGTTGGAATGGTCATCACCGTGGCCGCCATGGTGTTGCAGACCGTATCGACCGGCGGGGAGATGACCACCGTCCTGATGTGCCTGACGGCGGTCGGCCAGTCGGTCGCCTTTCCCAACGTCGGCGCAATGCTGTCGCGCAGCGCAGACCCCCATCGACAGGGCCAGATCATGGGGCTCAACAACGCCGCCGGCGCCCTGGCGCGGGTCGTGGGGCCCCTGTGCGCCAGCCTGGTGTTCCAGAGCCATATCAACGGCCCCTTCCTGCTCGGGGCGATTGTCGTGGCTCCGGCGATATTCCTGGCGCTTTCGGCCAACCGAAGAGCGATGGCGAGCCGGTAGTCATGGCTGTATGGTCCCCCCCGAAGACCGGGGAAAAGAGCCAGTCTCAAGACAATCATCCCCGTCACGTCCGGAGACCATGATGACCAGCCAACTGATCGAAACCCTTGAAGACGGGGTCGCCACCCTGACCATGAACCGCCCTGAGGCCCGCAACGCCCTCACCGGCGAACTGCTGGCCGCCCTGTCAGAAGCTGGGCCCAGACTTGCTGCCGACCCCAGGGTTCGCGTCGTCGTCCTGACCGGGGCCGGCGGCGCCTTTTGCGCCGGGGGGGATGTGAAAGGCTTTGTTGCTGCGCCGAGGGAAGGCCAGACTCCGCCCAGCTTCGAGGAGCGGGTCCATGGGCTGCGCACCGGCATGGAGTTCAGCCGCTGGCTTCACCAGATGCCCAAGCCCACCCTGGCCGTCATTCCCGGCGCCGCCGCTGGCGCTGGCCTGTCCATGGCCCTGGCCTGCGACCTGCGCATCGCCTCCAGCGACGCCAAGATGACCACCGCCTTCTCGAAGATCGGGGCCTCCGGCGACTATGGCGGCAGCTACTTCCTCACCCATCTGGTCGGACCGGCCAAGGCGCGGGAACTCTACTTCACGGCAGATGTCATCACCGGCGCCGAGGCCGCGCGCCTCGGCATCGTGACACGGGCCGTGTCGCCAGAGGACCTTGCCCGCGAGGCCGGGGAAATGGCGCGTCGCCTCGCCAGTCTGCCGACAGCGGCAATCGGCTACATGAAAAAGAACCTCGGCCTCGCCGAGCATGGCACCCTCGGCGAGGTTCTGGACATGGAGGCCATCCACATGGTGCGCACCATGATGACCGAAGACCACAAGGCCGCTTCCCTGGCCTTTGTCGAAAAGCGTCCGCCGGTCTTCCAGGGCCGGTGACCGGGAGGGGTGATCCGGTCGCAACTGGATCACCATCGGCCCCAAAGACCGGAATCTGCGCAATTTATCTCCGCATGGTGCAAGCTCGCAGCAGAATGTGGAAATAAATTACCGATTGCCCCCTTGGCGGCCTTACCGCTAATGCCGCGATCTATATCCACTTCAGCCCGGTCCCGACCGGGCAGCTTTTCGCTGTTCTGACTCCAAGGATTCCCCGGATGGGCGCTCCCGTTTCGCAAGGCCTGTACGACCCCCGCAATGAGCACGACGCTTGTGGCGTCGGCTTCGTGGCCAATATCAAGGGACGCAAATCCCATGAGGTGGTGGCCTGCGGCCTGGAGATCCTGATCAACCTCGATCATCGGGGCGCCGTGGGGGCTGACCCCATGGTCGGAGACGGCGCCGGGATTCTGATTCAGATGCCGGATGCCTTGCTTCGCGACTGGGCCGCTGGCGCCGGCGTCGATCTGCCGGCGCCGGGCGACTATGCCGTGGCCATGTGTTTCATGCCCCGGGACCAGGCGGCGCGGGATGTGGCCGTGTCCCAGTTCGAGCACTTCCTGAAGGTCGAGGGCCAGACCTTCATCGCCTGGCGCGATGTGCCCATCGACACCTCGGGCCTGGGCGAAGCCGTCTTGGCAGGCATGCCTGTGATCCGTCAGGCAATCGTCGGCCGGGGCCCCGGAACCCGCGACCAGGACGCCTTCGAGCGCAAGCTGCTGACCATCCGTAAGCAGCTCCAGAACCCGCTGGAGGAGCTGGCGGTCAAGAAGAACCTGCCAGGGCTGGCGGAACTGTATCTCCCCTCCTTCTCCAGCCGGACGGTGGTCTACAAGGGCCTGTTGCTGGCAGGCCAGGTGGGCGTCTTCTACACGGACCTGAAGAACCCCCTGACCGAGTCCGCCCTCGCCCTGGTTCACCAGCGGTTCTCTACCAACACCTTCCCGTCCTGGAAACTGGCTCACCCCTACCGGTTCATCGCCCATAACGGCGAGATCAACACCGTCCGCGGCAACGTCAACTGGATGAACGCCCGGCGCCGCACGCTTGAATCCGACCTGCTGGGTCCGGACCTCAACAAGATGTGGCCCCTGATCCCGCATGGCCAGTCCGACACCGCCTGCCTGGACAATGCCCTGGAACTGCTGGTGGCCGGCGGCTATCCGCTGGCCCATGCGGTCATGATGCTGATCCCGGAAGCCTGGGCCGGCAACCCGCTGATGGACCCCAAGCGCAAGGCGTTTTACGAATATCACGCCGCGCTCATGGAACCGTGGGACGGACCGGCCGCCGTGGCCTTCACCGACGGCCGCCAGATCGGCGCCACCCTGGACCGCAACGGGCTGAGGCCTGCCCGCTTCGTGATCACCGACCAGGACCATGTGATCATGGCCTCCGAGGTCGGCGTGCTGACCGTTCCCGAAGAGCGGGTGGTGCGCAAATGGCGTCTGCAGCCTGGCAAGATGCTGCTGATCGACATGGAGCAGGGCCGGATCATCGAGGACGAGGAAATCAAGGCCTCCCTCGCTGACGCCGAGCCCTATGCCGAATGGCTGGCCCGCACCCAGTTCAAGCTGGAAGACCTGCCCGAGGCCCCGCCGGCCGAAGCCCTGATGGGCGCCGATCCGCAGGAGCTGCTCGATCGCCAGCAGGCCTTTGGCTACACGCAAGAAGACCTGCAGTTCTTCCTGGAGCCCATGGCCCAGACCGCCGACGATCCCATCGGATCCATGGGCGCCGACGTGCCGATCGCCGTCCTGTCGCGCCGCACCAAGCTGCTCTACGATTACTTCAAGCAGAACTTCGCCCAGGTCACCAACCCGCCCATCGATCCGATCCGCGAGGAACTGGTCATGAGCCTGGTCTCGATGATCGGGCCAAGACCCAACCTGCTGGGACGTCAGGCCGGAACCCACAAGCGTCTGGAAGTGTCGCAGCCCATCCTCACCAATGAGGACCTGGCCAAGATCCGGGCGATCAGCGAACTGCTGGACGGCGCCTTCCGCACCGCAACCCTCGACGCCACCTGGCCAGCCGAAGACGGCGCGGCAGGTCTGGAAAAGGCGCTGGAACGGCTCTGCCGCGAGGCCACGGACAATGTCCTGGCCGACATGAACATCCTGATCCTGTCGGACCGGGCGACCTCGTCCAACCGGATCGCCATCCCGGCCGCCCTGGCGACCGCCGCTGTGCATCATCACCTGATCCGTCAGGGTCTGCGCATGCAGACCGGCCTGGTGATCGAGACCGGAGAGGCCCGCGAAGTCCACCACTTCTGCGTCCTGGCCGGCTATGGCGCAGAGGCGGTCAACCCCTATCTGGCCTTCGAGACCCTGGAATATCTGCGGGTTCGCAACGACTATCCCCTGTCGGCCTATGAGGTCCGCAAGAACTTCATCAAGGCGGTCGGCAAGGGTCTGCTCAAGGTCATGTCCAAGATGGGCATCTCGACCTACCAGTCCTATTGCGGCGCCCAGATCTTTGACGCTGTGGGCCTCAACAGCACGGTGATCGAACAGTACTTTACCGGTACGGCCACCACGATCGAGGGCATTGGCCTGGAACAGATCGCCGACGAGGCCGTCCGCCGCCACCGCGACGCCTTTGGCGACAACCCCATCTATGCCTCGATGCTGGATGTCGGCGGCACCTTCGCCTTCCGCCTGCGGGGGGAAGAGCACGCCTGGACGCCGGAAACGGTCAGCCGGCTGCAGCATGCCGTGCGCGGCAATCTTCCGGACGAATACCGGCTGTTCGCCGACGGGATCAACCAGCAGTCGGATCGCCTGCTGACCCTGCGCGGCCTGATGCAGTTCAAGACCTGCGACAGCCCGGTCAGCCTCGACGAGGTCGAGCCGGCCTCGGAGATCGTCAAGCGGTTCGCCACAGGCGCCATGAGCTTCGGCTCCATCAGCCGTGAGGCCCACACCAATCTGGCCATTGCCATGAACCGCATCGGCGGCCGCTCCAACACCGGCGAAGGCGGCGAGGAATCCGATCGCTTCAAGCCCATGCCCAACGGCGATTCCATGCGGTCGGCCATCAAGCAGGTCGCTTCCGGCCGCTTCGGGGTGACCGCTGAGTATCTGGTCAATGCCGACGACATCCAGATCAAGATGGCCCAGGGCGCCAAGCCCGGCGAGGGCGGCCAGTTGCCCGGCCACAAGGTCGATGTGAACATCGCCCGGGTCCGCCATTCCACCCCCGGGGTCGGCCTGATCAGTCCGCCGCCACACCACGACATCTATTCCATCGAGGATCTGGCCCAGCTGATCCACGACCTCAAGAACGCCAATTCCCGCGCCCGGATCTCGGTCAAGCTGGTCTCGGAAGTCGGGGTTGGAACGGTTGCCGCCGGGGTGGCCAAGGCCCGCGCCGACCACATCACCATTTCCGGCTTCGAGGGCGGCACCGGGGCATCCCCCCTCACCTCCCTCCTGCACGCGGGCTCGCCCTGGGAAATCGGCCTGGCCGAGACCCAGCAGACCCTGCTGCTCAACGGTCTGCGCAGCCGCGTGGCCGTCCAGGCGGATGGCGGTTTGCGCACCGGCCGGGACGTGGCTGTCGCCGCCCTTCTGGGCGCCGACGAGTTCGGCTTCGCCACCGCTCCGCTGATCGCTTCGGGCTGCATCATGATGCGCAAATGCCATCTGAACACCTGCCCCGTCGGGGTGGCGACCCAGGATCCTGTCCTGCGGGCCCGGTTCACGGGCCAGCCCGAGCATGTGATCAACTACTTCTTCTTCGTGGCCGAAGAGCTGAGGGAGATCATGGCCAGCCTGGGCTTCCGGACCGTCGCCGAGATGGTCGGTCAGGTGGAGCGGCTGGAAATGCGCGGCGCCATCGAGCACTGGAAGGCCAGCGGCGTTGACCTGTCACGCATCCTCCATGCCGTGCGCCCGGAAAACGCTGCCAGCCTGTCCAACACCGACCGTCAGGATCATGGTCTGGACAAGGCGCTCGACATGACCCTGATCGAGGACGCCAGGGCCGGCCTTGAAACCGGAGCCCTGGTGCGCGGAACCTATGGCATTCGCAATATCAACCGCACCGTCGGCACCATGCTGTCGTCCGAGGTCGCCCGTCGCCATGGCCATGCCGGCCTGCCGGAAGACACCATCTCCCTGACCTTCAATGGCGCCGCCGGCCAAAGCTTCGGCGCCTTCCTGGCCCGGGGCGTCAGCCTGGAACTGATCGGCGACGGCAACGACTATGTCGGCAAGGGACTGTCGGGCGGCCGGGTTGTGGTGCGCCAACCCCTGGAATCGACCCGCAACCCGGTCGAGAACATCATCGTCGGCAACACCGTTCTCTATGGGGCCATCGCCGGCGAAGCCTATTTCCAGGGCGTGGCCGGCGAGCGTTTCGCCGTCCGCAATTCCGGGGCCGTCGCGGTGGTGGAAGGCGTCGGCGATCATGGCTGCGAATACATGACCGGCGGTGTGGTCGTGGTTCTGGGCGCCACCGGCCGCAACTTCGCGGCCGGCATGTCCGGCGGCGTGGCCTATGTCTATGACCCGGACGGACGGTTCCCCTCCCTGTGCAACGCCGCGATGGTCGAGCTGGAGCCGATAACGGCGACGGAGGCTTCCGATGGCTTAGGGCGGCCCAGCCAGAAGTCGGTGTCTGTCGAGGACAACGGCATGGGCGACATGATGAAGTTCGACGCCGAGCGCCTGAAGATCCTGGTCGAGCGGCATCGGCTCTATACCGGCAGCGGCCGGGCCAGCGAGATCCTCGACACCTGGGACCAGGCTCTGGGCCGGTTCTGGAAGGTCATGCCCAAGGACTATCGCCGCGCCCTGACCGATCAGGCCAACGCCCGTTCCGCCGCCGCCGTGGCTGCGGAATAACCCCTCAAAGTCGGAGACACCCCATGGGCAAGCCCACCGGCTTCCTTGAGATCGAGCGCCAGGACCGCGTCTATGAGGCGCCGGAAAAACGCCTGGAAACCTGGAACGAGTTTGTTGTTCCCCTGCCCGAAAAGACCCTGAACCAGCAGGCCTCGCGCTGCATGGATTGCGGGATTCCGTTCTGTCACAGCGGCTGTCCGGTCAACAACCAGATCCCGGACTTCAACAATCTGGTCTACCAGGACCAGTGGCGGACAGCGCTCGAGAACCTGCAGTCGACCAACAACTTCCCGGAGTTTACGGGCCGCGTCTGTCCCGCGCCCTGCGAGGCCTCCTGCACCCTCAACATCGTCGACACCCCGGTGACCATCAAGACGATCGAATGCGCGATCGTCGACAAGGGCTGGGAGGAAGGCTGGATCGAACCCCGTCCCTCGCCGCGCGGCACCGGCAAACGCATCGCGGTGGTGGGTTCAGGCCCGGCCGGCCTGGCCTGCGCCCAGCAGCTGGCCCGGGTTGGCCACTGCCCGACCGTGTTCGAAAAGAACGACCGGATCGGCGGGCTGCTTCGCTACGGGATTCCGGACTTCAAGATGGAAAAGCATCTGATCGACCGCCGGGTCGCCCAGATGGAAGCCGAGGGCGTCATCTTCCGGACCAATATGGAAATCGGCGTCAATGTCTCGGTGCAGCGTATCCTGGATGACTATGACGTCCTGGTCATGGCCGGCGGCGCTGAAAAGCCCCGCGATCTGGAAGTGCCCGGGCGCGAACTGGACGGCATCCATTTCGCCATGGATTTCCTGGTCCAGCAGAACAAGCGCAATGCCGGCGACGCCGAAGCCAAGGCGGCGCCCCAGGGCGCCATCTCGGCGGCGGGCAAGCATGTCGTGGTCATCGGCGGCGGCGATACGGGTTCCGACTGCATTGGCACCTCCAACCGCCACGGCGCGGCCTCGGTCACCCAGCTGGAAATCATGCCCGAGCCGCCGCTGCACGAGAACAAGCTCCTGACCTGGCCCGACTGGCCGCTGAAGCTGCGCACCTCGTCCAGCCATCAGGAAGGCTGCGAGCGGGAGTTTGCGGTCGCCACCCGACGCGCCATCGGCGTCGACGGCAAGATCACGGCCCTGGAATGCGTTCGGATGTCCTGGGAGGCCGACGATCAGGGCCGGCAGGTGCTGCAGGAGGTTCCCGGCAGCGCCTTCGAACTGAAGGCCGACCTGGTCCTGCTGGCCATGGGCTTTGTCTCGCCGCGCCACACCACCTTCACGGTACAGGCCGAGGTGGAGTTTGACTCCCGGGGCGCGGTCAAGGCGTCTGTCAGCGACTATCGCACGACCAATCCCCGCATCTTTGCCTGCGGCGACATGCGACGGGGCCAGTCCCTGGTGGTCTGGGCGATCCGCGAGGGCCGTCAATGCGCGCAAGCCATCGACAAGCACCTGATGGGCGTCAGCAAGCTTCCCCGCTGATGACCCGACGCCGGCCGCGAAAGTTTGCGGCCGGTCGCAATCCTATCCGGCGGCCAGATCCGCGGCGGCTTCCTCGCGAAGCTGGCGCTTGAGAATCTTGCCCGACGCGATGCGCGGGAGGGGCTCGTCCGTGATGCGGAAGTATCGCGGAATCTGGAACCGGGCCAGTCGCGGCTCCAGGAATGCCCGGAGTTCGGCCTCGTCCACCGGCTGGCTGACATAGAGGGTTGCCCCGACCTCTTCGCCCAGCCGCGCATCCGGAACGCCATAGACCGCCGCTTCCTGCACCGCCGGATGCTCCAGCAGGGCCGCCTCGACGGCGCCGCAGCCGATGTTCTCGCCGCCGCGGATCACCAGGTCCTTGATGCGGTCGACGATGTAGACAAAGCCGTCAGGATCGAAATAGGCCACGTCGCCCGTGCGCAGCCAGCCGTCGACAAAGGTCTCGGCATTGGCGTCCGGCCGGTTCCAGTAGCCCTTCATGATCGAGGCGCCGCGCACCTGAAGCTCGCCGCGCTCCATGGGGCCGAGAACCCGGCCCGCTTCATCGACGATGCGCAGGTCGAGCACGGCCGAGACCTGGCCGGAACTGTCGGGATGGTCCAGATAGTCCCGGGCCGCGATCCCAACCCCGATGGCGTTGGTCTCGGTCATGCCCCAGCCGGTCGCCGGACGGGCGCTGGCGAAGACCCGGTCGATGGCCCGAACCTGTTCCGGCGCCCGGGGCGCGCCGCCGCCGCCGATCTGGGCCAGGGTGGAGAGATCCCGCCCGGTGCGCGCCGCCAGATCAATCAGATCCCCCGTCACCGCCGCTGGCGCCGTGAAGTGGGTGACGCCCTCGCGCTCGACCAGGTCGGCGGCCACGGCTGCGTCCCATTTGTACATGGACACCAGACGTCGCTGGGCCCGGTAGCAGGACAGATAGACCGCATGCAGGCCCGTGACGTGAAACAGCGGAATGCCCAGCAGGGCCACGGTCTGGGCCGCATCCTCGGCCGGCGCGGACACCAGACCGGTCAGCACGGCCGCATGGGCGTCCAGCTCCCAGGACAGCAGGGCGCTGATCACGTTCCGATGGGTGGACACCGCGCCCTTGGGGTGGCCGGTGGAGCCGGAAGTGAACAGCATGATCGCGTCATGGTCCGGCTGGAGGGGGACCTCCGGCATGACGTCGACTGCCGGTCTGGACATCACCGCTTCATAGGTGCGGACGCCGGCTGAGACAGCGCCGCCGGTCCGGACCCCGATCACGGCCAGGTCCCTGGGCGCAGACGGACTTGCGGCGAGTCGATCCAGCCTTTCCGGATCAGCCAGCAGGACCCTGGCCCCCGAATGCGAAAGACCGAAGGCCATTTCGTCAGGCTGCCAGAGGGCGTTCATCGCCACGGCAATGGCGCCGATGGAGGTGATGGCCGAGAAGGCGATCATCCATTCGGGATAGTTGCGCATGGAGATGGCCACCCGGTCGCCGGGCGCGACGCCAAAATCCTCCACCAGGGCAGCCGCCAGGGTGCAGGACTGGACCCAGACCGCCTCGAAGCTCAGGCGTTCCTCGCCGTAGACGACAAACGGCCTGTCGCTGCGGGTCGAGGCGTACAGCTCGTCCAGGGTCTGGGGCGCATTCAGGAACACCCTGCAGGTCCGGTCGCCGATCCTGGCTTCGACCAGCTCGTAGGGCTGTCCGGCGGCGGTCAGCTGCGCAAGCGCTTCAAGGCGTTTCATTTGGTTCCATCCCCTGATCCTGGCCTGCTGATGACCCGGTCTTGGCGCCGTTCTGCAGTCTGGCCGAAGCGCGCAGGCTAGCGAGTCGAGCCCTTCACCGCGAGCCCCTTCCGCAAGGACAGAACCAATGCCTGACTTGGCAGCGCTGGTCCGACATGGAACGGTGGGACTGCCGGAAATGACATCACCCGATTCAAGAGACCCCGCCATGAGCTTTGACACTCCCCTGATCCTCAGCGGCCCCCTGCGCGAGCCCCGTCAGATGCTGGCGGATCAGGAATATGGCGGCCACAGCTCGATCCACGACGACGCCATGGCCGAAAAGCTGGGCTTCCGGGCCGGTCCCATCGAAGGACCGACCCATTTCAGCCT
>CAMAVA010000054.1 GCA_945861515.1 Brevundimonas vancanneytii | reverse complement strand
AGGCGCTCGACCATTGGCGCTGCGGTGCTGGTCGATGTCTGGGCGCCCTGGTGTGGTCCTTGCCGCACCATGGGGCCGCAGTTCGCGGCAGCGACTGCGACCCTTGAGCCGGACGTTCGGCTGCTCAAGCTCAACGCAGACCAGGAGGGCTCCGTGACCGCCGAACTGGGTGTGTCGGGTATTCCCGCCCTGATTCTCTTTCGCGACGGCCAGGTGGTCGCGCGTCAGGCAGGTGCGATGACCGCTAACCAGATTGTCGCCTGGACCACCCAGGCGCTGGCCCAGGCCTGAGACCAAGATCCCAAGGAGTACTCCATGACTGTTGATCGTGCCGTTTTCGTTTTCGCCGGCCTCGTCGTGCTGGCCGGGGTCGGGCTGGGCCATTTCGTCAGCCCCTGGTGGTTGTTGCTCAGCGCCTTTGCCGGGCTGAACATGATCCAGGCCGCCTTCACGGGCTTTTGCCCGGCGGCGATGGCGTTCAAGGCCCTGGGCATCCGGCCCGGCGCGGCCTTCCGCTGAGTCTGGCCAGGTCGGGGCGGCGTCAGCGCCGACCCCCGCCTTGCATTGTTGGTCTTCCGCGACCTTTTGCGGCGGCTGACGTGGCGGCGTTTGGCCTTTCCGGGCAGGCCGACTTTGCAGTCAGTCGAAAGCGGTCGCCAACCGGGCGGGGCTGCCTTAAACGTCCGGGCGGACTATGGAAACGGGTCAGACTCGGCGTCCCGATCCTGCTGGCCAATGGACGGCAGCCCGATGTAGGCGCCTGCGATCGCTGTCTCGGCCGACCGAGAAGAAACAGGAGCTAGATCATGCAGGTTACAGCCGCAGTCGCCCGGGCGCCGGGCGCGGATTTCACCCTGGAAACCGTCCAGCTAGACGCCCCCCGGCCGGACGAGATCCTGGTCCGCATCGCCGCCGTCGGTGTCTGTCATACCGATCTCGTCGCCCGGGAAGGCGCCATGCCGTTCAGCCTGCCAGCCGTGCTGGGCCATGAGGGCGCGGGGGTGGTGACCGAAGTCGGATCGGCGATCACCAAGGTCGCCCCCGGCGACCGTGTCGCCCTGACCTTCCGCTCTTGCGGCCATTGCGACCGCTGCAAGAGCGGTGATCCCGCCTATTGCTACATGATGCCGGCCCTCAACTACATCGGCATGCGCCCCGACGGCGCCAAGGCGATCCGCCAGGGAGGGGAAGCGGTGTCGTCCAACTTCTTCGGCCAGTCCAGTTTCGCGACCTACGCCCTGGCCTACGAGCGCAATGTCCTCAAGCTGCCGGACGACATCCCCTTCGAGATTGCGGCGCCCCTGGGCTGTGGCGTCCAGACGGGCGCCGGCGGCGTCATGCTGGCCCTGGCCTGTCCGCAGGGCTCCAGCCTGCTGATCACCGGCGGCGGAGCGGTCGGTCTGTCGGCCGTCATGGGCGCCAGGATTCAGGGCTGCGGCCAGATCATCGTGGTCGAGCCCCATGCCGTGCGCCGGGCCCTGGCCATGGAACTGGGGGCCACCCACGTCATCGATCCGGCCGGCGACCCGGACCTGGCGGCGGCTGTGCGAGCGATCCTTCCCCAGGGCGTTGACTACGCCTTCGACACCACGGGCCGGCCGGACACCCTGACCGCCATCATGGGCGCCCTGGCGCCCAAGGGCGTGCTGGGCATTGTCGGCATCCCGCCAGCTGGAACCCCCATGCCCGGCGATCTGGGCAATGTCCTGACCTTCGGCCAGACGGTCCGGGGCATTATCGAAGGCGACAGCGACCCTGACGTCTTCATCCCGGAGCTTATCGCCCACTGGCGGGCCGGCAGGCTGCCGCTCGAGCGGCTGGTCAAGGTTTTCGCCTTCGACCAGATCAACACTGCCATCGCTTCACAGCATCACGGCGACTGTGTGAAGGTCGTGCTGACCCTTCCTGACCCCGTCTGAGGCGCAAAGGGTGACGGCCCGGCCGTCGCCCGGTATGGAAAGGAAAAACCCCCTTCGAGGAAACGGTCCATGTCCCTGATCACTACCGAAAAGCGCGGCCATATCGCCATCCTGACCCTGAACCGGCCCGAGGCGATGAACGCGCTGGGGGCTCCGGGCGATGGTGACCAGGTGGCGGCTGCCTGTGCGGCGATCAATGCCGACCTCGATATCCGCTGTGTGATCCTCACCGGCGCGGGGCGCGCCTTTTCGGCGGGCGGCGACGTCAAGGCCATGAAGGCCCGTGAAGGCGCCTTCAGCGGCAATGGTCCGACCATCCGCGAGGGATACCGCAACAACATCCATCGTGTGGTGCGGTCGATCTATGGCCTGGAAGTGCCCTCCATCGCCGCCGTCAATGGCGCCGCCATTGGCTTGGGTTGCGACGTCGCCTGCATGACAGACATTCGCATTGCTGCGGCGGATGCGAAGTTCGGGGTGACCTTCCTGAAGCTGGGCCTGATCCCCGGCGACGGCGGCGCCTGGCTGCTGCCGCGCACCATCGGCATGAGCCGTGCGTCTGAACTTCTTTTCACCGGCGATGTGATCAGCGCCCAGCAGGCCTGCGAATGGGGTCTGGTCAGCCAGGTGGTGGAGAGCGACGTGCTGATGACCGCCGCCATCGCCATGGCCGAAAAGATCGCCAAGCAGCCGCCCCACGCCCTGCGCCTGGCCAAGTCGCTTCTCAAGCACGGCCAGACCACCAGCTATGACACCCTGATGGAGATGAGCGCGGCGTCCCAGGCCATCATCCACCTGACCGAGGATCACATGGAGGGCGTCAACGCCCTGCTGGAAAAGCGTCCGGCGGTGTTCACCGGCAAGTAGGCCCCACAGGAAGGGATGCGGCCATGGGCAAGGATGTCGCTGACATCGCAGTCCGGTTTCCCGATGGCCCGGACCGCGGCCGCCTTCAATGGGAGGCGCCCCGACTGATCTTCCGGGGCGCCGCACGCCGTGTCTTCGAGGGCGAAGCGCTGAACGGTATCGAGGCCGAGGACGGAGACCTGGTGCTTGCGGACGGCAGCCGGTTCGCGCTCGGACAGCCCCAGGCGGCGCGCTGGGCCGAGGCGGTCGCCAATCCACCCGGCCTGCTCGACAAGCTCGGCATCAAGGCCGGCATGCGGGTCGGTGTCCTTGCCGTGGATGATGCCGACTTTGACAAGGCCCTCTCTGGCCGCGCACCGGCGGTCTCGGTTCTTGAATCGCTGGATATCCTGGTCTGGGGGGCGGACAACCTGTCAGAACTGGAAGTGATCCGGGACCTGGTCCCCAGGCTGGCGCCAGGCGGCGCGCTCTGGGTCGTCTCGCGCAAGGGCAAGGCTGCGACGCTGAAGGATGTCGAGGTCATGGCTGCCGCCAGGCGCCATGGCTTGATGGACAACAAGGTCTGCGCCTTTTCGGCGACCCATACCGCCTTGCGCTTCGTTCGGCGCCGGGTTTGAACCCCACTGTCGACCGCAAGCCAACTGCCACCCGTCCGTGCAGCCTCGCCAAGGTAAATCTGTGGCCTTACGGTGGGGCGCCGGGTTAGACCCCGGCCATGACCCTTCGCGACTTTCTATTGCTGGCCGGGATGTGCCTGATCTGGGCCTCCAACAACATTGTCAGCAAGATCGTCGTCAGCGACATGGACGTGCCGCCGCTGTTCTATGCAGCGGTCCGGTTTGCCCTGGTGGCGGTCATGACCCTGCCCTGGCTGCTGCCGGCGCCGAGGCCGATCTGGCGGATGATCGCCATCGCACAGCTGATCGGCGGGCTGAATTTTGCCCTGCTGTTTGTGGGTTTCCAGACCGCAACCCCGTCGGCCGCCTCGATCATTGTGCAGCTGGGCGTGCCCATGACCACGGTCCTGTCCATGGTGATGCTGGGCGAGCAGGTCCGTTGGCGCCGGGGTCTGGGCATGGCCCTGACCCTGGCCGGGGCGGTGATCGTCATGTGGCACCCGGTTGGCGTCACCATGTCCATCGGCCTTTGGCTGATTGCCGCCGCCGCCCTGGCCGGATCCCTGGGGGCGGTGATGATGAAGCAGATGGAGGGGGTCAAGCCGATGCAGTTCCAGGCCTGGGTTGGCTTCTGTTCCGTCTGGCCCCTGGCCGCCATGAGCGCCTTTACCGAAACAGGACAGTTGACGGCGGCGACCGGGGCAGGTTGGAGCTTTGTCCTGGCAGTGATCTATTCGGCTCTCATCGTCTCGGTGATCGCCCATACCGTCTATTATCATCTGATCCAGAAATACGAGGCGACCCTGATCTCGCCCCTGACCCTGATGACGCCGCTCGCCACCATTGTCATGGGCGTGCTGATCACCAAGGATCATTTCGACCTGCGGATGGGAATCGGCGCCGCCCTGGCGCTACTCGGCGTCCTGATCATCGCCCTGCGTCCCAACCATGTCGCGCCGCTATTGCTGCTGCTCCGGAACCGGTTTCAATGAGCCTGGAAATCCTGTCCGCCCCATCGCCCAACTTCGACGCCCGCAAGGGGCCGCCGGACATGATCGTCATGCACTATACGGGCATGGAAACCGGTGAGAGCGCGCTGTCCCGGCTGCGGACGCCTGAGTCGAAAGTGTCTTCCCACTATCTGGTCGAGGAAGACGGCCGGGTGTTTTCCCTGGTCGCCGAGGAGCGCCGCGCCTGGCATGCGGGGCGTGGCAGCTGGCGCGGGGAGGCAGATTGCAATTCCGCCTCTGTCGGGATCGAGATCGTCAATCCGGGTCACGAGTTCGGCTATCGCGCCTTCCCGGAGGCCCAGATCGCCGCCGTGATCGCCCTGACCGGCGAGATCCGAAGCCGTTGGCAGGTGCCCGACAGCCGGATCATCGGTCACTCCGACCTGGCCCCGGCGCGCAAGCAGGACCCCGGCGAACTGTTCCCCTGGAAGGTTCTGGCGGCGGCTGGCCATGGCCTGTGGGCAGAGGCGGATCCGGCGCCGGGCGATGCCCTGGCCGAGGGCGCCGAAGGGGTGGGGGTCTTTGCGCTACAGGCTGGGCTGACCCGACTGGGCTATGATTGCGCTCCGTCAGGTCAGTTCGACGGGGCGACCCGGGAGGTCGTCATGGCCTTTCAGCGCCACTGGGTGCAAAGCCGCTTCGATGGCGTTGCAGATGGACTGACAAGGGCGCGCCTGATGGCGGTCATTCGGGCGGCGGCGGCGTCGTCGCAGTAGGTCGCTGGACGGCGCCACCTATAGTCGTGACCATAACGCTGGTCTTTCCGGGGGCGTCTTCCAGCGGTCGAGCGTGACGCCACGCAGGGCGATGAACCCGCCTTGGATTGCGCGCCAGGCCTTCATGGCTGTGCTGGTCGAGGTGCGGCTATCCCAGGCGCGGGCCCCGCGGGCGACGACAGCCAGACCGATCTGACGATAGACCCCCAGCGCGGCAGCCACGGCCCAGGCCGAGCGGAAGGGCAGGGCGCGCAAACCCCAGCGGGCCGAGGCATAGTATGGCTCAGCGGCTGCGACCAGGCGGCGGGCCAGGGCCACAACGGCGGGGCGATACTCCGGCTCGGCCAGTTTTCCGGGGGGTATCCTGGCCTCGGTCAGCCAGGGGTCCGGCAGATAGACCCTGTCGTTGCGGGCATCCTCGACGATATCGCGGGCAATATTGGTCAACTGGAAAGCCAGGCCCAGGTCCTGGGCGCGACGAAGGGTGGTCAGGTCGCCAGAAGGAACGCCCATCACCACCGCCATCATCACCCCCACCGCGCCGGCGACATGCCAGCAATACTTTAGGGTCTGATCGTAGCTTGCGTATCGAGCGCCGGCGACGTCCATGGCGAAACCATCGATCATCTCGATGGCCCAGGCCTCGGGTATGTTTCGACGCAGGGCCACCGCCTGGAACGCTGCGAAGGCCGGTTCCGCCTGGGGCTTCCCGGCCAGAGCGGACCGGGTCTGGGCATAGAGCGCTTCAAGGGTCTGGCGGACCTGTTCCGGGTCCAGCACCACCCGGTCATGGCCCAGCGTCTGGCCGTCGATGACGTCATCGCAGTGACGGCACCAGGCGTAGAGCATCTCGGCATCGGCCCGTGTAACAGGGTCGAAAAGGGCGGCGGCCGCCGCAAAACTCTGGGAGCCCTTCTGAATGGACTCCCGACTCACGGCCGCCAGATCCGTCATGCGGCGACCGGCATGAAATCGTCGATCATCAGCCCGGCCGTGGCCTTGGCTGAGCCGACCACGCCCGGAATTCCGGCGCCGGGATGGGTGCCGGCGCCGACGAAATACAGATTGGGAATCTGGTCATCGCGGTTGTGGGTGCGGAAGAAGGCGCTCTGCATCAGGATCGGTTCCAGCGAAAAGGCCGATCCCATATGGGCGTTCAGTTCGGTCGAGAAATCAGTCGGGGTGAAGATGCGGCTGACCACCAGGTCCCGTGACAGGTTGGGGATATAGCGCTCTTCCAGATACTTCAGGATGGTGTCGCGATAGCGCGGTCCCTCGACGGCCCAGTCAATATCGGCTGTGCCCATATGCGGCACTGGCGACAGGACATAATGAGTCGAGCCGCCAGGCGGCGCCATGCCAGGGTCCGTGGCGCAGGGCGCATGCAGGTAAAGAGCGAAGTCCTTGGCCAAGGCGTTTTTGCCGTAAATATCGCAAATCAGCTCGCGGTAGCGCGAACCAAAGCAGATGGTGTGATGGCGTAGCTGCGGCTGCGGCGTTTTCAGCCCGAAGTGAAGGACGAAGAGGGACGGACTGAAGCGCTTGCGCTTGACCGCACTGGCTGCTGCGCGCCCACGGGCGTCGCCGGAGAGCAGCTTGTCATAAGTATGCACGACGTCAGCGTTGGAAGCGATGGCGTCGAAACTCTCAAATCCTCCGGTCTCGGTGACGACCCCCTTGGTTCGGCCGCCTGACGTGCGAATTTCCTGCACGGGGCTGTTCAGCTTGAGGGTTCCGCCCAGGTCTTCAAACAGCTTTGCCAGACCGGCGATCAGCATATTGGTGCCGCCACGCGGGAACCAGACGCCACCCCGGCGCTCAAGGGCATGGATCAGGGCATAGACCGACGACGTAGCGAAAGGGCTGCCGCCAACCAGCAAGGTATGGAATGGCAGCGCCTGTCTCAGATGTTCGTCCTGAACGAAGGTCGAGACCTTGGAATAGACGCTGCGCCAGGCTTGCATCTTCAACAGCTGAGGCGCGGCAGAGAGCATGCTCTTGAAGTCCAGGAACGGGACGTGACCCAGCTTGACATAGCCTTCCTGAAACAGAGACTCGCTGTACTTCAGAAAACCCCTGTAGCCCTCGACGTCGGCCGGATTGCGAGCAGCGATCTGGCGATCCAGCTCTTCCTCGTCGTTGACATAATCGAAATAGGTCCCGTCTTCCCAGCACAGACGATAGAAGGGATCGACGCTCATCATTTCAACATAGTCGGACAGTTTGCGACCCGACAGGGCGAAGAGCTCTTTCAGGCAGTCGGGGTCAGTGATGACCGTCGGCCCTGCGTCAAAGGTGAAGCCCTCTTCCTTCCAGACATAGGCCCGGCCGCCCGGCTTGTCCCGGGCTTCAAAGATGGTGGTGTCAAATCCCGACGACTGAAGGCGGATAGCAGCAAGCGCCAGCCCTCCAAAACCTGATCCTATGACCGCAGCGCGCGGCTTGTTCATGCCGTTGTCCTCTTTGTCACCGACGACTCCGGAATGCTGGCCAAGGCCGCGCCAATCGGCACGGGCGGCTTGCCAATCAGGATGCGGGCCTTGTCAGCCAGACTGGCCCGCGCGGCGTAAAATCGTTCTATAAGCGGCTGGGGCAAGCTGTAGAAGCGCTCCATGACCCGATATCTTTTGTTGGGAGCGCTGGCGCGGAACAGCATCCGGTTGAGCATTCGGAAGTAGCCACGTTGATCCCAGGCCGTTTTCGATCGCACCTCGACCAGATACCGGACCGTTTCAGTGGTGAGGTCCGGAAGGGCGGCAATCTCGTCGGCCAGCCGCGTAGCGTCGGGCAGGGAATATCCGGTGACAGGGTGGAACAGGGCGGCGCGCAGGCCGACGGCGGCCGTCGGCGTTTCGCGCCACCACTGATCGATGTCGCCGCCCAGGGCGATCGGCAGGACGCCATGCTCCTCGCGTTCCAGGCTGGCGACCTTCCAGCCCTGTCGCTCAATATAGTCGGTCAGGTCCCGGCGGATCTGGTCCCGGTCCAGATCCTCGCCGTCACTGTATCGGGTATCCTCGATCAGCAACCGGGTGTCGGAAAAGGGCAGGGCATAGAGAAACCGGTAGCCGTCCAGCTGGTCGACCGTCGCATCCATCACGATTGGTCCCTTCAGGCCGTGCGGCCTGGTCAGTTCCACCTCGTGACCCAGAAATTTCTGCCAGCCAAAGGCAAGCGCGTCGCCAGGCGTCGGTCCCCGGGCGTCGATGACCGTGCGGGCCGTCAGAACTCTCTGGTCGGCCAGGGTAACGCGCCGCGGTTCCAGTCCCACCACGGGCGCATTCGTCCAGGCCGAGGCACCCAGGATCTTGCCGATCACCTCTGCGAAGTGGCTGGACGCTATGGAGATGTAGGGGGTGGACAGGGTGCGGGAATGGGCGGGAAACCGCACCTGATACTGGTCCCAGCGGTGGCTAAGGAGTGGCGCGATCCATTGCCGGGCGTCCGGGGTGAGATCTGTCTCGAAACAGCACCAGGTATGGACACCGCCCAGAACGGGGCCGCCTTCCAGCACCAGCAGTCGCAACTCGGGCCGCAGGGCCGCCAGTCGGAGGGCAATCAGCCCTCCGGCCAAACCGCCGCCGGCGATGATGACGTCGTAATCGGGTTCGCGCGGGGCCATGGGCCGGTCCTAACACGAATGTGCTCGATAACCAGCGTTCGGCCGGCGGCGCGCAGCGGCCCCAGAGGTTCATCCCGTCGGCGTCTCAAGACGGCGGAGGATGAACTCCCGGTCTAGAGTCTTGCCAACAGGAAAGCCGTATTCGCCGACCTTCTCGAACCCCAGCCGACCATAGAGCCGCTGGGCGCCGAAGTTTTCGGACCAGACTCCGATCCAGAGTGTGGAGCAGCCCTTTTGGCGTAGCCAATCCAGGGTGAGGTCCAGAAGTCGCCTGCCGGTTCCACCGCCCTGATGGCTCTTCAGAAGATACAGCCGCTTGAGTTCCCCGCAGGTTGGGGTCACCTCCGGATGGGGCAGATCGCAGGGGCCGGCGAGGGCATAGCCGACGACCTGGTCGTTCGCCTCGACAATCCACTGGGCCTTGGCCGGATCGGCAAGATCGGCGTGGATGCGGTCAATCCCGTAGGCATAGGCGAGAAAGTCCGACAGGTCCTCCGGCGGATACAGATGCGCAAAGGTTTCCGTGAATGTCGCGGCTCCGATCGCACTGAGAACTTGAGCGTCGGCGCGGCCAGCGCGGCGAATGGTGGCTTTCGACATGATTCGGGAGGTCTATAGTGGGTCAATGACGATAGCCCTCTACACCCATCCAGACATGCTGGACCACCACCCCGGTGACGGCCACGCCGAACGCTCCGAGCGGCTGACCGCTGTCTTGGACGCGCTGGCAGATGATGGGCGACTGGACCTGGAAAGCCTGGAGGCCCCGCTTGCAGAGGCCGTCGATCTGATGGCGGTTCACCCGGCTCGCTATGTGGACGCCATGCTGGCGGCGGCGCCGGGCCAAGGACGCATTCAGCTCGATCCTGATACCTTCCTGTCTTCCGGCAGTATCCGGGCCGCCAGACGTGCAGCTGGCGGCGCAATCGCTGCAGTGCGCAGTGTCGCACGGGGGGACCACAAGCGCGCCTTCTGTGCGGTCAGGCCGCCCGGGCATCATGCGGAACCGCAAACGGCCATGGGGTTCTGCGTGTTTTCAAATGTCGCCCTGGCGGCCCGCGCCGCCCAGGCTGAAGGCATCCGCAGGGTTGCTGTCGTGGATTTCGATGTTCACCATGGCAATGGCACCCAGGCCGCCTTCGAAAACGATTCCAGCCTGTTCCTGGCCTCCATTCATCAGCACCCCCTCTATCCCGGGACGGGAGATCCATCGGAAACGGGCGTCGGCAACATCGTCAATGGGGTGGTGGCGCCGCATGCGCCGCGCGAAGCCTGGCGGGCGACCTTCGAAGCTCTGATGCAATCGCTCGATGCCTTTGCCCCGGACCTGATCCTGATTTCCGCGGGCTTCGACGCCCATGCGCGCGATCCCCTGGCGCATCAGTCGCTGGAGGCGGAGGATTACGGCTGGGCGACCCGTGCGATCGTGTCGGTCGCGAACACACATGCGCGAGGGCGTATTGTATCGTCCCTCGAGGGCGGATACGACCTCCAGGCGCTAGGGCGTTCGGCCGTGGCGCATCTGCTGGCGTTGCAGGCGCCGTGACGCAGCCGGGGGGCTCGTCATCCATGAACTCTGACCGTCACCGGAAACCATGGCAGACGCTCTGACCTCTCAAGGTTCTGATCCGTCCACGGGGGCGATCACCGTCTCGACGGCAGCGGAAACGTCTGCCCGCTGGGGATGGGTGATTCTCGCGCGGCACGGAGAACCCGCCCAACCGCGAACCAGCCGCATGAATGCAGCGGAATATCGGGCCTGGTGGGCCGGCTACGAAGTCAAGGGAATCAAGGCTGGCCAGACGGCCCCGGAACGCCTCAAGGCGGTAGCCCGGGAAGCCGACGTGATCATCTCATCCATCCGCCAGCGTGCGATCGAGACTGCCGAGGCCGTCACCGAAGGGCGGGCCTACGCCCAGAATCCGATATTTGTGGAAGCGCCCCTGCCGCCCCCTCCCTGGCCGGCCTGGTTGAAGCTTCTTCCGAGAACCTGGGGTTTTCTGGCTCGCGTGCATTGGGTCCTGACAGACCGCCACGGCGCGGCTGAAACGCACCGCGAGGCCGAACAAAGGGCCGAGGAGGCCGCCGACCTGATCTGCGGCATGGCGGCTCAAGGCCAGAAGGTTCTCATTGTAGCACACGGCTATTTCAACCAGCGCGTTGGCGCTGCTTTGACCCGACGGGGCTGGCGCTGTGTCGAAGATCCGGGCTTTGCCTATTGGAGCGCCCGAAAGTTTGAACGGCGCTGATCACCGGCAACGGTTGCCGCTGTCCCGCCCCCCCACTAGGCTGGACAGCCACGACGGAATCCCGAAATGACAATGCTTGTTGATCCGGCCATCGAGGCCTTGAGTTTTGAAGCCGCGTTGCGCGAGCTAGAAACCATTGTCCAGACCCTGGAGTCCGGTCAGGCGCCGCTGGAAGAGTCGATTTCCGTTTATGAACGCGGCGCATTGCTCAAGGCCCATTGCGAACGCAAGCTGGAAGCCGCCCGGTTGAGGGTCGAGAAGGTCGTCTTGGCCCAGGGCGCTGCCGTCGGCGCCGAGCCGGCGGACTTCAGCTGATGACGCCTCAAGAAAACGGCCTGATCGCGCCCGGAGCCTGCCTATGAGCGTGAACCTGGAGCGACAGATCGCCGAGGCGGCAGACCTGGTCACAGTGGCCTTGGACGCGCTTCTGCCCCGGGCCGACGGCCCGGAGCAGCGGCTGACAGAGGCGATGCGCTATGCCGCCCTCGGGCCTGGCAAGCGGTTGCGCCCCTTCTTTGCCATTGAAACAGGCAAGATGTTTGACCTGCCCGAAAGACCTGTCCTGCGGGCTGCCTGCGCGCTGGAGTGCATTCACGCCTACAGCCTGGTGCATGACGATCTGCCCTGTATGGACGACGATGACATGCGGCGAGGTCGCGCCACCGTCCACATCGAGTATGATGAGGCCACGGCAGTTCTGGCGGGAGATGCCCTGCAAACGGCGGCTTTCGAAATCCTGGCTCATCCCGATACTCATCCCGATGGCGCCGTCCGCGCCGAACTGGTCAGAAGGCTGGCCATGGCCTCAGGGGCCCAGGGCATGGCCGGCGGACAGATGATCGATATTCTGGGTGTCCGGGACGATCTTGGCGGCGTCGCGCGCATGCAGCGTCTCAAGACTGGAGCGCTCATCGCCTACGCCTTTGAAATCCCTCTGATCATGGCCCATGCGCAGGACGCCGAGCGCCACGCCCTGATGGCCTTCGCTCAGGATCTGGGCCTGGCCTATCAGATCGTGGATGATGTGCTTGACGCCGAGGGCGACCCGGAGGCGCTCGGCAAGGCTGCCGGCGGCAAGGATGCCGCCATGGGCAAGGCCAATTATGTGACCTTGCTGGGCCTGGACGCCGCAAAGGAGCGGGTCGAACTCCTGGCGGACCAGACCCGAGCCCATCTGGATGGGTTTGGAGAGCGGGCTGCAATACTGCGTGGGGCAGTCGATCTGGTCCTGGGGCGGCGCAACTAGCCTGTCGGCCATCGCTTGCGCTCCGGATGAAGCCGGGTTTCGGGTCTGGTCTTCGCAGAATTGTGGAGTCGAGGCTCGCGCTCTTAGCTTTCGGTCAGTGACCTGATTTCGGCCGTCCCGATTTGCACAGGCTCCAAATTGTCTGGCGCCGTCGATCAGGGGTCTGAAAGGTTTTGGGAGAAGGTCTTGCTTGAAGCTTCCTGCCATTGCGGCGCCACAGGGTGGACGCTCGTCGGTGATCCTGGGCCGGTCACCGCCTGCAATTGCACCCTCTGCCGTCGCTACGGCGCACTCTGGGCCTATGATTTCGAGGGAAAAAGAATCGCTCTGACAGGCCCTGTTTCCAGCTACCGTCGAGCCGGGAAGGCCGATCCCGCTCTGGAAGTCCTGTTTTGTCCGCTCTGCGCCAACGTGATCGCCTGGCGTGGGCTACGGCTCGAAGGAGATGGTCGCCGTCGCATGGCAGTCAATGTTCGTCTGGCGCCGCTGGAAAGTGTCGGCCATCTGGCGATCGAGAGGTTTGATGGCCTGGATACGTTCGAGGATCTGCCCACCGACGGAAGCACCGTGAACGACCTCTGGACCTGACTGGACCGCTGAAATCATCAGTCTGAGCCCGTCACAGGCTTGAAAAGGATCGATTGAGCCCGAGGCAACCGCGACCTTCCATAATCCAGCGCGGAATCCTTGGCTTCTGCGCGCCGATCCGTTTGCACTCTGACGATAGACCGCTAGGTTATGGGATCACGTTGGGCCCCATTGGGGTTCAGCCCGAACACGGACCGCCGCTTCATGCCTTCTTCGACACCGTTGCTCGACACTGTCGCTCTGCCCGAGGACACCCGCGGCTTTTCCCTGGCGCAGCTAAAGCAGCTGGCCGGCGAATTGCGGGCCGAAACCATCGATGCGGTTTCGGAAACGGGCGGGCACCTGGGCGCCGGCCTCGGCGTGGTCGAACTGACCGTCGCTCTCCACCACGTGTTCGAGACGCCCAAGGACATCATTATCTGGGACGTTGGCCATCAGGCCTATCCCCACAAGATTCTCACGGGTCGGCGGGGCCGGATTCGCACGCTTCGGCAGGGTGGCGGCCTGTCCGGTTTCACCAAGCGGGCAGAAAGTCCCTATGACGCCTTCGGCGCGGCCCATGCGGCGACGTCCATCTCGGCTGCGCTGGGCTTCTGCGCCGGCCGGGACGCCCGTGGCGACAATAACAAGGTCATCGCCATCATCGGCGACGGCTCGATGAGCGCAGGCATGGCCTATGAGGCCATGAACAATGCCGCCGAGACGACTGACCAGCTTATTGTCATCCTGAACGACAACGACATGTCGATCGCTCCCCCGGTCGGCGGCATGAGCGCTTATCTGGCCCGGGTGGTCTCGTCCGGCGGCTATCAGTCCCTGCGCAATCTGGGCAAATCGATTTCCCGGGCTCTGCCCAAACCGCTGCAGGAGGCGGCGCGCAAGGCGGAGGAATATGCGCGGGGCATGGTCACCGGCGGCACCTTCTTTGAGGAACTGGGATTCCACTATGTCGGACCAATCGACGGTCATGACATGGACGCCCTGGTGCCGGTTCTGGAAAATGTGCGCGAAATCACCGGCAAGCCTGTGCTGGTTCATGTCGTTACCCAAAAGGGGAAGGGCTACGAACCGGCGGAGAACGCCGCCGACAAGTACCACGGCGTGGTCAAGTTCAACGTGGTGACCGGCGAACAGGCCAAGGCGGCCGCCGGTCCGCCCAGCTACACCAAGGTCTTCGCACAGAGCCTTGTTAAGGAAGCCGAGCGGGACGACCGGATCATGGCGGTGACGGCGGCCATGCCCGCCGGCACCGGACTGGACCTGTTCGCCAAGGCGTTTCCGAACCGGTGTTTCGATGTAGGCATCGCCGAGCAACACGCTGTGACGTTCGCCGCGGGCCTCGCTGCTGACGGCATGAAGCCGTTTGCGGCGATCTATTCGACCTTCCTTCAGCGCGGCTATGACCAGGTGGTGCATGATGTGGCGATCCAGCGCCTTCCGGTGCGGTTCGCCATGGACCGTGCAGGTCTGGTGGGGGCCGATGGCCCCACCCATGCCGGCAGCTTTGACATCGGCTTCATGGGCGCCTTGCCAGGCATGGTGCTCATGGCGGCGTCCGACGAAGTCGAGCTGGCCCGGATGGTGGCCACGGCGGCCCAGATCGACGATCGCCCCAGCGCCTTCCGCTATCCCAGAGGGGAGGGGCTCGGCCTCGACATGCCGGCGATTGCCGAACCCCTGGAGATCGGGCGTGGCCGTATCGTGCGGGAAGGAACGGCCCTGGCCATCCTGTCGTTCGGCACCCGGCTGACCGAGAGCCTCAAGGCGGCGGACCAGCTGGCGGCGCGCGGCCTGTCAGCCACGGTGGTCGACGCCCGGTTCGCCAAGCCCTTGGACATCGATCTGATCCTGCGGCTGGCCCGGGAGCACGAAGCCATGATCACGGTCGAGGAAGGCTCCATGGGGGGCTTCGGCGCCTTTGTGCTGCAGGCCCTGGCTGAGCACGGCGCCCTGGACAAGGGGCTCAAGGTTCGAACCCTGGTTCTGCCGGATATCTTCCAGGATCAGGACAAGCCGGATTTGATGTATGCCGCTGCCGGTCTTGACGCCAACGGGATCACCGCCGCAGGACTGTCGGCCCTGGGTCTCGACAATCTGGCCTCAGCCGGTCGGCGGGCCTGACGCCCAAGCCAGTTTTCGCCCGGCCCAGCCAAGTTAGCCATGCAGGGTCAGGTCAGGATCCGGCGCCGGTTTCGACGGCCACAGGGTCTTCGCCTGGTAACAGTTCACAACCGGCAGGCAGCGAAAAAGCGGCTGACGCTGGACCGCGCAGGTCCGTTGGCAGTCAGGGGCAGGATGCGGTCCGACTGAATCAGGGAAAGATGGCCCGTGTCCGCAAAGTCGACAAGCGCCTTGTCCCGGGTCGTGCCTTTTGCCTCCACGATCTGAAAATCACCTTGGCCGGGCGTGGATATGGCCGGCAGGCGGGATCGGGCTTTTCCGGACCCAAGGACCATCTGTGCCGCAGGTTCTCGGGCTTCAGCCGAGAGCAACACCCGGTCGCTATTCCGCTGGCAGGTCATCATCAGCACGACACTGTCTGACGCGGGCGCGCCGAAGGTCAGTTTGACTCCTTCCTCAGCTGTCTCATGCAGGCTCCAGGCCATGCCGCCGGGCGCTGGATGGAGCTGCAGGGGGGCCATGCAGCTGCCCAGGACAAGCGTGGTGGCCAGGACGCCAGCGGCTGAAACTGCGAAGGATTGGGCCATGGTCAACTCTCCCTGTTGGCCACAACGCGCTCCCCGGCCGATTATTCCGGTCCGAGCCGGCAGATCACCTCATTGTGAGGTGCGCCTGCTCTGGGGAGGTCCGTCGCTGTGGCCAGATCCCTCCGAACTCAGAAGGGCGAAAAGCCCTCCACCAGCGCCTGACCGGCCGGCGTTTTCTGCACCCGGCTCTGGTCTCCCCGGCCGCCATAGCTGATCCGGGCCTCTGCGATCTGGGTGTGTTTGATGGTGTTGGCAGCGCTGATGTCTTCAGGCCGTACGATGCCGGCGACGGTCAGGCGACGGACTTCGTTGTTGGTTCTCACTTCCTGGACGCCCTGGATCACCATGTTGCCGTTGGGCAGCACGCCCGTGACCACAGCCGCTACGGTCAGGCTGATCTTCTCCGCCCTGGCCACAGCGCCGGCGCCCTGCGCTCCGGTCGTGGTCTTGGTCTCGAGGGCGTTGGCAGGGTCGAATCCACCCGGGAAAAGCTGGCCGAGACTGGACTCCAGGCCAAAAAGATGCGGCGCGCCGGCGGTCATGCCGGACGTGCGGGATGACGAGGAGGTATTGCTGGTCTGGGCGCTGTCGTCGATGTCGATATTGACCGTCAGGATATCGCCGATACGGCCAGCCCGCTGATCATTGAAGAAGGCCCGGGCGCCGGTGCGCCAGAGGGAATTGGCCGAGGCGGGCTGGGGCGGTTCCTGGCGAACGGAGGTAAAGTTCTGGGTCTGGGGGGCAAGCTGGGCCGGATAGCCAACGGGCGCCAGGTCAGGTCCCTTGACGGCGTCAGAGACCGTGGAACAGGCGGCGAGGGGGGCCAGGAGAACCAGGACTGTCAGGAACGGGCGCATGATCGGGACCTTCATCGGGCGGAAAACTGGGCGGGGCCTGCGGACTTCATCCGCTGAGCCTGAGGACCGGTGGCCGCCTGGCCTGGTCCGGTCGCGATAGCCTCGACAATCTTCTTCGAGGCCGAATTCTGAACGGGCAGGCTCTGACCGCGCGCCGCCGACTTCATGGCGCGCCCCTGCATGGTTAACGTGACATAGCCGTCTGACCAGCTCACCTCGACCAGATCTCCGGCCCGGATCACCTCTGGTGAAGATACGTCCCTCAGGCTGGCCGCGGTTCCCGCCCGCAAGGGTCGACGAACGACCATGCCGATCACCTGGTCGGCATCCGCGGGCGCGTCGGACGGCGCGCCCGCCGCGCGGACCCAGGCCAGGTCTGCCGGTGACACAACCTCGCCAGCGTTCAGGGACCGACTGTAGGTAAGGACTTCCACATTGCCGCGAACGACGGTCGCCGTCGGGGTCCCGGCGCGCACCACAATCCGTCGAAAGCCCTGCGGGTTGTCCCAGATCAGGCCGGCGCGGCGCGCCAGGCCCTGAAGCGCTTGGGCATCGAGAACCACGGAAGGTCCGTGGCGGGTGGCGACTGCCAGGTCGGACGCCTCGCCTGCCCCCTCGAACAGGTCCCCGAGCGTGACCCGTCCGTCGGAGTCGACCGTCTCGGCGCGCAGGTTGACCGGCCCGGCCAGGACAGGGACGGCGATCGCCATCCAGAGCCCCAAGGCGAGCAGGGCCGTAGGTCCAAGGGATCGAGCCAGACTGGTCATCCTATGACTTCACCTGGTTGGCGGCCTGCAGCATTTCATCGGCCGTCGTGATCACCTTCGAATTCATTTCGTAGGCGCGCTGGGCGACGATCAGGGCCGTGATCTCGCTGACTGCGTCGACGTTCGACGCTTCGGTATAACCTTGTAGAATCTGCCCGATGCCTGTGGCGCCAGGGGTTCCGGTCGTAGCCGCGCCTGAGGCGCCGCTTTCCATGAACAGGTTGTCGCCCAGGGCCTCGAGGCCCGCTTCATTGATGAAGGTGGCCAGTTCCAGCTGGCCGGCTATGGTGGGAGCCGGCGTGTTGGCCTGGGTGATCTGCACCTGGCCGGACTTGGAAATGGTCACGTCCACCGCGTCCGTCGGGATGGTGATGGCCGGCTGCACCAGATAGCCATCTTCTGTGACCAGCTGTCCCTGATCATTGACCGCCATGTTGCCGGCCCGGCTGTAGGCTGTCTCGCCCGACGGCAGCAGCACCTGGAAATAGCCACGGCCCTGGATGGCCATGTCGAACTTGTTGTCTGTCCGGGTCATCGAGCCCTGGCTGGTGATCCGATAGGTGGAGCCTGCCTTGACCCCGCCGCCGATCTGCACGCCCGTTGGAACAACAGTGCCCTGATCCGAGGACTGTGCGCCGGCCCGTTCAAGCGACTGGTACAGCAGGTCCTGGAACTCGGCTCTCTGCCGCTTGAAGCCAACGGTGTTCATGTTGGCGATGTTGTTGGAGATGACCTCCACGTTCAGCTGCTGGGCTGACATCCCGGTGGCGGCCGTGCGAAGCGCTTGCATCAGTCAATTCTCCTTCAGGCCAGCTTGCCAAGGCGCTCGACGGCGCGGCGGGACAGGTCGGCGCTACTTTCCATGGACTTGACCACGCCTTGATAGGCGCGGCTGACCTCGATCATCCGGGTGATCTGCAGGATCGGATTGACGTTTGAGCTCTCCAGCATGCCCTGGCGCACCCGAGAGGCGGTATCGGCAAGCGGCGCTTCGTTGGCGGAGTTCTTGTAAAGGTTGTCGCCCGTCTTGGTCAGGGCCCCGCGTCCTGTGAACAGGAACACCCCGATCTTTCCGATACGCTCGCCGGCCTGGCTGACCGTGCCGTCGCCGGCAATGCTCACCGGGCCCTTGGTGGGGTCAATCACGATTTCACCCGATTCGCCGCTGACGGCATCGCCGGACTGGGTCGTCAGTCGCCCCTCCGGCGACAGGGTGAAGCGACCGTCCCGGGTGAATCGCTCGCCCCGCGCCGTGTCGAGCTTGAAAAAGCCCTTGCCCTCGATCGCCAGGTCAAAGGCGCCGCCGGTCTGGCGAAGGGCGCCTTGCGTGAAATCCCTGGCAACGCCGTCATCCAGCACGAACTTGATCGGCTTGGGACCGTCCACCGAACGCGCCGGCGCCTTGGGCTCGGTGCGCACCATCAGATTTTCGACCTTGAAGCCCGCCGTATCGGCATTGGCGATATTGTTGGCGATGATGTCCATCTCCCGGCG
>CAMAVA010000053.1 GCA_945861515.1 Brevundimonas vancanneytii | reverse complement strand
GCGATCATCAACCATTCCCTGTCGATGCTGCTGTTCATCGTCTGCCTGATCGAGTTCCTGCTGGCGCCGGCCTTCGCCACCTCGACCTTCTTCCTGATGACGGTCATGGTCCTGCTGGACGTTCTTGCCGGGTTCATCGTGACCATCGTGGCGGCCCGCCGCGACGTCGATTTCGGACCCGGCGACGCCGTCTGAAGCCTGGGTTTCCGGGTGTTTCGCCCGGTCTCAGGTCAGGACGGTGAAGATGACGGCGACGACGGCGATGTCCATGGCGCGGATCAGAAGACGGGTCATGGCGGCTCTCTCAGCAGGGTTTACGGCTGATTAAGCAAGACTGGCGCCAATCGGGGGCGCACCCCGCCGGTCCCTGCCCGTCCCAGGAAGACCCTGATCATGGCCCTGTTCTTCGACGCCCCCTGGTATGACGCCCGCCTGGCCGAGCGCGGCCTCACCCGCGCCGTCCTTGCGGCCGTGGCCGGCCTGAGCGAGACGGATCTGGCCCTGGTCTTCAAGGACCAGCGGGAGCTGAAGGCCTCGGAAGTGGCGGCCTTTGCCGAGATCCTGGGGGTCACCCCGGCCGAGGCGGCCAGCCGCGCCGGCGTCTCGACCCCTGTCCCCGGCGCCGATCCGATGTCCCGCCTCGCCGCCCTGGAGCGGCGGGTGGCGGCGCTGGAGGCAAGGCTTGCCGGGACGGTTGGGCAGGGCGGATAATGTCTGTGCCGCTTCGATGCGGGCCGTCAGGTCGGCGGCGCTAGATTTCGGCCTTTTTCAGCAGACCCTTGCCGGGCCGGCGGTCGGCGGGACCGGAATATTCCGCTTCCAGATAGGCCGACCGGGCCGCATCGATCACCGCCGGGCCGCCGCGCAGGCCGCGCTTGACGCCCGGCTGGCCGAGAAGCTGGGCGGCAAAGGCGGACTGGCCGTCCAGGGGCTTGGCACCCCCGGGATCCCGGGGCGTGGCCGGACCGGCCGGAACGGGCAGGGTCTCGGCGGGATTTGTCGAAGCCTTGGGGTCCGACCCCTGCTGGCCCGGATAGCGCTTGCGGCCGGGGCCGGGCGCATCCTCGTCCCGGCGCCAGTGCTGGCGTCGGTCGGCGCGATCGCGAACGGGATCAAGCCTGTCGGTCATGACCGCAAGGATGGGGCAGCGTCGTTAAGGAAGCGGCGCCAATCGCGGTTAATCAGTCCTTGGAGGCCAGCCGGTCGATCTGGGCCCGCATGGCCTCCACCTGCCGCTTCAGTTCCGCAAGGGAATCCTCGGACGGGGCCGGCGCCTGGGGAGAGGGCGGCTGGGCGGCCGCGGCGGCCTCGTCGCCCCGGCCATAGGCAAAGGGCGAGAACATCCGCATGGCCCGCTCGAACAGGGCCATGTTCTGCCGGACCTGGTCGTCAAAGGCGGCGACGCCGGTCTGGGGGTTCATGGCGCCAAACTGCTGGCGCATCCGCTCCTGCTGCTTGGCGAAGGTCTCCAGGCTCATTTCCAGGTAGCTGGGCAGGAAGGCCTGCATCTGGTCGCCATAGAAGCCGATCAGCTGACGCAGGAACTGGATGGGCAGCAGGTTCTTGCCGTCGCCCCGGTTTTCCTCGTCAAAGATGATCTGGGTCAGGACCGAGCGGGTGATGTCGTCTCCGCTCTTGGCGTCGAAGACCACGAAATCGATGCCCTCACGGACCATGTCCGCCAGGTGCTCCAGGGTGACATAGGAGCTGGAAGCGGTGTTGTAGAGCCGCCGGTTGGCGTACTTCTTGATGATCACGCGGTCGCCGGCTTCGCGTCCGGCGTCGGACTTATCGGACATTTCATCCCCGTTTTTAGGCGGCATGGCCGCATATCTTGCGCCGCAGTATCGCTAAAGCGAAGGCGTCACGCCACCCTTGCTCGCAATTACGAAAAAGCCAACCAAATCGACGTGACCGGGTGACGCGGGGGCCGTTTCTGGGGCATTGTGCATAACCACAATCTGGAAAGGGGCGGCGCGCACGACCGCTCCAGGAAACTACGTCGGGAGCTTCGCCATGAGCGACATCGTTATCGTCTCCGCCGCCCGCACGCCGGTCGGCTCCTTCAATGGCGCGCTGTCCAGCCTGCCCGCCCATGAACTGGGCAAGATCGCCATCCAGGCCGCCGTGGCGCGGGCCGGCATCAGCGCCGCTGACGTGGACGAGGTGATCATGGGCCAGGTGCTGCAGGCCGGCGCCGGCCAGGGCCCGGCCCGCCAGGCGGCGGTCAATGCCGGCATCCCGGTGGAATCCCCGGCCTGGAGCGTCAACCAGCTCTGCGGTTCCGGCCTGCGCGCCGTGGCCCTGGCGGCCCAGCAGATCGCGGCCGGCGACGCTTCCATCGTCGTGGCCGGCGGTCAGGAAAGCATGAGCCAGTCCCCCCACGCCGCCCAGCTGCGCAATGGCCAGAAGATGGGCGACCTGGGCTTTGTCGACACCATGATCAAGGACGGCCTGATCGACGCCTTCCATGGCTACCACATGGGCCAGACCGCCGAGAACATCGCCAACCGCTGGCAGATCACCCGCGCCGACCAGGACCAGTTCGCCGTCACCAGCCAGAACCGCGCCGAAGCCGCCCAGAAGGCCGGGAAGTTCGATGAGGAGATCGCGCCTGTCACCATCAAGGGCCGCAAGGGCGACACCATCGTCGACAAGGACGAATACATCCGCCACGGCGCGACCCTCGATAGCGTCTCGGGCCTGAAGCCTGCCTTCACCAAGGAAGGCTCCGTGACCGCCGCCAACGCCTCCGGCCTCAATGACGGGGCCGCCGCCCTGGTTATGATGAGCGCCGCCGAAGCCCAGAAGCGGGGCCTGAAGCCCCTGGCGCGCATCGCCTCCTGGGCTCATGCTGGCGTCGAGCCGGAAGTCATGGGCACCGGCCCCATCCCCGCGATGAAGAAGGCCCTGGAAAAGGCCGGCTGGAGCGTCGGGGACCTGGACCTGATTGAAAGCAACGAAGCCTTTGCGGCCCAGTCGCTCAGCGTGGTCCGGGAACTGGGTCTCGACCCGGCCAAGACCAACGTCAATGGCGGCGCCATCGCCATCGGCCATCCCATCGGCGCCAGCGGCGCCCGCATCCTGACCACCCTTCTCCACGAGATGAAGCGGACCGGCGCCAGGAAGGGCGCTGCGACGCTCTGTGTCGGCGGCGGCATGGGCGTGGCCATGTGCGTCGAGGCCGTCTGAACCGGTCTCAGGTTTCAACCGTAGAACAGCACCGGGCCGAGGCCCGGGTGATGGCCGCCTGTCCAACGAAGCAGGCGGCCCCAACAGGAAACGCAGGAAGATATCATGAGCAGGGTTGCATTCGTCACGGGCGGAACAAGAGGCATCGGCCGGGCGATCGTCGAGCGGCTGAAGGCCGACGGCATGAAGGTGGCCGCCGGCTACAGCGGCAATGAAGCCGCTGCAAAGGCCTGCGCCGACGAACTGGGCGTGATGGTCGTCAAGGGCAATGTCGGCAGCTTCGACGACTGCAAGGCCGCCGCCGCCGCTGTGGCCGCCGAGCTGGGCCCCATCGATGTGCTGGTCAACAATGCCGGCATCACCCGTGACGGCTTCTTCCACAAGATGTCCTACGAGCAGTGGAGCGAAGTGATCCGGGTCAATATGGACTCGGCCTTCAACATGACCCGTCAGGTGATCGACGGCATGCGCGAGCGCAGCTGGGGCCGGGTGGTCAATATCAGCTCGATCAATGGCCAGAAGGGCCAGGTCGGCCAGACCAACTACAGCGCCGCCAAGGCCGGCCTGATCGGCTTCACCAAGGCCCTGGCCCTGGAAAATGCCAAGAAGGGCATCACCGTCAACGTGATCTGCCCTGGCTACATCGACACCGAGATGGTCTCGGCGGTTCCCCAGAACGTGCTGGAAGGCATCATCGCCGGCATCCCGGTCGGACGCCTGGGCAAGGGCGAGGAAATCGCCGACATGGTGGCCTATCTGGCCGGAGAGCGCGCCGGGTTCGTGACCGGGGCGACCTTCACCCTGAATGGCGGCCAGTATCTGGCTTCCTGAAGGCTCAGGGACCGGTTGTCCGGTGCGGTCGACTATGGCCTATTCGCCACACTTCCGGTCCCTTCCATACTGCCGTTTGATCATGGCCTTACCCAAGTCCAAGATTCGCCCCAGTCGGGGTACATGAACCCCGGCATGGCAATTCACGGAATGAGACGGGCGTCCGCAGCCCTGGCCGCGGGGGTCATGGTTTTTGGTCTCTGCGCCACGGGGGCGATGTCCGAGGAGTCTTCCCGGTCACCCTTCCGGTCCCTGGGCGACATGCTGTTTCCCCAGGCCCCGGATTCGGGCCGTGCGACAGCCCCGCCTGTGGCGCGCTATGTATCCGAAACCGGCGAAGCCTTCGTGCTGGACCGCACCGCGCCAAAGCCACTTTTGCGGTTCGAGGGCAGCAACGAAGTCTGGGTGCTGGACCCCCATACCGGCGCCCGCGGCGACACGCTCTACAAGACCGATGCAGGCCGCGTCATGCTGCGCGGCACCAAGGTTGGCGGCCTGACCATCTTCACGCCGCAGCGTCGGGAAGGCGCCGCCGCCGCTCTGGCCGGTGAAACCCGGCCGATCCGTCTGGGGCCCGTCAGTCCCAAGGCGCTGTATCAGAGGCTATTTGGCGCCAGCAACGCGGTCAGCCGAGCTGCCCGCAGGCAGGTGCCCTTCCAGGCGGAGGCCACACCGGCCTCGTCCGCCCTCATCGCGGATGCTGCGGTGGTGACCGCCGACTGGCTGGTGCGGATGAGCGCAACGGCCACTGGCCGTGCTCATCTGGATCGGGTCATGAAGGTCTTCATCACCGAAGGGCCCCGGCCCAGCGTGGTCCTGCGCCAGGGCGTCATGATTGTGGTGGTGGCGCCCAAACTTGGGCTTGGTGGTCGCCCCTCTTCCGAGCGGATCGCCTTTGCGGCGTCGCATTAGGGACACACCGTCCGATTGGTTTTTGGGAGCGCCCGCTTTGGGTCACCAAGGTCGTGGCCGGCCCCTCAGTCCCCGGATAGGGTTCAATCTGTCCTTCGGGGGGAGGGCGGTCCCTGGTCAGACGCCGGCTTGCAGGGCCCCGCGTCTGACCAGGGCGATTTCTCCCGTTTCGACCGGCATTCAGGATTCGGGCGCCCATCCGGCCGGAGCCAGTGCAAAGCCTTCGAACGTGAATCCGGGCGCCACCGTGCAGCCCACCAGACTCCAATCGCCCTGGCTCCTCGCGCTCTGCCAGCAACCGGCCGGAACGAACCACTGCGGCCGCTCTCCGGCGTCCAGGTCATTGCCCAGCACCAGCTTGATGGCCGGCTGGTCTTCGAGGGCGATCTTCAGGTCCAGCGGCGCTCCATCGTAAAAGTGCCAGACCTCGACCGCATCGACCCGGTGCCAGGCGCTCTCCTGACCAGCTTCCAAGAGGTAGAAGATGGCGGTCGCCCTGGCCCGGCCGTCGGGGCCTGGCTCATCCCGAAAAGTCTCCTTGTACCAGCCGCCTTCGGGATGCGGGATAAGGTCCAGCAGGCTGATGATGTCCTTTGGCCCAATCATCCCGCAAAGCTGTCCTTGGCGCCGCGAATGGCTCCGAAGGCCTCGGCGGGGTCGGCGAAGTCTGGCCTTAGCAGCGGCGCTCTCAGAAAGGGATTGGTCGCCTGTTCCAGGGCGATGCTGGTGGGCACCGTTGGCTCTCCACGGGCTCGAGCGGCGAAGATCGCCTCGGCCCGGGCGAGAAGTTCAGGACTGTTGTCGACAGACAGGGCGAAGCGAGCGTTGGAGGCCGTGTATTCGTGGGCGCAATAGACCGTTGTGGCCGCGGGGAGGGCTGCGATCCGTTGCAGGCTGTCCCACATCTGTCGGGCGGTGCCTTCGAACAACCGGCCACAGCCCAGCGCAAACAGGGTGTCACCGACAAAGGCGATCTGATCGGCCGCATCAAAGTAGCTGATATGTCCCAGGGTATGGCCGCCGGTGTCGATCACATCCAGCCGGGTCTCGCCCAGCATGACCACATCGCCATGACCGACGACCCGGTCTGGCGCGGCGATCCGTTCCACCTCCCTCGGACCAATCACTTCGGCGCCGGTCTTCGCCTTCAGGGCGGCGTTGCCGCCTGCATGGTCAGGATGCCAGTGGGTGTTGAGGATCAAGGTCAGGGACCAACCGGCCTCAGCCAACTCGCGCTGGATAGCCTCTGCATCGGGCGTGTCGATACAGGCCACCAGACCGCTGGCTTCGTCTCGCACTAGAAAGCCGTAGTTATCGGACAGGCAGGGAAACTGGCGGACAGAAAGGGGCATCGCAACCTCGCCTCGAGACGCTATTCAGGACGTCGCTGGTGCAGGATTGCGGCGACATCCCTATTCTACAGCCCCAAGGCAAGGAGACGAGAGCCGCAATGCGCCGTGATGTCCTGGAACTGCGCGCTTTCTATGCATCAGCCCGCGGTCGGGCCGCCAGGGAGATGCTGAGCCGCAAGGTGGTTGAGGCCTGGGGCGACGCTGCTGGGCTGGACGTGCTGGGTCTGGGCTATGCGACACCCCTGCTCGAACCCTTGAGGGCGCGATCCCGCAGAGTTGTGGCTTCGATGCCAGCCGCACAGGGCGTAGAGGTCTGGCCGGTGGGTTCCGCCAATCTCGCCCTGTTGAGCGATGAGTTTTCTCAACCTTTTCCCAACGCGCTTTTCGATCGAATTCTGTGCCTTCATGCCCTTGAGGAGAGCGAGAATGCCGCAGCCCTTCTGGCGGAGGTCTGCAGGGTTCTGGCCCCTTCCGGCAGGGTGATTGTCGCTGTCGCCGCACGAAATGGCCTGTGGTCGAATGCCGAGGGGACACCCTTTGGTCACGGTAGGCCGTTCACCCGGGGTCAGTTGGAGGCCTTGCTGCGTGAGGCCGGGCTGGAACCAACCGGCTATACCCGGGCGCTCTATGCCCCCCCCTTCACATGGACCGCAAGATGGGCCGACAGCTTCGAACAGGTCGGGGCGCTGCTCTGGCCTGGATTTGCCGGCCTGGTGCTGATCGAGGCGGTCAAGCAGACCTTTGCCGTGAAGCCCCGGGGCGCCCGGGCCCGGGTCCGCAGCTATGCGCCGGGCGTTCTGACACCCTCGCCGGCAACCCGCCAGTCGGACCGCAAGGACTTTGACGGAACGGGCGGCCGGCCTTAACTTTGCAACCATACTCGACAGGAAAGACCGCGTCATGAAGATGATCGTCGCCATCATCAAGCCCAGCCGACTGGATGCCGTGCTCGACGCCGTGACCGAAGCGGGCGCCTCGGGCCTGACGGTCACGGAAGTGCGCGGATACGGTCGGCAGAAGGGCAAGACTGAAGTCTACCGCGGCGCTGAGTACGAAGTGAAACTTCTTCCGAAGGTCAAGCTCGAAATCGCCGTGACGGATGCCATCTTGGACACCGTTGTCGAGGCCATTGTTCGCAGCGCCAATTCCAGCAAGATTGGTGATGGCAAGGTCTTCGTTCTGGACCTGGAGCAGGCTCTTCGGATCCGTACGGGCGAGACCGACGCCGCGGCGATCACCGGCTGACTGGACAGGCTTGAGCTGTCCGAACCATATGGTCCGCGCAGTCTGGGAGGCGTCATGAGCGGTTGGACCTTGGGCGTGATCGGCGGCTCCGGTCTGTATGATATCGACGGGCTGGAGGACCGGCGAACGGTTCGCGTCGCCAGTCCGTTCGGGGAGGCGTCTGGTGATCTGACCTTAGGAAGGATTGGCGATGTCAATCTTGTGTTTCTGCCGCGACATGGAGCGGGGCACCGTCTGTCCCCGAGCTCGGTCAACGCTCGCGCCAATATTGACGTTCTGAAACGTGTTGGGTGCACTGATGTCCTGGCCCTGTCAGCGGTAGGTTCGCTGCGCGAGGACCTGTCGCCCGGAACCTTTGTTCTGGTAGATCAGTATATAGATCGTACGTTCGCCCGGGAAAAGAGCTTCTTTGGCGAAGGAATGGTCGCCCATGTTTCCATGGCCGATCCGGTTTGCCCCCGCCTGTCCAAGCATGCCGCCGCCGCCGCCCAGGCCGTGGGTGCGCGGGTGGTGGAAGGCGCGACCTATCTGGCCATGGAAGGACCGCAGTTTTCCACCCGCGCGGAGAGCGAACTCTATCGGACCTGGGGTTGCCATGTGATTGGCATGACGGGCATGCCGGAGGCCAAACTGGCCCGTGAGGCCGAGCTTCCCTATGCCTGCGTTTCGATGGTGACTGACTATGATTGCTGGCGGTCGGACGAGGCGGCTGTAGAAGTGGATCACGTCATCGCCGTGTTGATGCAGAACGCAGATACGGGTCGGGCGCTGGTTGCGGCGCTTGCTGCAGGCCTACCGCCGGAGCGGGATCCCTCTCCGATCGACACTTGCCTGGACACAGCGCTCATTACGGCCCCGGATGCCCGGGACCCCGCGGTTCTGGCCATGCTCGACGCCGTGGCCGGACGGGTGATCAGCAAGGCCAATGTCACCGCGTGAACCCGGCCCACAACCACCCTCGGCATGTCGCAGAAGCCGGGCGGCTCGACGCCTTCGTCGATGCGGCATTCGCCTTTGCCATAACGCTGTGTTGGCTAGATGCTGGAGGGAGCCATCAAGGTTATCGAAGGTCGAAGCTACGGCGGTGGAGACTTTGATCCGTTCAACGCCTTTGCCATCATATCTTTTGATGGCTCCACGCAGACCTACGGCATGCGTTCCTGTGCGATAGGTCGTGTCGGCGATTTCCCGCTGACCCTGACAGATGACGATTTTACCGCGACCATTCCCGCCGAACCAAAAACGATAATCCGGTGCGCTGCGGTTATCAAGAACGGCGATTGGCGCGAGACCGGCGACTATGTCGCTGAGGGCCAGAATGCCGTGCCGTTCTTCGAAATGACGCTCAAGCGACTTGGCCCCAGCAGCTGGCCAAACGCCAGCGCAGTTGGCCCGCAATAGATCATTCTTCGGATCTGATCCCACTGGTGCGGTGAAAGAGCTGCAAGGTTCGAAGTCGGGCCAGTTGGGCTGAATCTGCATGATAATCGGCGCGCCGGTCAGAGAAGAAACCGTGGCCGGCCTCATAGAGGTAGATCGACAGATCGGGATGGCATTCGCGGATATCCTCGATTCGTTGAGGCGGGATCGAGGCGTCTGCCTTGCCGAAATGCAGGATCGTGGGGCAGCGGGGCGTTTCGTCCTTCAGTTCGCTGATCCGTCGGCCATAGAATGCCGAGGCAGAGGCCACGCCGTCACATCGGCAGGCCGCCAGCCAGGCGGCGGTTCCGCCCCAGCAATAGCCGGCGACATGGACTGGACCCCTGGGCTTCAGGACGTCGATCGCCGCCTGCAGGTCGCCAGCCACCTGGTACCAGGGGGTTTCGTTGGAATACCGCAAGCCCCTTGCAATGGCCTCCTGGCTGTAGTCAGCGGCGAAACCGGGCTCTAGCCGGTCATAGAAGCTGGGTGCAATGACCTCGTAACCGTCATGGGCGAACCGGTCCGCCAGTTCACGGATATGGTCGGTCACCCCGAAAATCTCCTGGCCCAGAATCAGGCCGCCGCGTCGGGCGTCACGATACGGTTCATGCCAGGCCTGGAGCTCGAAGCCGTCAAAGGCGCTCTTGAAGGTGATGATCTCGCCCATCAGGCCGCGGCCGGCGCAGCGCCATGGGCTTCGAACAGGGCAAGGGTCCGCGCCCGGGCAAGCCTGGCGTCCGCGAGGTCGCTGTCCGGCCGGCCGTCATTGTTGAAGCCGTGCCCGGAGTTTTCGTAGATGTAGACGGGCAGACCCGGCTTGTCGGCTGCGATTTTCGCCTTCACCTCATCGGCCGGAATATGGGCGTCCTTGCGGCCCAGATGGACGATCACCGGGCATTGCAAGGGCAGGGCCGACATGCCTGCAACCTGTCCGCCGTAGTAGCTGGACCCGGCTGCCAGGCCTGCGACCCGCGATGCTGCCAGCCAGACCATCGTGCCGCCGTAGCAATAGCCCACGATGAAGACCGGGCCCTTGACCTTGAGGGCATCGACGCAGGCCTGGATGTCGCTTATCGCGTTCTCCGGGCCGTTGGCGGTGGCATGCTTGAAGCCGGCCTGCAGACCTTCGGGATCATGGCCAGCGACAAAGCCCGGCGCCTGTCGGTCGAACATCGACGGGGCGATGACTTCAAAACCGAGCGCCGCCCAGCGGGCCACATCCGCCTGCACATACTGGTCAAGGCCAAAGATTTCCTGGATCACAACCACCCCGCCTCGCCGCGAACCGATCGGTTCGGCATGAAGGGCGCTGAAGGCAAAGCCGTCATGACCGCTGGAAAGACTGATTGAGGTCGCCATGTCGTTTCGCCCTGTCTCTTTTGCTGCGCGACCTTGTGCCGTCACCGAGTGAGGTTGACAAGCAGCCCCCCTTTTTAACATAACCCTGATTATGCCAAAGATCGTCGACCACGCCAGTCGCAGACGCGCCATCGCCGGCGCCGCGGTCGAGGTGATTGACGAACTCGGGCTCGATGCAGCCCGACTTGTCGACGTGGCCCGAGCGGGATCGGTCACCACGGGCGCAGTGACCCACTATTTCGACAGCAAGGACGCGCTTCTGGAGGCCGCCCTCGAAGAGGTCGTGACCCGTATTCTTGATGGTCAGGCAGAGATGGCCGGGGACCGTCTCGATCCTGGCGCACTGATTGAGGTAATCGCCACCTTCCTGCCTATCGACCACGAATCCCTTCGCGACTGGCGGGTCTGGTTTGCTTTCTGGGGCCGCGCCATTGTCGATGAACGGCTGAGAAGCCTCCACCGCCGCTATTACACCGAGATTCACCGGCGGCTTGCCGGGCAGATTTCAAGTATGCAGGCCTGTGGCCAACTGCCGCCTGAACCGGATCCGGCAGTCCTGTCCGACGCCATAATCGCCGTGATCGACGGTCTTGGCGTGCGCGCCACCCTGGAACCTGAGTCTTGGTCGCCGGACCGCCAGAGGGCCGCCCTTCGGCTGATGCTGACGCCACTTCTTTCGCGGCCCTCCGCCGACTGAACCCTGAGGAGTTTGACCATGCCCCAGCTTGTCACCCTGAATGCCGACGCAAGCACTGAGGACATCCTGACGATCCTTGCGCGTGACGGCGCATTGATCATCCGGGATCTTGTCTCGGAGCGGGACGTGGACCGGTTGGCGTCCGAAATCATGCCATTTGTCCAGGCAACGCGTCCTGGACAGGATGGCTTTTCCGGCACTCGCACGACACGGACCGGCGCACTGGTCGCCCGGTCGGTTACCTGTCGCGAGGTGATCAGCCATCCCTTGCTGCACAGTCTTTGCGAGGCGTTTCTCAAACCAAACTGTGAACGATGGCAGCTGCACCTGGGGCAGGTGATCCGCATCATGCCTGGACAGGAGGCCCAACCGATTCACCGCGACCGCTGGGCCTGGGGAACCCATCTGAAGGGGGTCGAGCCTCAGCTCAACACGATCTGGGCCGTGACCGATTTCAGGCATGAGAACGGGGCGACCCAGGTTGTTCCGGGGTCCGTGGACTGGCCTGATGACCGTCGTCCCACCGAGGACGAGATCACCTGGGCGGAAATGTCGAGGGGCTCGGTTCTGATCTACACCGGTTCGGTGTTCCACGGCGGCGGGGCCAATGTGTCGACGGATGATCGGATCGGACTGAACATAACCTATACGCTGGGTTGGTTGAGGCAGGAGGAAAACCAGTATCTGTCCTGTCCCCCGGAAATCGCCCGCACCTTGCCGCCGGCGCTTCAGGCCCTGATAGGCTACGAGATGGGATCCTATGCGCTGGGCTATTACACGCCGCCCCTTCCGCCTGGCGAAGGTCCGGAAGTGGTGTCGCCAAGGTTCGCTCTGACGGGCGAGGGGACAGGATCAGCCCTCGGATCCGATGATCTGCTTGCCGCCATAGCCGCTCAGACCGCCTCTCCGGAGGTTGTCTGATCAAGGCGGAGCCTGCCAGGCTATCGCGCCACGATCTGCGTCATCACCCGGCCGATCTCGTCGTTGAGGACCAGATCAGCGTGGACATCCATTTCGGTAGTCTCGCGATTGACGATGGCCAGCCTTGCGCCATTCTGCTTGGCCATGAGCGGGAACCCTGCAGCCGGGAAAACCACCAGGGACGAGCCAAGGACAAGAAAGAGATCGCAGGCGAAGGTCTCGGCCTGTGCTCTTGCCATAGGCCCGGCCGGCATGGGCTGGCCGAACGAGATGGTGGCCGTTTTCACCAGGCCTCCACAGGACCGGCATTGAGGAATCTGTCCCTGATCGACGAATATCGGCTTCAGGTGATGAAGCTCATGTCGCAGGCCGCAGGTCAGGCAGGTGGCGTAACTGGCATTGCCGTGCAGTTCGATGACCCGGTCATCGGGAATGCCTGAGTCCTGATGCAGGTTGTCGACATTCTGGGTGATCACGCTGGAAACCTTGCCCGACGCCACCAGACTTGCCACGGCGTCATGCCCGGCATTGGGAGCCCGCCCCGTCCAGCCCGCTGCGCCATTGAAGACCCGGGTCCAGGCTTCGCGACGGCGCTCTTCGCTGGCGACGAAGTCCTGGAAATAGATCGGCTTCATTCGGGACCAGACACCGCCCGGACTCCGGAAATCGGGGATGCCCGAATCGGTGGAGATGCCTGCCCCTGTGAACACCACCACTCGGCGGGCCTGGTTCACAAATCGCGCGAGATCTTCGATCCTGCTCATGCCGGGCCATCAGGGAGCGAAGCTGGACCGCGCCTTGACGCCCCAACGGCCATTCTCGCAGGTCACGACATAGAGGGAGTCAAAACCGCCGATGATGCTGCCGTCGGCGCGGTAGCGCGAGAACCGGGTGTCGAAATGTACCTTGTCCGGGCCGGCATGGATAACGCGTCTCCGCTCCCAGGCCGAATGGTCCCAATCGCTGAGGGCGCCGGAATCGAACAGAGCAGGCGTGTGATAGCCTCGTTCGATGATGGTCAGGCTTCCGGAGGCCAGCCTTACGCTTGGAAAGTTGAAGGTCGCCTCCCAGGCCGCCAGGTCCCGGGCATTGAAAGCCGCCATGAAAGCATCAAGACAGGCTTGCGCAGCGGTGACGGCAGAGTCGATTTCGGCGTGGGTCGTCGTCATGCTGTCAGGGTGCTGGATCGCCAGCGGATTGGAAAGGGCGCCATCCGCCTTTTTCCGGCGACCGCTCCCGGGGGTTTCAGGCTGGGTGCCCGGCCTTGAGCGCGCCGCTCCCCACCAGTCCCACGACATACAGCCCCGCCAGCAGGACGTTGGGCAGGACGTTGAGCCCAAATCCCGTGGCGACCGACAGGGTGCTGTCGATCAGGAACCAGCTGACCATTCCGGCCGAAATGGCATCCCAGAGCGGGCGTGCACTTGATCCCCGGGCAATGGCGGCGCGGACAATGAAATACAGTGTGACGGCCCAGCCAATGGACACGGCGCCCATCACCGCCAAGCTGAACCGGAGTGTGGGATCGAACTCATGCTGTACAGGGCCACGAAGCAGTGACAGCACCATTCGGACCGGCCCGCTTGTTGCCTCGAATGCCCCACCGGCCAGCAGCGCGCCAAACAGGCCAATGGATAGGCACCAGATCAGGAACCAGTTGCGCCAGAAGCCTGTCATCGCGAAATCTCCCTTGCAAACTGACCGTCGCCCAATGCCGCTGCGAGCGTCAATGACCCGCTGGATCATCACCCGGTCGCTCCGGTCGGCTTCGACCTGTTTGCGTTGCGGGCCCTGGCCCTATCCAGACAGGGGATGGAGACATGCTCGGTGTGGACACAGGGTTCAATTACCTTGCAGGTCATTGAACCCTCGTGGTCATCGTCGCACAGAACATGCAGGACGGGAGACGGGCGGCATGACGGTTTCGACGACGGAGTCCCGATCCCGCCCGGACGCCGGCTTTGCCCTCCTGCTGCGGGAATGGCGACAGAAGCGAAGGATGTCCCAGCTTGACCTGGCTTTAACCTCCGGCGTCTCTCAGCGGCATGTCAGCTTTCTGGAATCGGGTCGGTCCAATCCCAGCCGAAACATGATCCTGCAGCTGAGCGAAACCCTTGATGTCCCACTCCGGGATCGCAATGCTTGGCTGACGGCGGCGGGATTTGCCCCGATCTTCCGTACCCGAGCCCTCGATGATCCGCAGATGGGTCAGGTGATGAACGCCGTGCGCATGATGCTTGCCGCCCATGAGCCCTTTCCTGCCATCGCCCTGGACCGGGCCTGGAACGTACGGATGTCAAATCGGCCCTTCGATCAACTGGGGACCATGCTCGGTGAGGATATCTGGACCCGGGTCGGGGGCGACCAGCGAAACCTGATGCGGTTGTTTTTCCACCCTCTCGGAATCAGGCCGCTGATCACGAACTGGGCAGCGGTTGGCCCGATGATGTGGCGACGGGCGCTCAAGGAGGCCGAAGCCCTCGACGGGCGGGAAATGAAGGCGGTTCTCGATGATCTCGCTCCTCTTCAGGACCCGGCAATCCTGCGGTCGCCGGCCGATGCGGCACTGATGCCTGTCACGCCCTTCAATCTTCTTGTGAACGGGGTGACACTCTCGATGTTTGCCGTGGTGGCAACCTTCGGCACAGCTCAGGATGTCACCGCTGACGAGCTCCGGATCGAAACGCTGTTCCCGGCCGATGCCGAGACCGAAGCCTTGCTTCGGGGGACAACAGCCTCTGGCTGATGACCCGGGACGTAGTTGCAGGGCCTCTGAGCGGCCGTGACAATCCAGCGGTATTGGCCCCTGGAGATCGTCATGTCCCAAGACATTCATTCGCCCCTCGACATCGTCCGCCAGTTCATGAAGCTGATGGAGCCGCTGGACTATGATGCGGCGCTGAAGTTGGTTTCGGCCGATTGCCTGTACACGAACCCGCCGCCCTTCGGCACGGTCACCGGTCCAGCCGGGATTCGCGCAGTTCTGGAACCCTTCTTTGCTCCAACCCTCGAGAACGAATTCAAGGTCCTTCGCCAGTCGGCTTCAGGTTCGATTGTCTTCCTCGAGCGCCTGGATCGGCACCGCCTCGTCGACAAATGGGTCGACTTGCCGGTGACCGGAGTGTTCGAGGTAAGGGATGGCCTGATCACCTATTGGCGGGACTATTTCGACACGGCGACCATCATCTCGCAGTGGCCAGTCGCCTGACGGGCTGTCAGGCTCTGAAGAGGCCGCTTCCGGCGGTCCTCAGACGTTGAAGCGGAAGTGCATCACATCGCCGTCCTTGACGATATACTCCTTGCCTTCTGAACGCATCTTTCCGGCTTCTTTCGCGCCGGCTTCGCCGTTCAGCTTGACGAAGTCGTCAAAAGCTATGGTCTCGGCCCGGATGAAGCCCTTTTCGAAATCCGTATGGATGACCCCGGCGGCCTGAGGCGCTGTATCGCCGACATGAATTGTCCAGGCCCGGGCTTCCTTGGGCCCGACGGTGAAATAGGTCTGGAGGCCTAGCAGACGGTAGGCCTCATGAATCAGTCGATTGAGGCCCGGTTCTTCCAAGCCTAGGGCGGCGAGGAACTCGGTGCGTTCCTCGGGCGCCAGCATGGCGACCTCGCTCTCGATCTGGGCGGAAATCACCACTGTGTTGGCTCCGTCGGCAGCGGCCCGCTGTGCAACCTTGTCGGAGTAGGCGTTGCCCTTGTCTGCGCTGGCCTCGTCGACGTTGCAGACATAGAGGGCCGGCAATGCGGTAAGCAACTGCAGCATGTGCCAGGCCTTTTCGTCTTCCGGATCCACCTCGGCGGTTCGGGCAGGTCGGCCGGCATTGAGTCGTTCCAGAGCCAGATTGGCCAGTCGAAGGGTGTTGGCGCTGTCCTTGTCTTGGCGGGCCCGCTTCTCCAAATTGGGGACGCGTTTTTCGAGACTCTCCAGATCGGCCAGCATCAATTCGGTTTCGATGATGTCCAGATCCGAAAGGGGGTCGATGCGGCCCTCTACATGGGTAATGTCGTCATCCTCGAAACATCGGGACACAAAGGCCACCGCGTCGCAGTCCCGGATGTTGGCCAGGAACTGGTTGCCCAGGCCTTCACCCTTGGAGGCGCCCCGTACTAGACCGGCGACGTCCACGAAGTTGATCCGGGCGGGAATGATCTCCTTGGATCCCGCCACGGCCGCCAGCTTTTCCAGCCGGAGCTCTGGCACAGCCACGTCGCCGACGTTGGGTTCAATTGTGCAGAAGGGATAGTTCGCCGCCTGGGCCTGCGCCGTCTGGGTCAGGGCGTTGAACAGGGTCGACTTGCCGACATTGGGCAGGCCGACGATCGCGACTTTCAGGGCCATGGGGAAAGGGTCTCGGACAGGGCGTTGAGATCAGGTCTTGGGGGCCGCGACCTAGCACGTCCTCGGGACAATGGCGAAAGGGATTGATCAACGCAGGACGTTCAGCCTGAGCCCTTGAGGGCGGCCCTGGCAAAATCACGCCAGATAATGGCTTCCTTGCGAAAATGGGCGGCCGCCTTACTGGCGCGCTTCTCGATCTCGGTCATCGCCTCTTCGGCCTCTGACCGGCGGCCATGATCAGCCAGGAAGCTCGCGTACCGGGCCAGGCCCTCCAAACCGGGCAGACGCCCGGCCGCCCAGCCAAAGGCCTGGTCGGCTTCGGCGGTGCGTCCCAAGGCGTGATACGCGCGGCCCATTATCAGGGCCGCCTGGGGCGTACGGCCCGCTTCACCCAGATCGCCGAGACGATCAAGCATGGGCAGAGCCTCGGCTGACCGGTTCAGTTCCACCAGGGCCCGAGCCTGGCCGAGTATCAAGGTTGGATCATCGGCGTGGATGCCCTGGGCTGCAAGTGCGTAGAGTTGCTGGGCCTCCTCGTGGCGACCCAGGGCCGCCGCCGCGGCGGCAAGCTTCATGTGATTGCCGACATTGGGACTTTCTTCGGCCTGGTCTCTGGCCAGGCGATAGTCCCGCTCGGGATCCACAGCGTCCCTGGCCGCTCGGGTTAACTTTCGCGCCGTCTGGCCGCCGGCCAGTTCAGGAAGGATGAACATCACCGCATAGACGATCCCGCCAAGGGGCTGAAAGGCCAGGATGATGAACAGCCAATACATCTCCTTGCCCGACCGCACGACATGCACGCAGAGCAGGATCGAGAGGACGAGTGAAAAGCCGATACCGAAAATCATGAAGTCACTCTGACAAAGCCGGTCCCGTCGTCAATCACTGTCTCGCAGACTCTTGCGAGGGTCGGCCTTGAGGGCCGGGGCGAGACGCAATACTTCGGCTTGGTAGCGTTCATCTTCCCCGGCAGCAACAAAGGGCAGGGCGTCGGCAGTAGCGGTGAGAAGCGGATCAAGCCACTGCCCATCCACCTTGTGGAACTCGGACAGTACATGGCTCTGGACCAGCTCCTTGTCGCCGGGATGTCCGACACCGATCCGGGCGCGCCGGAAGTCCGGCCCGAGGGCCGCGATGGTCGATCGTACGCCATTGTTTCCAGCAGCCCCGCCGCCGGTTTTCATGCGAAATCGACCTGGTGCAAGGTCAATTTCGTCATGGAAGACTACGACGTCTGCCGGATTCAGCTTGAAGAATTTTGCGGCTTCGCCAATGGCCCGACCGCTCTCGTTGTAGAAAGTCTGGGGCTTGACTAGCAGCAGGCGGTGTTCGCCGACAGGCGTTGTCAACTGGCCTTCACAGCAAAGAGCGTGAAAGCGTGATCGCCACGGGGAAAAGCGCCACCGCTCTGCTATGGCCTCTACGGCCATCCAGCCGATGTTGTGACGGGTCCGGGCGTAGCGATCGCCCGGGTTGCCGAGGCCGGCGAGCAATAACATGGCCCACCTGCCTCGTTGCAACCGGATCAGGCGTCAGCGGCGTCGGCGGCTTCCGACATGGCGGCCGAAGAGACCTTGAGGGTCGCGATGACAAAATCGCGATCAGCAATGGTCGGCGAGACCCCTGCCGGAAGCTCGATCTCGGCGATGCGGATCGTGTCACCCAGTTCCTTGGACGCGAGATCAACAACCAGTTCTTCGGGAATGGCGTTAGCTGGACAATTCAATTCGACTTCGTGACGCACGATTTCCAACGAACCGCCCATCTTCAGGCCGGGGCAAATGTCCTGGTTCTTGAAATGAACGGGAACGTTGATCCGGATCGAGCCAGCTTCATCAACACGCAGCAGGTCGAAATGGATGGGGTTGTCCGTCACCGGATGGAACTGGATATCCTTGGCGATGACCGGCTGGCTCTCGTCGCCGTATTTCAGGGTCACCAGATGGCCAAGCAGCTTGCCGGTATAGAGCGCCTTGCGAAACTCGTTTTCCTTGACGGATATGGCTACGGGACCACGCTCGCCACCATAAAGGATACCGGGCACCTTGCCGCCGCGGCGGGCTTCACGGGAGCCGCCGGTTCCGGTGCGTTCGCGAACTTCGACGTTAAGGACGATATCGGCCATGTTTCTGGTCTCAAAACGAAGTCGCCGCGCGAAGACTCCGCGCGGCGACGGTCGGTGAATTTAAGGTCGCGGTCGATACACGCTTTCCAACCGGCGTGCAACGGCCGGATTGAAATCGTCCCCGGCTACTTGGGTGAACCGCTCGCCTTCGATGCGGTGGCACTGCTGGTGGTCTCGGTTTCCGCAATCTCGACCTTCGGCGCAGCCTTGATCGCCTTTGGAATTCCGACGCTCTTGAGAGTGCATTCTCCGATGTCCATCAGCTCGTGCTGACCGATGCAGAACATGTCCTCGTAGTGGGGCTTGGCGGCAGCCAGACACTGGTAGAGCATCAGCTTGGACATCTTCAGGCAGAACATGGATGGCTCATCCGTCATCAGGCT
>CAMAVA010000052.1 GCA_945861515.1 Brevundimonas vancanneytii | reverse complement strand
GCGCCAGGGCAGGCGCGGCAATCGAAGCTGCTGCAACGGCGGCGATGATCATGAGAGATTTCATTATTTTATACTCCTGAGTTCACTGTTCGCTTTACCCCTCCCGAGCCCTTAGATGGGCTTGAAACAGGGCGGCGCAACGGCCGTTCGAAGGAGCCAATGAGGCGGATCTATTGCGTTGCAGCAGAGACACAGCAGGGGCGTGACGCGGGCCAGCCCCGTGCTATCAAGGGGCCAGACCATAACGACGCTGGCGCGCAGAAACCGCCGCAAACCAGGAATTGCCATATCGTGCACAAGGCCGTCATCGCCGCGACCGGGCTCTTCACGCCCGAACAAAGCATCTCCAACACCGAACTGGTCGAAGCCTTCAACAGCTTTGTCGAAGGTTTCAACCAGTCCAACGCTGCCGCCATCGCTGCGGGCGACGTTCAGCCCCTGTCGCCCTCCTCGCCGGAGTTCATTGAAAAGGCCTCGGGCATCAAGTCACGCTTTGTCCTCGACAAGGCCGGGATTCTTGACCCCGACGTCATGACGCCTCTCCTGCCCGAGCGGCCGAATGAAGAAATCTCCGTCCTGGCCGAAATCGCCGTCAAGGCCGCGCGCGAGGCCATCGCGGCCTGGGGAAAGGATGTCTCGCAGATCGGCGCCGTGCTTTGCGCCGCATCGAACATGCAGCGCGCCTATCCAGCCATGGCGATCGAGGTCCAGCAGGCCCTCGGCATCGAGGGCTTCGCGTTTGACATGAACGTGGCCTGCTCTTCCGCCACCTTTGGCATCAAGACGGCGGCCGATTTCATCGCGTCTGGCTCGGCCAGGGCGGTCTTGATGGTGAACCCGGAAATCTGTTCCGGACATCTGAACTTCCGGGACCGGGACAGCCATTTCATCTTTGGCGATGTCGCGACAGCCGTCATCCTCGAACGCGAAGAGGACGCCACGGGCGGGTGGGACATCCTTGGAACCCGGCTGAAGACGGTGTTCTCCAACAACATCCGCAACAATTTCGGCTTTCTGAACCGCGCCGCCCCCGAAGGCGTTGGCGCCAAGGACAAGCTGTTTGTCCAGGAAGGCCGCAAGGTTTTCCGTGAAGTGGTGCCCATGGTCTCGGACATGATCGTCGAGCACGCAGCGGAACTGGCCATCGATCCTGCGGCCCTCAAGCGCCTCTGGCTCCACCAGGCCAACATAAACATGAACGACATGATCGGCCGCAAGGTGCTTGGCCGGGATCCCGGACGCGACGAGAACGTCATCATCCTGGACGACTATGCCAACACCTCCTCGGCGGGTTCGATCATCGCCTTTCACCTGCATAATGACGGGTTCAGCCCGGGCGATACGGGGCTGATCTGCAGCTTTGGAGCGGGTTACTCGGCCGGAACGGTTTTTGTGCGCAAACGCTGAAATCGCACGGCAGCCCGGCTTTGAAACTGTCATGCTCCGGCGGTATTCGAATGGAATTGGCCGAGAGTGAAATGACCATGACCCGCCTGCTTCAGCATCGTTTCGCCTTGTCCCGCCGGCATCTGTTCCAGTTTGCCGGCGCTGCGGTGGCAGGCGGCTTCGCCCTTACCCTGGACGAGCGTCCCGCCCTCGCCCAGGCCGTCTTCTCCGACTATCCGTTCCAGCTTGGGGTCGCCGCCGGTGATCCGGCCGCCGACGGGTTTGTCATCTGGACGAGACTGGCTCCGCGGCCGCTGGAGCGAGATCGCGGCATGCCGGCCCAGGCCGTTGAGGTCGCCTGGGAAGTCGCATCCGACGTTGGGTTCAAGACCATCCTGCAGTCCGGCAAGGCCTTTGCGCGTCCGGAACTGGGTCATTCTGTCCATGTCGAGGTGGCGGGACTGACGCCGGCGACCGTCCACTACTATCGGTTTTTCGCCGGCCGCGAGGAAAGCGCGCGGGGGCGTGTCCGCACCCTGCCCGCTGCGACGGCGGCCGTTTCATCCGCCCGTTTCGGCATTGCCGGCTGCCAGCATTTCGAACAGGGCAGCTACATCGCCCATCGCAAGCTGTCCGAAGAGTCGCTGGATTTCATCTTCTTCTACGGCGACTACATTTATGAGGGGCGCAGCGCCCGGACCCGCAATGCCGCCGGCGGCCCTTTCGAGAACCCGCGCCAGCATGTGGGCGACGAAATCTACAGCCTGGACGACTATCGCAGGCGCTATTCCCAGTACCGCATGGACCCTGATCTTCAGGCCGCTCATGCCTCGACCGGCTGGTTTGTGGTCTGGGACGATCACGAAACGGACAACAACTGGGCCGCCGACCTGGATCAGGACGGCACGTCCCCCGCCCTTTTCAACCTGCGCCGCCAGGCCGCCGCCCAGGCCTATTACGAGTTCATGCCGCTTCGGCTGACTTCGCTGCCGGTCGGACCCTCAATGCAGATTTTCCGTCGGGCGACGTTTGGCGATCTGATGTCCCTGCAGTTTCTCGACACCCGGCAGTATCGATCCGACCAGCCGTGCGGGGACAAGTGGGGCGCCTGCGGTGAACTGGACCGGCCGGAAGCGGAAATGATGGGTCTTCGCCAGGAAAAATGGCTCTATGAGGGGCTTTCGGCCTCAAAGGCCCGCTGGAACGTACTGGCCCAGCAGGTGATGGTCATGGATCTCGATCGCGACCCCGGCCCTCAATATGCCGCCAATATCGACAGCTGGGGTGGTTACAGAACACCTCGGGCCCGACTTCTGAAGGCCCTTCGGGATCGCCGCGTGGCCAACCCGATCATCCTGACCGGTGACGAACATCAGAACTATGCCGGCCAGGTCTTCCTCGACAGCGCCAATCCCGAGGGCCCGCCGATCGCGGCGGAGTTCGTCACAACCTCCATCAGTTCAGGCGGTGATGGCATGGACCAGCGGCCTGACATGGTGAAGATCCAGGCGGCAAACCCCGCACTCAAGTTCAACAATGCCCAGCGGGGCTTTGCCGTCTGCGAGGTCACGCCGGATCGCTGGGAGACGTCCTTCAAGGTGATGGACCGGATCACCGATCGCGGCGGCACGCTAAAGACCCGAGCAAAAGCGACCGTCGCCGCCGGTTCGTCCATCATCGCGATCTCCTGAAGACCCTGCATCCCTGTTGCCTCGAGCAGGAACGCAGGGTCTGGAGCAACGGACGGTCATCCATCACGACCGTCTAGCGCGGGCCTCCACCGTGTCCGTAGCCCTGACCATAGCGGGGCCCGGAGTCCCGGCTGGCGCTGCGGAACTGGTACACAAGGCGGTCCAGACGCTTATGGAGGTCGGCGGCTTCCCACCGGCTGATCCGGCCATCATAGAGATAGCGGCTTTCGATCCGGCAGATCGACCAAAGGGTCTCACGCATGCGCTGCGCTTCCCAGGGTCTCAGGTCGCCGGAGTACTGGGCCCGGGCAATCCATTCCCGTAGCCGGGCCTGCCGCACCGGAATCGGGGTTCGCCCGGGGCCGGCCTGATCGCGGTAGCCGCCGCCATAGGGACCGTTCCCGGGGCCATTGTGGTGACCGCCCGCCCCATATCCACCGGTCGAATATCCGCTATGGGTGCGTTCGCCGCCGTAGGGCTGGGCGGCGGCTGGCAGGGCGGTCGCCATGACGGCGAGGGCGGCAACAGATGCCAGAAGCTTGTTCATCGCTGGTTCCTTTCCTTCTCTATCGTCGCCGGTGCGGCGACATGTGAAGGAAAGCAGATCAGGCCTGACCGAATCCTGATGCGGTCGTTATTCTCGGTTCATCTCATCGCCGCCGCCCGACGGACGTCGAGAAGGCTCTGGTTGCAGTAGATACTGTCAACCTGTCGCCTGTATAACTGTATTTGAAGGGGGGAGGTGTCGGCTGACCTTGCGCCCGATACGGGGGGGGCTGGGGGGGCTGTTCAGGATCCGGACCGGTGCCGATCAGCCGACAATCAAGAGCGTAGAGACCGGATGTGGCCGTCGATGGCCCGGAATGGGGCGGTTTCTGGGCCATTTTCGTGATCGGGAAAGCACAGTCCCAGGGTCAAGAGACGGGGTGCGACCCGCCCCTGTTGCGACAGGCCAATTTTGACAGAATAGTGGTGGGTAACGGTGGTCATTCCTGTGATCACCGGGGCGTGGGGCCCTCCGCGGCGCCTCCGTAACCGAAAGGTTTCGCGCGGTTTGATCGAGGCGGCGAAGGCGGCTCTCCGGAGCCGCCCTTTCTGCGTCTGGACCTCGACGTTCACGGACCATATTGACACCGGATGCCTGAGCAGGAGGATCGGTTGCGCGTTCTTATTCTGGTGTTGTCACTTTTGGCCCTTGCGGGGACGGCCGAGGCCGATCCGCTTCGCCAGACCAAGGCGCCGTTCGAGGACAAGTTCCGCCAACTCGAAGGCGAGGATTGGCCGACCCCGACCGACTATCGTAACGCGGCCGGCAGTCCCGGGTATCGCTACTGGCAGCAGAAGGTCGACTACCGGATAGAGGCGAGCCTGGATGAAGCGGCCCGCAGGATCAGCGGCAAGGGCGAGGTCCGATATGTCAACAATTCGCCCGACGAAATGCGCTACCTCTGGCTGCTGCTCGACCAGAACCGGTTCAAGCGCGACAGTCTTTCCGAGCGGTCCTCCACGGTCGCCGGCGGCGGCAAGATCAGCTTCACGGCCATCAGGCGGGCCAAGCGGTTTCAGGACTGGGAGGGCGGGTTCTCCAACCTGAAGATCCTGAGCGCAGAAGGCAAAACGCTGCGCTTCACCGTCGTTGACAGCCTGATGCGGATCGATCTGCCCACGCCGCTGAAGTCTGGAGACGCGACGACCTTCAGAATGGAATGGACCTTCCCGATGGTCGAAACCCGGGTGGTCGGCGGGCGGGGTGGCTACGAATGCTTCACCAGGCCTGGCGAGGACGGCAACTGCCTGTTTCTGGCGTCACAGTGGTTTCCCCGGCTGGCCGTCTATTCGGACTATGAAGGTTGGCACAACAAGGCCTTCCTGGGGTCGGGTGAATTCACCCTCGAATTTGGCGACTATGACGTCAGCCTGACCGTTCCCAATGACCATGTGGTCAGTTCGACCGGCGTGCTCCAGAACGCCGAAACGGTCCTTAGCCCGGCCCAGCGTGACCGGCTGGAACAATCCCGCGCGGCCAGTCAGCCAGTTTATGTGGTGACGCCGGCCGAAGCCGCCCTGGCGGAAAAAGGCAAGCCGACCGGGGTCAAGACCTGGCGCTTTCAGGCCCGCAATGTTCGGGATTTTGCGTTCGCGACGTCGCGCAAGTTCATGTGGGACTCGATCGGCGTCAAACAGGATGACCCGGACAATCCGCTCGTCATGGCCATGAGCTTCTATCCCAAGGAAGCCCGGCCGCTCTGGGACGCCTATTCGACCAAGGCCATCGCTCACACCATCCGGGTCTATGGCGATTTCGCCTTCCCCTACCCCTATCCGGTCGCCCAGTCCGTGAATGGCCCGGTCGGCGGGATGGAGTATCCGATGATCACCTTCAACGGTCCCCGGCCGCTGAAGGACCGCAAGACGGGCGAGCTGACCTATACCGAACGGGCCAAGACCGGGCTGATCGGCGTGGTGATCCATGAGGTTGGCCACATCTGGTTTCCCATGATCGTCAACTCGGATGAACGCCAATGGACCTGGATGGACGAGGGGCTGAACACCTTCCTGCAGTTCCAGGCCGAGCAGCGGTGGGATGAAAAGTTCCCGAGCCGGCGGGGCGATCCCAAGGACATCGTTGAATACATGGTTTCAAGGGACCAGGTGCCGATCATGGTCCAGTCCGACAGCCTGCTGCAGTTCGGCTCCAACAGTTACGCCAAGCCCGCCACGGCGCTGGTTGTCCTTCGCGAGACCGTCCTGGGGCGTGAACTCTTCGACTACGCCTTCAAGGAATACGCCCGGCGCTGGCGCTTCAAGCGTCCGACGCCCTATGACTTCTTCCGCACCATGGAGGAAGCCTCCGGCGTGGACCTGGACTGGTTCTGGCGCGGCTGGTTCTATTCCACTGACCATGTCGACATCTCCCTGGACAGGATTGTCCAGGCCAGGATCGACAGCGGCGACCCGGAGACCGAAAAAGCCCTGAAGCGCGAGCTCTCGAAAGAAGATCCCCAGAGCCTGACCGACCTCGGCAACACCGCTCCGACCGTTGTGGAGATCGACCCCTCGGTTCGGGATTTCTACAACCGGACTGACGAGTTCACAGTCACCGACGCCGAGCGCCGCAAGGCCAGGGAGGCTCAGGAACGACTGAGCCCGGAAGATGCGGCAGCACTGAAGGTCAAGGACAATTTCTATCACTTCACCTTCCGCAATGTTGGCGGTCTGGTCATGCCGGTTATCCTGAAGCTGGACTTCACGGACGGCAGCACCGAGACCATCCGAATCCCGGCGGAGGTCTGGCGTCGCAACCCCGTCCAGGTCACCTGGCAGTATGTGACCGCCAGGACGCTCAAGAGCGCCACTGTCGATCCGCGCTGGGAAACAGCCGATGCGGACCTGAGCAACAATGTCTTCCCCCGCGCCATCACGCCCGCAACCTTGAAGCCGGAAGCCGAAGAAGAGGCGCCCAACCGCATGAAGGACATGGGCCTCACCGTCGGACCTGACGGCCTGGCGACCCGGCCGGCGAAAAAGGACCCTGCTCCTTGAGGCCGCTTGCGCTGATCATCCTGGCGGTCTGCTTGGCCGCCGCCAGCGCCGTTCAGGCCCACCGGGGGCGGTCATCGCTGACTGTGGTCGAGATCGATGCCGCCACCGGCGCCCTTGTCGCCACGCATCACTTCGCAGCCCATGATGTGGAACCGGCCTTGACGCTATTGGCCCCGGACGCCCAGCCCAGCCTCGATGATCCCGACGCCATGGCGGCGTTTCGCGACCATGTGCGAAACGGCTTTCGAGTGAACGGGCAGGTCCTGACCTTCAAGGCCCAACGGCTCACGGGGGACGATGTGGAACTCGAGTTTACCGGCAAGACCGCAACGCCCGTCCGGAAGGTTGATATCTCTACGGATATCCTGCCCCAGATCCAACCGGATGAGCCCCCGGAATCCCAGGTCAATATCAGGGTGGGCTCGGCCACCCGAACCCTGATCTTCATCGGCGAAGCGACGGTTCAGTCCGTGCCCTTTGAGTGAAACACTTCCGGGTCAGGCGGCGCACAGATGATGGAGCACAATTCCGGCCGTTGTTGACACATTGAGAGAGTCAAACCCGGCCGCCATGGGGATGGCGACCGTCTGGCATTGGTCCATCACCTCGGCTGAAAGCCCGGGCCCTTCAGCCCCAAGCAAGACCGCGACCCTGGCTGGTCGTTCCAGTCTGGACAGGGGCTGGGCGCCCGACGGCGACAGGGCCAGCGGAACCAGTCCCGCTGTCCGCAGCGCGCCGACAAGATCCTTGCCTGACTCCAGGCGGGCGAATGGCGTCACAAGGACGCCGCCCACCGACACCCTGATGGCCTTTCGATAGAGCGGATCGCAACAGTCGGCGTTCAGCACGACAGCATCGACTCCAAAGGCGGCCGCATTGCGAAACAGCCCGCCCATATTGTCGTGATTGGCGATTCCGCTGAGCGCCAGGACCAGCGCCCGTTCGCCCAGTCCGCCCAGCAGGTCTGAAACCGTCGGCGGTGCTGACCGGCGGGCCAGCGCCAGGACTCCCCTGTGCATTGAAAACCCGGCAATCTGGTCCAACACCGGCTGATCGGCCAGATACACCGGGGTTTCGTCCGAAAGGCGCTCCAGGATTTCGGCCAGTCGCTCCCGCCGTCGTCCAGCGATCAAAACAGACAGGGTTTCGAACCTGTGGCTCCTGGTCAGAAGGCGAAGCACCACCTCGCCTTCCGCAACGAAAAGTCCCTGTCGCCCTACCAGATCCCGTTCGCGGATATCGCGATAACCCTCGATCCGGGGGTCCAGCGGATCGGACACAGTGATGAACCTGGGCAAGAAGGGACCTTTCCGGTCAAGCTTACAGTGCCGGTCAGCCGTTCCGCTACGCCGTCACACCATAACGCGCGCCCAGATCGGCAGTTACCGACTCGAACTCGGCGGCGGTCTCCCGAATGATCTCGGCCACAGGTTTCACGCTGTCGATCCGGCCGGCGACCTGTCCGGAAAGTGCAATCGCCGCCTCCATGTCGCCCCCGAAATACAGGGCCAGGGCGTTGCGGAATTCACCCATCACGCCATCGGCCGGGGGGGATTTCTCATAGGCCGTCGTCTTCTCGGTTCGAAGGGCGCGCAGGGCCGGTCCCGGTCCGAACCTGTTCAGGAACACGGTGTCTGTCTCCCTGGCTTCAACAATGGCCGTCTTCCAGTTTTCATGGACCGGTGACTCCGCTGCCGACACCATGCGCGTGCCCATCTGCACCCCTTCGGCTCCCAGGGCGAAGGCGGCCGCCATGGTGCGGCCATCGGTGATCCCGCCCGCCGCGATGATCGGCAAGCCCACCCTGGAACAGACCAGGGGCAGCAGCACCATGGTGGCCACATCGCGCGGGTTCTTGAAGCCGCCCCCTTCACTCCCCTCGACGATCAGGCCGTCGACACCCGCCTCCACCGCCTTGAGCGCAGCGGCCAGCGAAGGCACCACATGAAAGACCGTGAGACCGGCTTCCTTCAGCTGCCCGCAGTATTTGGTGGGATCGCCCGCAGAGGTCGAGACGAACTTGACCCCCTGATCGATGACGAACTTCACGATGTCAGGATCCCGGACAAAGGCCTGGGCGACATTGACGCCGAACGGCTTGTCGGTCAGCTGCCGCATCTTGACGATCTCGCCCCGCACCCCTTCCAGATCCCCTGAAGAGGTCTCGATGATCCCCATGGCGCCGGCATTGGAGACGGCGGAGGCAAGCTGCGCCCGGGCGATCCAGCCCATCGGGGCCTGCACGATCGGATACCGAACGCCCAGCATCTCGGTAATGCGATTTCGGATCATGGTTTCGTCCCAGTCCCTGTTTTCGAAGCTTTGGAATTCAGCGGGTCACGGCTCACAGTGCGAAAGCCGATATGCGAACTGCCTGTATCGGGCGGCCCAGGCTGGCGGGCGGATGGCCGGTAGCGCAGACAGTAGTTATCGGCGCACAGGAAGGATCCGCCCTTGACCAGGCGGGCCCCGGCCTCGGGACCAAAGGGGTAACGATCCCTGGTCCATTCCCAGACGTTTCCTGACATGTCCGACAGGCCATAGGCGCTGGGCGGATAGCATCCGACTGGCGCCGATCGCGCCTTGTAACCATCATCGGCCGTGTCGATGGCGGGGAAAACACCCTGCCAGTAGTTGGCCCTTGGCAGTTTGGGATCGGGCGGGCTGTCCCCCCATTCATAGCGCGCGTCCGTCAACCCGGCCCGGGCGGCGAACTCCCATTCGGCTTCGGAAGGCAGATCACGGCCCAGCCATCGGGCATAGGCGAGAGCATCCTCGTAAGCGATGTGAACGACCGGATGGCGCTCCAGACCCTTCAGGTCGCTTCCAGGCCCCCGGGGTTGTTTCCAGCTGGCTCCGTCGACCACTCGCCACCAGAGCGAAGGATCGCCCGAGCCAAGCGCCTCGGACCCCACAAACACCAAAGAGGATGGCTTCAGCTTATCCGGCGGAACACCCGGATACAGCGCCGGATCCGGCTGGCGCTCGGACAGGGTGACATAGCCGGTCGCCGCCACAAAGGCCGCAAACTGGCCATTGGTCACTTCGGTGCGGTCGATGGAGAACGGCGCGACGGTCACTTCGCGCGGCGGGCCTTCATCGCCATGCATGCCCTTGGCGCCCATGACAAACCGGCCGCCGGCAAGCTGGACTTCTCCGACCGGCTGCGGACCGCAGGTCCGCTCGACCGGGGCTGGCGGCTTCGGCGCGCAGGCGCAAAGCACCAGGAGCATCACCAGAACCAGCCCCTGCAATCTCATTCCAGCCCGACCACGCGCTCGACCAGCATGGCCATAGTGGCCTCGGCTCGATCCGGCGGCAGGGCCTGGTCAATCCGAAGTCTGCGCCAGCTGTCAAAACTCATGGCCAGGTCCAGCATCTCGACCAGCATCTCGTCGGCCAGCACATCGGCTGGCAGCAGGGCCAGCGCCATGTCGCGCTGCAGCCGGACAAACTGGGTGTGTTCCTTCTGCAGAAACGGCGACCGGGTTCGATGGGCGTCGCCGGCCAACTGCATCGGCATCATTTCCTCGAAGAGCCGCGCCCGTCGCTGGATAAGCGCACGAAGTTGCTCTCGCCAGGTCTCACCGGTGATGGGCGTCGCCGCCAGGGGGGCCAGCCGGCGAAGCATCATGTCCTGCATGACGCGGTAAAGACCATCCATGTCTTTGAACAGGCGGAACACGGTTCGCAGGCCTACCCCGGCGCGCTCGGCCACGGCTTCGGCCGGGGGTGTGGTTTGTCCTTCCCGGACAAGCTCGATCATGGCGGCGACGATCCGATCGCGACTGGCCTCAGCCCGCCGTCGACGGCCGTCCAGGGTCACCGGTTCCTCTGTCGTATCAAGGTCATCAAGGGTCATGACCTACGCCATTGACGATCTCTGGGGCGACTGTCCAGCCGCCCGCCAGTCCCGGCCCGGATCGGAAGTGGAATAGACGCAGGCGCTGGCCGCTCTATCGGTGCATCGAGCAGGCTGCGAACATCGCTGTCCGCCAGCCATTCGGTCACGATAACCTTCGAACTTTCCTCGAGAGCTCCGAAGCGCAGACGCATCCTCTGAAATCGCCAGACCCGGTAGGGACTGACAGATGTCGCGAAGTCGGCGTCAAACTGTCGAAACCGGGCCTCGTCGCGTTCCTCGTTCCAGGCCCTTTCGTGCGCCTTCAGCATCGGCAAGAACCGCTCAACGATGGACCGTGCCAGACCGTCCAGCCCGGCCGGCGCACCGGATGGCTGGATTGCAGACTGAAACTTCTCAGGACTCAGGGCCCAGAGCCGCTGCGTCCAGGCCAGAACCGCCGGCGCCCGCGACGCCATAATGGCCCCAGGAGTCGGGTCCTGCGCGAAATGCCGGAACAGCCCGCCAAACAGCCCGAAATCCGCTTCTGTCGGCCGATCGCCCATCACAAAATCCCGGCTCGCCAGGGCAGGTTCAAGCGCATCCAGCACCGACAGGTATTCCGCCTCTACGGCCTGACGATTGGCCGGGGTCACGCCGTCCCCGGCCAGATAGACCCGCTTCTGCCGACCGATCACAATGAGCGACTTGACCCAGAGCGGCAGCGGCAGGTCAGACAGCATGGTCCGGGCGATCTGTTCTCCGCGCAGGCGCCGGTCCGGCGCATGGGCCCATCGATAATAGAGCGCCGGTCGCCAGAGTTGCTCGTCGCCAAAATCCTCGATCAGTCCTGCAATGAAGGCCGCAGCCGGATCGGCGGGCGTGATCGCCGGATCCGGCCGGGCATGCTCCAGATGTTCGATGATCCGGGGTGAATCGGTCAGCCACCCCGACGGCGTCTCGATCTGCGGCATCCAGGAAACGCCGGTGGCGCTTGCGCAGAGCCGCAGGTCGGCGGCGGTCATCTCGATCAGCTGGTAGGGCACACCCTTGGCCCGCAAATAGGCTTCAATCTTGCCCGTGAAATAGGACAGGGACAGGCCATGTACCTGCCAGACCTCAGACATGACCAAACCTCTCCCCTCCCGTAGCAAGGCGCTCTGGGCCAGCGCCGGCGCTCCTCCTCGGGACGTTGACATCAGCCTGCGCCGTCACTCGCCCCCGATGAACCCGTCGATCAGGGCGACGATCTCTTCTGGCCTGTCCTCCTGAAGGAAATGTCCGCCGCCCTGAATGATCCGGTGGGGCTGTCCTACGGCGCCCGGCACCCTTTCCTGGAAGATCTTCTCTCCGCCGCCGGTGACGGGATCGCCGTCACTGAAGGCGGTCAGGAACGGCCTTTCAAACTGGCCCAGCACCTCCCAGGCCTGGCCGTTCTCTTTGGCGCTGGGATGCTCCGGCGTGATCGGCACGAAGGTGGGGAAGATCCGCGCTGCCGTCTTGTGATCTTCGGTCGGGTACGGTGCATCATAGGCGGCTATCTCGGCTTCGGTCAGGGCGCGCTGGGAACCCATGTTGACGAAGGCGCCGGCCGGAAAGACCGGCATGCTCTGGCTCACTTCCAGCCATTGCATGAATCCCGGCGTCGCGCCGGTTCCGATCGGAAGACCGGTATTGGCCACGATGACCCTTGCAAACCGTTCCGGGTAGGCCGCCACCAGTCGTAGGCCGATCAGGCCGCCCCAGTCCTGGCAGAACAGGGTGATGTTCGAAAGGTCCAGTTCGAGCAGCCAGGCGCTCATCCAGCTTACGTGGGCCTCGTAACTGTAGTGGTCCTTCTCGACGGGCTTGTCGGAGCGTCCAAAGCCGATCAGGTCAGGGGCCAGGACCCGATGCCGGCCGGACAGGCCCGGGATCATCCTGCGATAGAGATAGGACCGGGAGGGCTCCCCATGCATCAACAGAACAGGGTTGGCCGAGCGCGGCCCCTCGTCCAGATAGGCCATCCGCAAGGGGTCGCCGCCGTCGAATGGCACCATTGTATAGTGCGGCTTGAACGGAAAATCCGGCAGGGATTCGAAGCGGTCGTCAGGGGTGCGAAGAACGGTCAAGATGGCGGCTCCAGGGGCCACTTGACGGCCCGTGACAATTTGGCATTAATTGTGTCAATAGTTTTGCCCGCGTCAAGTCGTGCGGCGCAGGTTTTCGGGGGGTGATGAATGGCAGGACAGGATGCGGGCGCCGAGGGCGCCCTCTACTTCCATCAGGCCGACGACCCCTACAGCCACTTGGCCGTCCAGATGCTCGCCAGGCTGGAACAGGCCTATAGCCTGTCCTTCAGGTCCCATCTGGTCCCGCAGCCCATCGACAGCGCCGCGCCGGATCGCGAGCGGCTTTCGAAGTGGAGCCTGACGGATGCCCGCCGTTTGGCCGAGGCCCATGGTCTTTCCCTGCCAGAAAGCGCCATCCATCCCACCGAGGCTCGCACTTCCATGGCGCAGGAGGCCTTGGCAGCGGCGCTTGAGCAGCCGGACTTTGCCCGGATCGCAACGGCCATTGGAGATGCCCTGTGGTCGGCAGACGACGCCAGGCTTGCGGCCTTCCCCAGATCCGCCGCTCAGCCGTCCATGCAAATGGCAACCGACCTGCGCCAGCAACTGGGCCATTATCTGGGGGCCGTCTTTCACTATGACGGGCAATGGCATTGGGGACCAGACCGTCTCCACTACCTGGAGGCCCAACTGGCGAGCCAGCGTCGGCCAGGGAACGAGCCGGTCGCCAGACTCATGCAGGAGTCCGACAGAACCGATGTCCACAGTCCCGTGACACTGGACTTCTTCCTGTCCTTCAGAAGCCCCTATACCTATCTCGCGGCCCGCCGGGCCCGGGCTCTGGCGAGCCGCTACGGCGCGACTTTCCGCCTCCGCCCTGTCCTGCCGATGGTCATGCGCGGCCTGCCCGTGCCCCGGGAAAAGCAGGTCTACATCGTGCGCGACTGTTGGCGCGAGGCGATGCGCCTGGGCATTCCCTTTGGCCGCAGCGTCGATCCTGTCGGACTGGGTGTCGAGCGCGGAATGGGCGTCCTGGCGCGGGCCATGAGCCTTGGCAAGGGCGAGGACTTCGCAGAGTCCTTCCTGTCCGGAGCCTTCGCCGAAGCGATTGACGCGACCACAGACGAAGGCCTGATGGCTATGGCCTTGCGAGCAGGCCTTTCGGACGCCGACGTGAAGGCGGGCCTTGCCGATGATGGCTGGAGAGCCGTGGCCGAAGCCAATCGCCAGGAACTGCTGTCTCTGGATCTCTGGGGAGTCCCATCCTTCAGGGTGGGGGATCTTCCAGGCCACTGGGGACAGGATCGCCTCTGGGCGGTCGAACAGGACCTCATTGCTGCAGCTGACAGGATGTGACCATGAAACGACTGATCGCCGGGCTTTTCGTCTTTCTCCTGCTGGCCGCCGGAGCGGCATTCGCTTTTCGTGGTCCCCTTTCGCTGGCCGTCATGGATCAGGCGATCCGTAGATCCATGACCGCCGATCTGGTCGCCGGTCTGCCCGATGGGCTGCACGCCTTCGTCTGCGGCTCCGGCTCGCCCCTTCCCGACCCCCAACGAACCGGCCCCTGCCTCGCGGTCATTGCCGGCGACCGGGTTTTTCTGGTCGATGCCGGCGAAGGCGCTGCTGAAACCCTGGCGCGCGGCGCCCTTCCGGCCGCCAGGATAGAGCAGGTCTTCCTGACCCATTTTCACTCTGATCACATCGATGGGCTCAGCGCCGTCGCGCTTCAGCACTGGGTTGGCAGCGCCGCGACGACTCCGCTCATGCTGACCGGTCCGCAGGGCGTTGAACGCATCGCAGCCGGGCTGAACGAACTCTATGCCATCGACAACGGGTATCGGACGGCCCATCACGGCGCAGCTGTCGCCCCGCCGAGTGGCGCCGGGTTTGTGGCCCGTCGGTACGAAATGCCGCAAGGCTCTTCTGAAGTGATTGTCCTCGACGATCGGGGCCTCAAGGTCACGGCTTTCAGGGTAGCGCACGGCCCTGTCGAACCGGCTGTCGGCTACCGGTTTGACTACAAGGGGCGCAGCCTGGTGGTCAGCGGCGATACGGCCGTCTCCGCCAATCTGGTCAGGGTCGCCAAAGGCGCCGACCTGCTGGTCCATGACGCCCTCTCACCCGTGCTGGTGCGGCGATTGAAGACCGCTTCCCTGGCCGCTGGCCGGAAAAACCAGGGCAAGATCCTGGAGGACATCATCAACTATCACGCCAGTCCCGAGCAGATCGCCGATCAGGCCCGAAGCGCCGGCGTCTCGGCGCTCCTGATGACCCATATCGTCCCCCCGCTACCCCTCAAGGCTCTGGAAGGACCGTTTCTGGGTCAGGCCAGGGATCGCTTCAAGGGACCGCTCTGGATCGCCAGGGACAGAGACCTGATCAGCCTTCCGGCCGGCGGAGACGAAATCACGCGCACCAGGGTCGGCAGATAGACCGGCAGCAGCGGAAGTCGGACGGGTTCGGAATTCGGCTCGTCCCCATTGCGAGCGCCCCTCGGTCTGTTATCGAAGGGCTTTGCGATCAGGGGAAATGCGCGAGATGAAAGCCGGATTTGTACTCAGGACCATGGTTGTGGTCCTGGCTTTCAGCGTCGCCGCCACGCCAGCCCTCGCCGCGGCCGAGACGGCGGCCAAGGCGGCTATGGTCGAAAAGCCTGACGGCTCGACCTTTGTCCGATGCGACGGCAAGCCGGCCAAGATGACGGCCGGCGAATTGACCGCCGTCCTCCTCGCGATCACCGTTACCGGCGGAATCGTTGGGGGGTTGGTCGGCGCGCCGGAAACCGCTGATTCGGCAAAGCGCCTCACGGGTCCGGACGGGATCAAGGCCTGCGATCAGGCCCTGGCCGCAGAATCGGACGGCGTCCGCAGGGTCGAGCTTTCCATCGCCAAGGCCATTCATCAGATTGAGGCCAATGATCAGGACGCCGCCCTGGCGACAGCGCGAGCGGCCACGGATCTGGCTGGCGACCGCAAGGAAGACCTTGGCTTCCGGCGGAGCCTGGCCCTTTCGGCCATGGAAATTGAGGCAGCGGCCCTGCTGCGTCAGGGGAAGGTCGCAGAAGCGGAACTGACGGCGCTGAAGATGGCTGCCGCCGCGCCCTACGACCTGATCACCTATCTTCGGGCGGCGCCCTATGCCGATCTGACCGGTGTCATGACTCCGGACAAGAAGGCCTTCTACGACCAGTACCAGCGTCTTTTGCCCAGGGCCCTGCTCGCCAGATACGAAGCCCGCCAATGGGTGGGTGATTGGGCCGCTTCCGCTCGTGATCTCGAACAGGTGACAGCGGCTTTCGACGCCTTCAGTCCGCCGAAGGAACCCGGAATGGGTCTTTCCGACGCCAGACGCTCCGTAGCCTACATGCTCGCAGGCGATATGGAGCGGTCCAACGCGATCGCGGCCGAGGCCCGCCGTCAGGTCGACGACATGGTCAAATCTGGTAAGGCGCTGGAGTTCGCCGCCCAGACCAGCCAGGCCGAAGAACTGCTCGACTTCCAGGCTATTGGCCGCCAGCTGTCAGAAGGCCGTGTCAAACAGGCCCGCGCCGCCTTTGCGGCTCGGGGACGCTGGTTGGCCCCAACGCCCCCGGCTGTCGCGCTTTTGACCGAGCGTCTCCGCGCTGGCGCTGGCGCCGATGAACTGACCGGCGCACTGGCAAGGGACCCTGCCGCCATTCGCGCCGATGCCTTGTCGGCCAAGGCCGGCGCCCTGAAGGAAAAGACGGACAAGCCAGGAAACCTGTTTGGCGCGATCCGGGCGCCGCTGCCGTCAGCAAGCTGGAGCGGTATGAGCCGGACTGTCTGGCGGACAGAAAAACAGCCCGCCCTCTTCATCAAGAAGACACCGAAGGACAAGTTCAACGGCGAGATGCTGTTTGCCTACAGCTACGCCGCCAACGGCTCGGCCATGGGTGAGGCCATGCTGATGCACTGCGCTGTCGTGGCCAGGCAGCGCGGCAAGGCCGGATGCATGTTGGTTCCCTATCGAGACAAGCTCTATTCGACCTTCGTCCTGGTCGGCAGCCCCGGGGATCCCGGCATTCAGCCCGACCTGCTGATGTCCGCCGACGCCGTCATTGCCAATCTGGGAGCCGTGTTTCCAAAACCCGTGAAGCGGTAACGTTCCGGGCCCCATTCAGGGAAACTGTACCAGACCGAACAAGCGTCAGCTGGCGACCAGCGGGCCCACCCCCAGAACCGGCCCGGTCGGGGCGCCGGTTGTCGAACCGCCCCTGGGTTCGAGGGAAATCGCCAGAACCGCATCCTTGGCAGAGACCGGCAGGACGCGGTTCCCCAGACGGGTATTGGACGTCGCCTCGATCAAGCCGAGGGACCGGGGCGTCCCGCCGGCCGGAATGACCCAGAGTTCAAGGGACTGGTCCTGTGCCTGTGCCAGGGCGATCGGGGTCACCAGGATGCGCTTCAGGCCGGTGTCGATCGCAACGACCGCCAGGGCCCTGCCACCTTTGGGATCCGATACCAGGGCAACGAGGGGCGCGGATGGCTGAGGCGCGACAACGACCGGCGCGGGTGAATCGGGGGCGATCCTTGGCAGCAGGCCGATCCCGAGGCTGGCCACAGCGGCGACGACGGAAGCGGCTGCAATCCCGCGCCAGAGTCCGGCATTGTTCCAGAAATCATTGGCCGGCGTGGGGAGCGGCCGTTGCGATGGCAGTGAAATCCGGGCCTCGATCGAGGCCCAGACGCGGTCCGGAGGGGTGACCGGCCCAGCATCAAGGGACAGGGGCGCAAGACGATCTGTCCAGGCTTCAACGGCGGTCGCGAAATCCGGATCACGCCGGATCAGGACTTCGGCCTCTGCCCGAGCGGCAGGTTCAACCACGCCAAGGGCATACTCGGCCGCCAGCAGGTCCTTGGGATGTTCGACAGGTCCGGTCATGATTCGAGACAGACCTTCAAATTCATGAGCCCGCGGCGGATCCAGGTCTTTACGGTGCCCAGCGGACGGCCGACCGCTGCCGCGAGGTCACTGTAGCTCAGCCCCCCGAAAAAGGCCTGGCGGATCAATCTGGCATGCTGGGGGTCCAGCCCTTCCAGACAGCCGTTCAGTCGATGGTGCTCCTCATCGCGGCTGAGCACGGCTTCTGCGCTGATCGCCGGGTCCGCCACCTGCAGGGCGTCATCCAGAGGCCTGGCCGTCCGGCCGGGCCGAACCGCGGCCGATCGCAACCGATCGATCGCCCGGTTTCTGGCGATCGTCGCCAGCCAGGTAACCGGGCTGGCGCGTGACGGGTCATAGGTCCCCGCCTTGTTCCAGACAGTTACATAGACGTCCTGCAGGACATCCTCCGCTTCGGCCTCGTCATTGAGCACTCTGAGGCAAATCCCGAAGAGCTTGGCAGCCGTTGCGCGATAGACCTCGCGCAGGGCGGCCTCGTCCCTTTGCGCGACAGCCAACAGGGCGTTTTGCAGTTTCTGTCGATCAAACTGGACGACCATTGCGCCTCCGCATCGACATTCCCGCCCAGGCTCCTGTTGACCTGTCCTCCATCTACGGGCGTCCCGAAAGGACGGATTGCAGACAATCGACGATGCGCCGGTTTTTTCTGTTCAGGTTAAATCCGGCGCGGAACGCGGTCCGTAGCTGGCGATGCCCGATCTGAACCCCCTGCGGATCGCGGTTGCGACTTGCCAGGCCCGGTCCAGCGTTTCTGTTCCCAGGCTGCGGGTCCGGCAAGGGCGGGGTCGACCTTGCTCCCCCCGAGTGGTCGACCCCGTCTCTCACGCCATCATGGCGTCGATGAGTTGCTCGATATGGGCTTCAACCAGGCGCGACTGATCCACCCAGGGAAAATGGGGGCGTGCGATCATCAGCGACACCAGTCCATGCAGGCTGGCCCAGGCCGACTGGGTCAGTATGTCCAGGTCGGCGTCGCGGGTCAGGCCGGCGGCCGAGAATCGGGCGATCTCGGTTCGGAACACGCCATAGGTCCGGACCCCGGCCGATAGCGCCCGCTCGCTCGCGGCATCAAGATGGGCAGGATCGACGGGCTTTTCGATCATGAACGCGACCCGGTAGGCGTTGGGGTTTTCCAGCCCGAAGTTGATATAGGCCTGGCACATCATCCGCAGGGAAACCCGGCCGGGCGGCATGCCTCCGACCGCCTGCAGTCGGTGGCTCAGGGCAGCAAAGGCCTGCTCGCAGAGTTCCGCCATGATGTCATCGCGCGTGGCGAAATAGGCGTAGAGCGCGGGCTGCGAAATGCCGACGGCGGAAGCGATGTCCCGGGTCGAAACCGCAAGCACGCCGCGCTGAGAGATCAGCGCAAGGGCTGCGTCCAGAATCTCCTGATGGCGCTCACCGCCATGGCCCTTGCGCTTGCGGGGAGAACGGATCGTCGCCGTGGTCATGATCACAGTCTGACCATACAGACGGCCTTGACAAGCCAGGATCAACGAT
>CAMAVA010000051.1 GCA_945861515.1 Brevundimonas vancanneytii | reverse complement strand
ATCACCGCAGCGATGGTCGAGGCGTCATGCAGGGCGATGATCCGTTCCAGGCTGTCGGCCAGGTCTGCGCCCGCCCCCGGCTGGCCCTTCGAAAACAGGTTTCCCGGCACGCCGTGGGTGTGGGGCAGATGGTCGACCCCGGCCAGCAGGGTCCCGAAATACATCCGGTTGCGGACGATTCCGCCGACGGAAATCCCGCCAAAGCCAACCCCGTGATAACCGCGCTCCCGGCCAATCAACCGGGTCTTGCCGCCTTTTCCCCGGGCCCGCTGGTAGGCAAGCGCGATCTTCAGGGCCGTATCGACCGACTCCGACCCCGAATTGGTGAAAAAGATCCGGTCAAGCCCTACCGGGGTCATGGCCGCCAGGCGCGAGGCGAAGGTGAAGGCAAGGGGATGGCCCATGTTGAAGGACGAGACATAGTCCAGTTCCGCCGCTTGGCGCTGGATCGCTTGCGTGATCCGGGGCCGGTTATGGCCGGCATTGACGCACCAGAGGCCCGCTGTGCCGTCCAGCACCTTTCGCCCGTCCGGGGTGACGTAATGCATGTCCTGGGCCGAGGCGATCATGCGCGGATTGGCCTTGAACCGCCGGTTTGGCGTGAAGGGCATCCAGAAGGCATCCAGGCTGTTGGCGCCAGACTCGGGCATGGCAAACTCCGCAAAACCGGGCCGGGGCGCTGCTGACTGGCGCCTCATCCGACAATGGCCCATTGTGATCACAACTGGGGCGGTCGAGAAAGCACCGGCGTGACGATTTCAGGGACCGAGACAGGAGCCGCCAGCCGGCTGGCGATCCATGACCAAGTCTATGCCAGTCTTCGGGACGCCCTGATCACCGGCAGGATCGCTCCGGGCCTCGGGGTTTCCTTGCGCAGCCTGGCGGCCGAGCTGGGGGTCAGCCCTATGCCGGTGCGGGACGCCGTGCGACGACTGGCGGCCGAACGGGCCCTGGCGATCAATCCGGCCAACAAGCGCCTGTCGGTGCCGTCCCTGACCGCAGACCGACTGGAACAGTTGGCCCTGGCCCGCAGCCTGATCGAGCCGGAACTGGCGCAACGGGCCGCCGAACAGGCCGACGCCGTCTTGATCAGCCGCCTACGGCAGCTGGACGCAGCCGTGGATCGGGCCCTGGCCGAGGGGGATGTCGGCCGCTACATGGCCGCGAACCACGCGTTTCACTTTACCCTGTATCGCCATGGCCGGGCGGAGGTCATCCTGACCCTGGCCGATTCCCTTTGGCTGCAGATCGGCCCCTTCATGCGGGTGGTGTTTGGCCGGATTGGCACCCTGGGCCTGGCGGCGGACCATCACGCGGCTGCGCTGGAGGGCCTGCAGCAGCGGGACCCAATGGCCGTCCGGCGCGCCATTGCCGCAGACATCGCCATGGGAATGGACGCCTTGCGGGCAGAATGCGTCAGTCAGCCAACCGACTCCGCAGAAGATTGACTTGATCGGCCGCCTGCGAAACTGTGATCACAATCAGCCTTTAGAAGCTGACGAGAGGGCGTTTTGAGCAGCCGGCCGCCATCACCGTTGCCTGAGACCTGCCAGTCCCTGCTGGCGGAAGAACGCGCCCGTTTCCTGTCCGAGCACCCCCGGTCGGTGGCCCTGGCCCGGGAGGCCGCCGCCGTATGGCGTGGCGGCGCGCCCATGCATTGGATGACCGACTGGGCCTCCCCCACGCCCTTGTTCGCCGCCCAGGGCGTCGGGGCCGAAGTGGTGGATGTGGATGGCGCGACCTATGCCGACTTCTGCCTGGGCGACACGCCGTCGATGTTCGGCCATGGCCTAATCGAACTGGCCTCGGCCCTGCAGGACCAGGCCCGACGCGGCACCGGCTTCATGCTGCCGACGACCCAGGCTGTGATGGTCGGCCGGATGCTGGCCGAGCGGTTCGGCCTGCCCTTGTGGCAGGCGGCGACCACAGCGACGGATGCCAACCGCGCCGCCCTGCGCTGGGCCCGGGCGGTGACCGGCCGCCAGAAGATCCTGGTGTTTGACGGCTGTTATCACGGCGCTGTGGACGACACCTTTGTCAGCCTGGCAACCGGTAGGCCCGCCATGAAGGCCGGGCTGGTGGGACAGGTCGAGGACGTAACCGGCCGCACCCTGGTCATTCCCTTCAACGACCTGCCTGCTCTGGAAACCGCCCTGGCCTCACGGGATGTAGCCGCCGTTCTGGCCGAGCCGGTGATGACCAACTGCGGCATGATCCTGCCGGACCCCGGTTTTCACACTGCCCTGCGCCGGATGACCCGGGACGCCGGAACCCTGCTGATCATCGACGAGACCCACACCCTGTCGACTGGCCCCGGCGGCTACACCCGGGCCCACGGCCTGGAGCCGGACATCTTCACCCTTGGTAAGGCGATCGCCGGCGGCCTGCCCGCCGCTGTCTGGGGCGTGACGGCCGATATGGCGGCGCGGATGGACGAGGCTCAGGCCCGGATCGGCCCGGGCTACAGCGGCATCGGCACTACCCTTTCCGGCAATGCCCTGGCCATGGCCGCCATGCGGGCCATGCTAGCGGATATCATGACAGACAAGGCTTACCGCGCCATGCTGGCGGGCGCGGAGACGCTGGTCGCGGGTCTTTCGGCGGTCATCGCCCGGCGAAATCTGGCATGGAGCGTGGTTCATGTCGGCGCCCGGGTCGAGCTGGTCTTTGCAGATCCGGCGCCCCGCAACGCCGCAGAGATGCGCCATGCTCTGGACGCCGAGCTGCTGGAAGCGCTTCATCTGTGGCTGATCAATCGGGGGGTGCTGATTGCGCCTTTTCACAACATGATGCTGGTGTCGCCCCCCACGACCGAGTCGCAGATCGCGAAACTGGTCAATGCGGTCGATCAGTTCGCCGCCCGCCTGGAAGGTTCAGTGCCATGATGTCCCACCCCCTGGTTGCTGATCCGGACGAATGCCGCCGGTTCATTGCCGACCATCCGCAGATCCGCTTTGTGGAAGTCTTCTTCACCAGCATGACCGGCGTGCCCCGCGGCAAGCGGCTGCGGATCCACGAGCTCCAGGCCATCTATGACTATGGCCGCTTCCTGCCGGGTTCAATCCTGGTGGTCGATACCAATGGCGCCGACTGCGAGGAGACCGGCCTGGTCTGGGAAGACGGCGACGCCGACCGTCTCGCCCGCCCGGTCCCCGGGACCCTGAAGCCCGCCCCTTGGCTGGGTCCAGAGGTCGGCCAGGTGATGCTTTCGCTTTATGAACTGGACGGCGCCCCCAATGATCTCGATCCCCGCCATGTGCTGAACGGGGTCCTGGACCGATTCCGGGCCGATGGCATGACACCGGTCGCCGCCTGCGAACTCGAGTATTATCTGGTCGACCAGGAACGGGATTCAGACGGCGGCCTGCAGCCGGCCAAATCCCTGATGACCGGGCACCGCCCCACGGGGATCCAAGTTTACGGCCTGCCGGAGTTGGAGGCCATTGCCCCCTTCCTGACTGAGCTCTGGAATACCGCCGATGTGCTGGGCGTGCCGTTGGAAGGCGCCATTTCCGAGTTTGCGCCGGGTCAGGTCGAACTGACCCTGAAGCACAAGGGCGACGCATTGGCCGCCGCCGATGACGGCCTGATCTACAAGCGGGCGACCAAGGGCGTTGCCCTGCGGCATGGATGCGAGGCCACCTTCATGGCCAAGCCCTGGGCGGACCGGGCCGGCAGCGGCTTCCACCTGCATGTCAGCTTCAATGACAGCGATGGCAATAACCTCTGCGCCAGCGAGGACCTGCAGGGCTCGCAACTGCTGAAATGGGCCATTGGCGGCATGAAGGCCCTGCTGGGCGAGAGCATGGCCATCCTGGCGCCCAATGCCAATTCCTATCGCCGGTTCAAGGCCAATTCCTATGCCCCGGTGGCGCCGACCTGGGGCGTCAATAACCGAACGGTCTCGCTTCGGGTGCCGGCGGGCCTGCCGCCCACACGGCATGTCGAGCACCGGGTCGCGGGCGCCGACGCCAATCCGTACCTTGTGATGGCTGTGGTTCTGGCCGGCGCACACTACGGCATCACCAACCAGATTGATCCGGGCCCGGCCGTGGTCGGAGACGGCTATGCCGCTGCCGCCGCCTCCAACCAGAAGCTGCCCACCAACTGGTTTGCAGCTGTGGACCTGTTCGCTACATCACCCATTTTGCGGGAATACCTTGGCGATCGGTTCGTGGATATGTTCACATCGGTCAAGCGTACCGAGCAGGCAAGATTTTTTGAGGTCGTTACCAGCCTCGATTTTGATTGGTATCTACGCAATGCCTGACAAGGTGACGCCCAGGCTGATCGCAGGATTGGGCAATGAAGCCCAACATGCAGACTAGACCTTCAATCTTGACGGCAAAGGGAGACAGATCGGGTCATGAACAAGATGAACAAGGGCGGGGCATCCCGCCGGACTCTGCTGACGACATTGGGCGCCGCTGCGGTGGGCCTGAGCTTTGGACCGGCCCTGACGGGCTGCAGCCCGGCGGCTGAAAAGACGGCCGGAGCCGAAGAGGCCAAGCTGAACTTCTACAACTGGGACACCTATATCGGCGAGACCACACTGGCGGACTTCAAGACCGCCTCAGGCGTTGACGTCAATATGAGTCTGTTCGCCACCAATGACGAACTGTTCGCCAAGCTGAAAGCCGGCAATCCGGGTTTTGACGTCATCGTTCCGTCGAACGAATTCGTCACCCGCATGAGCCAGGCCGGCCTGCTGATGGCGCTGGATCACGCCAAGATCCCGAACATCAAGAACATCGACCCGTCGTTCCTCGACCCCGAGTTCGACCCGGGCCGCAAATATTCCATGCCCTACACCTGGCTGACTCTGGGCATCGGCTATCGCAAGTCCAAGGTCCAGGGCGTTCCGGATAGCTGGAAATACCTGTTCGACTCGCCGCAGTACGCCGGCAAGATCGCCCTGCTGTCGGAGTCCGCCGATCTGGTCCGGCTCTGCGCCAAGTATCTGGGCCATTCGGTTAACAACATCCCGCCGGAAATGCTGCCCAAGATCGAGGCCATGCTGACCAAGCAGAAGGCCTTCGTGAAGGCGTTCCACGAGGACAATGGCCAGGACATGCTGCTGGCCAAGGATGTGGATCTGGTCCTCGAATACAATGGCGACATCGCCCAGGCGATGAAGGACGATCCGGACATCGATTTCGTGATCCCCAAGGAAGGCAGCCTGATTAACTCCGACACCCTGTGCATCCCGACCGGCGCGCCGCGTCCGGACAATGCCCACAAGTTCATCAACTACCTTCTGGACGCCAAGGCCGGGGCCGAGATCAGCAAGACGATCCTCTATCCAACTCCCAATGCGGCGGCCAAGGCGCTGATGCCGGAAGACTATCGCAACAATCCGGTGATCTTCCCGCCAGCCGAGATCATGGCCAAGTGCGAGTATGGCGCCTTCGAGGGGGCCGAAAAGGCCCAAGCCTATGAAGAACTGATCACCAAGGTCCGCGCGGCCTGATCACGAGCGAAAGCGAGGGGGACGGCCGATGGAACAAAGTTGGAAACAGGCCAAGGCGGTCTTCGCCGGCGCCCTGGGTCCGCCGCTGTTCTGGCTGATCCTGTTCTTCATCGTCCCCCTGGCCATCGTCTGGGCCTACAGCTTCGGCCAGAATGACGGCCTGACCGAAATCTCCTTCACCGGGACTTTCGCCAACTATGCCCGGGCGATCGAGCCGCTCTACTTGAAGATCTTCGTCAAATCGGCCTGGGTCGCCGGGCTGACCACCGCCCTGTGCCTGGTGCTGGGATTCCCGGTGGCGCTGGCCATCACCTTTGCGCCGCCCCGGCTGAAGACCTGGCTGCTGCTGCTCGTCATGCTGCCCTTCTGGACCAATCTGCTGATCCGGACCTATGCCCTGATCGCGGTCCTGCGCACCGAGGGCTACATCAATCTCAGCCTCGAATGGCTCTGGAACGGAGCCGGAGGACTGGCGCCCCTGATTGGACTTCAGCCGCTCGGGGCCTTCACGCCCCTGGAGCTGCTACACAATAACTTCGCCGTCGTGGTGGGGCTGGTCTATGTCCACCTGCCCTTCATGGTGCTGCCGCTCTATTCGGCCCTTGACCGTCTGGACCGCTCCCTGCTCGAAGCCAGCCTGGACCTGGGCGCCGGCCATATCCGCACCCTGCTGGTTGTGGTCGTGCCCTTGGCCCTGCCGGGCATTGCCTCGGGCATCCTGATCACCTTCATCCCGGCGCTTGGCGCCTATCTGACGCCAGACCTGCTGGGCGGCCCGGACAGCCAGATGATCGCCAACATCATCGAGCGACAGTTCAAGCGGGCCAATGACTGGCCCTTCGGTGCGGCCATGTCCTTCCTGCTGTTGTACATGACCTTCATCGCCATCGCGATACAGGCCATGGTGTCCCGCAACCGTGGGAGGGCCACGTGAAAAAGTTGGACCAGTCGCGCCCCGGGCCGCTCGAATACCTGCGGCGCTGGCCGCTGCAGGCCTGGCTGGCCATGGTCGGGGTTTTTCTCTATGCTCCGCTGATCACCCTGATGGCGTTCAGCTTCAACGACTCAAAGCGGAACATCGTCTGGCAGGGCTTCACCCTGAAGTATTACAAGAAGGCCCTCTCCAATGAGAGCCTGATTGAGGCATTCGGCAATTCCCTGACCATCGCCGCGGTCTCCACCCTTTTCAGTGTTGTGCTGGGCGCCCTGGTCGCCCTGGCCCTCTGGCGCTTCCGGTTTCCCGGCAAGACGGTGGTCGACGGGGCCATGGCCCTGCCGATCGTCGTTCCGGAGATCTGTATGGGCGTGGCGATGCTGGTGTTCTTCGCCCGGGTCATGCCCTGGCCACAGGAGATGCCCTGGCCGCTGAATCTGGGCGCCATCATCATCGCTCATATATCGTTCTCGTTTCCCTTCGTCGCGGTGGTCGTGCGGGCCAGGATGGCTTCGTTCAACCGCGAGATGGAGGAGGCGGCCCGCGACCTCGGGGCCGGCGAATGGCGGATGATCAAGGACGTGATCGTTCCCCATATGGCGCCGTCCTTGATCGCCGGCGCGCTTCTGGCCTTCACTCTCAGCCTGGACGACTTCGTCATCACCTTCTTCACCTCGGGACCCGACACCGTGACCTTCCCGGTCAAGGTCTATTCGATGGTGCGGTTCTCGGTGACGCCGGAGGTCAATGCCGCCTCGACCATCCTGATCGTCATGACCGTCGTGCTGACCGCCGTCGCGCTTCGCATGCAAGGCGATCCCGCCGCCGCCGCTGGCGGCCATGCTCCCGCAGCCCCCAAGGCCTAGGACCCCATGACCGACGTCTTATCCATGACCGCCGAAACCCCTCGGACCGCTTCGCCCAAGCCTGGCAAGGCGATCATCACCTTCGAGGGCGTGACCAAGCGCTTTGGCAAGATGGTTGCCGTCGACAATGTCGACCTGACGATCCACGAGGGGGAGTTCTTCGCCTTGCTTGGCCCGTCTGGATGCGGCAAGACCACCCTTCTCCGCATGCTGGCCGGGTTCGAGACCCCCACCGAGGGCCGCATCCTGATCGACGGCAAGGACGTCAGTGCCGTGCCGCCCAACAAGCGGCCGGTCAATATGGTGTTCCAGTCCTATGCGGTGTTCCCGCACATGACCGTGGCGGACAATGTCGCCTACGGCCTGAAGGTCGATGGCGTCCCGGGCGCCGAGCGCGGCCGGCGGGTGGAAGAGGCCTTGGCCCTGGTCCAGCTGGACGGCCTTGGCCAGCGCAAGCCTGACCAGCTTTCGGGCGGACAGCGCCAGCGGGTCGCCCTGGCCCGGGCCCTGGTCAAGCGCCCCAGGGTGCTTTTGCTGGACGAACCCCTGTCGGCCCTGGACGCCAAGCTGCGCGACCAGATGCGGACCGAGCTGGCGACCCTTCAGGAAAAGGTCGGCATCACCTTCATCATGGTGACACACGACCAGGACGAGGCCTTGGCCCTGGCCACCCGCTGCGCCGTCATGAACAGGGGCCTGCTGCAACAGGTGGCGCCGCCCAATGATCTGTACGAGTTTCCAAATTCGCGGTTCGTCGCCGACTTCATCGGGACGGTGAACCTGTTCGAGGGCGACCTGGTGGTCGATGAACCGGACCACGCCATCGTCCGCTCGCCGGGGCTGGAGACCGAAATCTATCTGGATCACGGCGTCACCGGCGCCCGGGGCGCCACGGTCTGGGCCGCCATCCGACCGGAGAAGATTGAACTGCGCAAACGCCCCGAAGGCAGCGCGCCCCCGGTGATGGACGATGCGCCCGCTGGCTTCAACTCCATTCCTGGCGTCATTCGCCACGAAGTCTATCTGGGCAGCGAGTCGGTCTATGAGGTCGAGATCAAGGGCGGCCGCAAGATCCGCGTCCTGCGGTCCAACCTGACTCGCTGGGACCAGGAAGATTTTGTTCTGGGTGAAGCCGTATGGCTGTCCTGGCACGCCTGTTCCGCCGCCGTCCTGTTGTCCTGAAGTGTTCGAGCATGTGTCGATCCGATAGCTGCTTCACATTTTTCGGAACATGCTCCGAGATGCCTCATGACCGCTAACCGGCCCGTCACCGGGATCATCTGCTGCACCCGAACGGTCGGCGTCGAGGCGGCCCAGGCCGTGATCAACCGCTATGTCACCGGCCCGCTGCAGTATTCCGACTGCGCCGCCCTGCTGGTGCCGTCGCTGCCCGGCCTGATGCGCGCCTCCGAGGTCGCGTCCCGCCTCGATGGCCTGCTGCTGACCGGCAGTCCGTCCAACATGGACCCTGCGCTCTATGGCCAGGCAATCGGGGACGCCCCCGGCCCGTTCGATCCGGACCGGGACTCCATGACGCGCGACATGATCAAGGCCATGGCCGATCTCGGCAGGCCGGTATTCGGCATCTGTCGCGGCTTTCAGGAGATCAATGTCGCCTTCGGGGGAAGTCTGCGCCGGGACATGGCGGAAAGCCCGGACCTTCTGGCCCATCATTCGCCGGAAGGCGTCGGGTTCAACGAGATGTTCGATCACGAGCATGACGTTAACCTGACCGAAGGCGGCCTGCTGGCCCGGGCCTTTGGCGCGACGTCCGCCCGCGTCAACTCGGTGCATTATCAGGGCGTGGACAGGTTGGGCGAAGGCATGACCGTCGAGGCCAGGGCGCCAGATGGCGTCGTCGAGGCCGTGTCGGCAGACCTGTCCGGGGCGCCCCTGTTGGCTGTACAGTGGCACCCGGAATGGCGCACCGGCGCCAATCCGCAGTCCATCACCTATTTCGAGCTCTTTGGCCGCGCCCTGAGGGGCGAGGCCCTTCAATCCTGACCCCCCGAGGATTTGCCGTGAACGCCCCCCTTCGCAACTACGACATCGCCGAACTGCGCCGCCTCGACCTGGCGCACCATCTTCCTGCCCAAGCCGACTACAAGGTGATCGAAGCGCTGGGCGGCAGCCGGATCATCACCCGGGCAGAGGGCTGCACCATCCATGATGGCGACGGCATGGCCCTGCTGGACGGCATGGCAGGTCTGTGGTGCGTCAATGTCGGCTATGGCCGCAAGGAACTGGCGGACGTCGCCTATGAGCAGATGCTCGAGCTTCCCTACTACAACACCTTCTTCAAGACGGCGACGCCGCCGACGGTCCAGCTGGCCGCCAAGGTCGCCGAGAAGCTGGGCGGCGACCTGCAGCATGTCTTCTTCAATTCGTCAGGGTCGGAAGCCAACGACACGGTGTTTCGCCTGGTGCGGCATTATTGGGGCCTGAAAGGCCAGCCGCAGAGGAAGATCTTCATCAGCCGTTGGAATGCCTATCACGGCTCGACCGTCGCCGGGGTCAGCCTCGGCGGCATGAAGGCCATGCACGCCCAAGGCGACCTGCCGATCCCGGGGATCGAGCATGTCATCCAGCCCTATCTTTTCGGCGAGGCGTTCGGCGAAGACCCAGAGGCCTTTGCCAGCCGCGCAGCCCAGGCCATCGAGGACCGTATCCTGGCGGTGGGTCCTGAGAACGTCGCGGCCTTCATCGGCGAGCCGATCCAGGGGGCCGGCGGGGTGGTCATTCCGCCGGACGGCTACTGGCCAAAAGTCGAGGCCATCTGCCGCAAATACGGAATTCTGCTGGTCTGCGACGAGGTCATCACCGGCTTTGGCCGCCTTGGCGAGTGGTTCGGCTTCCAGCACTATGGCGTGAAGCCGGACCTGGTCTGCATGGCCAAGGGCATTTCCAGCGGCTACCTGCCCATCTCCGCCGTCGGGGTCGCAGACCATATCGTCGCCGAGCTGAGAGAAAAGGGCGGCGATTTCGTCCATGGCTATACCTATTCCGGCCATCCGACCTGCGCCGCAGTGGCCCTGCGCAATATCGAGATTCTGGAGCGCGAAGGCCTGGTCGACCGGACCCGAAACGATACCGGTCCCTATCTGGCGGCAAAGCTGGCGACCCTGGCCGATCACCCGCTGGTTGGCGAGGTTCGCTCAAGGGGTCTGCTGGGCGCTGTCGAGATCGTCTCGGAAAAGGGGACAAACCAGCGCTTTGGCGGCAAGGAGGGAACGGCGGGCCCGATTGTCCGGGATCTTTGCATCAAGAACGGGCTTATGGTGCGGGGCATCCGCGACACCATCGTCTGCTGCCCGCCGCTGATCATCACCCATGCGGAACTCGACCGGCTGGTCGGCATCATCGCCCAATCCCTGGACGAGGCGCTGCCGATCCTGAAAGCCCTGTGAGCTCATGAAGTACCGGGAAAAGAAGAGCAAACCGGGTCCCAACGCTAGACGCGGGGTCAAGTCGGTGGAGGAGGCCGCCGAATGGTGCCGTCGCCAGAACATCGAGGAGATCGAATGTATGGTGCCGGACCTGGCCGGGGTCGCCCGGGGCAAGATCATGCCGGTCCGGAAATTCCTGACCAGCGGGGTCATGAACCTGCCCCTCGCCGTCTTCTACCAGACCATCACCGGGGACTTTCCGGACATGGAAACCCTGGTCGGGGCGGTGGAATCCGACACCGATATCTTCCTGTCCCCGGATTTTGACACCCTGGCCGTGGTGCCCTGGGCCCAGGACCCGACGGCCCAGATCATCCATGACGCCTACATGCCAGACGGACGGCCCGTGGCGGAAAGTCCCCGCCAGGTCCTACGCGGGGTGCTGGAACTGTACCGCAAGAAGGGCTGGCAGCCGGTCGTGGCCCCGGAACTGGAATTCTATCTGGTCGAGCGCAACATCGATCCCGACTATCCGCTGAAGCCGCCGGTCGGACGATCCGGGCGACCGGAGACCGGCCGGCAGGGCTATTCCATCTCGGCAGTGAACGAGTTCGACGCCCTGTTCGAGGACATGTACGAGTATTCGGAACGTCAGGGCTTGGAGATCGATACCCTGATCCACGAAAGCGGCGTGGCCCAGATGGAAATCAACCTGCGGCATGGCGATCCGCTGGAACTGGCCGACCAGGTCTTCATGTTCAAGCGCACAATCCGGGAAGCGGCCCTGGAGCACGAGATCTACGCCACCTTCATGGCCAAGCCGATGGCGGCGGAGCCGGGATCGGCCATGCATATTCACCAGTCCATCGTGGCGCCCGGGACCAAGATCAATCTGTTTTCCGACCCGGACACGGAGAAGGAAACCCCGCTGTTCCGATCGTTCATTGCTGGCCAGCAGCGCTATCTTCCAGCGATCATGTCGATGCTGGCCCCCTATGTGAATTCCTACCGGCGCATTGCCCGGGACTCCGGCGCCCCGATCAACACGCGCTGGGGCTATGACAACCGCACCGCCGGACTGCGGGTGCCGCCCTCTAACGCGGCCAACCGGCGGGTGGAGAACCGCATTCCCTCCTCCGACGCCAATCCCTATCTGGCCATCGCCGCCGTTCTTGCCACCGGCTATCTGGGGATGAGCCAGGAGCTGGAACCGGCGCCGCCCGTGGGGACCGACGCCAATGCAGGCGGGGCCCAACTGCCCCGCAGCCTGATGGAATCCCTGAGCCTGCTGGAATCCTGCGAGCCGCTGATCGAGATTCTGGGCGCAGGGTTCGTAAAGGCCTATGCCCGGGTCAAGGAAGCCGAACACGAGACCTTCATGCAGACCATCAGTCCCTGGGAACGTGAGTTTCTGCTGCTGAACGTCTGACGCTCCAGCCATGCGCAACCAGGGACATCCCGACGCCAGCTGGTATGCGGCGACCCGCTCGCCATTTGCCGACCTGCCGCGCCTGGAGGGAGGCACCCAGGCCGATGTCTGCGTCATCGGGGCCGGGTTCACCGGCCTGGGGGCGGCGCTGGAACTGGCCCGATCCGGCGCGCGGGTGGTGGTGCTGGAGGCCGCCAGGGTCGGATCCGGCGGTTCCGGCCGCAATGGGGGCCAGATTCACACCGGCCAGCGTCGCGAGCAGCCCTGGCTTGAGGCGAGGCTCGGCGCTGACGCCGCCATGGCCCTCTGGGGCGTGGCGGAAGCCGCTCGCGAGCATCTTCTGAAGCTGATCGCCGAAAACCGGATCGACTGCGACCTGCGCCCGGGGCTGATCCATGCGCGCCATCGCCCGGGCGGTGAGGCCGAGGATGCCGCCTTCATCGACCATATGGACCGGGTCTATGGCTGCCGTCGCTATGACCTCCTGGACGATGAGGCGCTTGGCCAGGCTCTGGGGTCAGGGGTTTATTTTGGCGGTATGGTGGATCATGGCGGAGGCCATCTTCATCCACTGAACCTCACCCTGGGCATGGCCAGGGCGGCACAGGCGGCTGGAGCCGTGATCCACGAAGAGTCCAGAGCATCCGGCTGGCGCCGCAAGGACGCCAGGATTGTTGTCGACACCGCCCGCGGGAGTGTCACCTGCAACCAGCTGATCGTCAGCGGCGATGGCTATATCGACGGTCTGTCCTCTCAGATCGACGCGCGGGTCATGCCGATCAACAATTTCATCGCCGTCACCGAGCCGCTGTCGAACCCGGGCATTCTCCCAGGCGATATGGCGGTGGCCGACAGCCGATTTGTCATCAACTATTTCCGGAAGACCGCAGACAACCGCCTGCTGTTTGGCGGCGGAGAGAACTATGTGCCCTGGTTCCCGGCCGATATTGCCGGCTTTGTCCGCGGACACATGACCAAAATCTACCCACAGCTCTCTCCGGCCAGGATCACCCATGCCTGGGGCGGGAGTCTGGGGGTCACAATGAATCGCGTCCCCTATGTCCGCGAGTTGGAGCCAGGCGTCTGGACGGCCGCCGGCTATTCCGGCCAGGGGGTCATGCTTGCCCCTTGGTTTGGCGCCATCCTGGCCCGGGCAACCCTCGGGCAGCAGGAGGAAGCTGACCTGCTTTCAACCCTGCCCTGCCCGCCATTTCCCGGCGGCCGGCTATTGCGCTGGCCGGCCCTGGTCGCCGGGATGAGCTGGTATGCCCTCCGAGACCGGTTCGGTTGACATCATGCGATCAACAATGGGGCCCGACGCTCGCCAGCGTCAGGCCGCTTGAGAGTCAGACGAGCCAGCCGGAGCCAGCGTCAACCGTGCCGCCGCCGACCGGGGCTGCGACCGCCGGGGCGCTCACAGTCGAACCGATGTTGCCGGACAGGATTTCGTTGAGCCAGTAGGTCACGGTCTCCACCCGGGCATTGGCGTTGCCGTCTTCGTTGGCGAACCGATCCCAGACTGTTTCAAAGCCGATGTGATAGATACCGTCGAGCACCGTATTGATGGCATCCTCGCCGAACAGGAAGCTGGTGCCGCCGTCGCCCTGGATGAGATGGAAGCCGGTCTCCTCCCCGCCTTCGTCATCGCCGTGGGCCGTCACGAACTCAGCATAGTGGTTGATGCGGATATAGTCCGACATGTCATAGACTTCGGAGACGGTCAGCCGGTGGTCATCCCAGGCGCCGGTTGCAGTCAGGGCCTCGACAATCAGGTGATTGATCGCGTCAGCCGCCGCCGCGCCGGCCGCAATTTGTCCGGCAGAGTTCCTGTGAGCCAACCCTTCATCCGTCCCGATGATCTCGACCAGCCGGTCCAGCTCGGTCCCGGTGGTGCCCACGGGGCCATCATAGGGGACATCCAGTCCTCCCACGGGCATCTCGCCATTCAATGCAAGCGCCGCCTGGTAGTCGGCAATCGACTGGAAGAAGAGCTCCGAGCCGGCGGTCATCCCGTCGATTTCCAGCCTGAGACCATCACCGCCGTTGTTCTGGAAGTAGTAGAGGTCGATGGCATACAGACCGCCGGCCACGGTCACGCCTTGGGTCGTGCCTTCGAAGCCCCGCCCCCATTCATAGCTTGAGACGACTTCGCCCCCGATCTTGAGCAGGAAACCATCGTCCGAGTGGACCGTGATGCGGTGGTCCCCAGCTTCCAGCCAGACGTAGCCCTGGATCCGCATGCCGATTGTCGTCATGGCCGCGTTGGCGCCGCCTCCGATCAGGGAGCCTTCCTGGTCCAGGAACCGGCCCAAGGTTCCGGACTCTCCGAAACCTCCAAAATTGATGGTCTCAGCCGTGAACCGGTAGTTGGGCGTGGCCTGTGTCACGGCCTGGGCGATCAAGTCATCAATGGAGTTGAACATGCCGGTGCGGTCAAAGACCGTGCCGATCAGACCCGATCCCGCCAGAACCGCCGCCTGGGGCCCCGCAAAGGAGGCTTCACCCGCCTGCACGCCCCCCAAGGGGCCCTGGGTGGACAGGGCGGCCACTTCGAAGCGGTTCAGAGCCCTGTCATAGAGCGTGAAGCCGCTGATATCGCCGTCGAACTGGTTCCATGCCGCATGGGGATTGCTGTTATCGCGACCCCACCCAGCCGCTCCTACAAGCAAGGCACGCTTGTTCTGGTCCAGGCCCACCGTGATTTCATGGTCGGATCCGACCTTTTCTCCATTGAGATAGAGTTGCAGGCCGTCCTCGCCGAAGCACAGGGCAAAGTCATAGGTGCGGCCGGCCTCGATTCGGTGGTCGCCGGCATCGATCCAGTACTGCTCAGCGCCGTCTTGAATCTGCACAATGACACGGCCATCAGCGATATAGGCTGTGATGTCGCCCATCTTGTTGCTGGCGCCGTCCTTCGAGAACAGGGCGTGATACCCTTCGGGGTCATTGCTGGTGAAGCTGAAGGCGATCGTGCCATCATCATGCTTCAGTGCGCCGCGATGTCCGATTTCGGCGTTGCCCGTCTGGCCATCGCCCGTAACCGCCTTCTTCAGCACATAGGCGCGATCGACCTTGAGTCCGTCGGGGTCCACCACGCCATGGCCGCTCGCCAAGGCACCGGACTCAAGGTCCTCCTGGAGAAGCAGTGAAAGCCAGTCGGAAACATCCGCCAAGGTGGCGTTGCCGTTCCCGTCCTCATTGACGAAACGTCCCCACTGAATGTCGAAGCCGATATGGTAGAGGCCGTCGGCGACGGTGTTAATGCCTTCTTCACCAAAGATGAAAGCGCGTCCGCCATCGGACTGGACCAGATGGAACCCGGTCTCGAGGTCGTTTTCGTCATCGCCATGCAGGGTGGTCCATTCCAGGGCGCGATTGTCCTGGATCCAGTCGTTCAGGTCGCGCAGATCGATCTCATCGATGTCTCCGTCATCGGCTATGCCGGTCGCGCGAATGCCGTCGACCAGAATCTGGTTCATGGCGTCAGCGGCCGTTGCGCCGTCGCGGATCTGGCGCCCGGAAACGGTATCGTTCAGACCGAAATCGTCGCTGATCAGTTCGATGATCTGATCAAGGCCTGTGCCGGTTGTCCCATGAACCTGCTTGTCCACGTTCGGATTGGCCAGAGCGCCTGACGTAAGGTCAGCCTTCAGAAGATCGTTAAGCCAGAAGGCGACGTCGTCGACAAAGGCATTGCTGTCGCCGTCCTCGTTCTGGAAATGACCGTCCTTGATCAAGAAGCCCAGATGGAAAATACCGTCGAGGATCGTGTCGACAGCATCCTCACCGAAAAGTCTGGATGTATTGCCATCGCCCTGAACCTGGTGGAAGCCGGTTTCGATCACCCCCTCGTCGTCGCCATGCAGCGCCGTCCAGGCATCCAGGCTATTTTTTCGAATATAGGCATTGAGATCGTAGACGTCCGCCGTGCTGATGTTGCCGTCGTTCGCCACGCCGGTGGCGCGAATGGCCTGCACGATGAGGCTGTTCATACCGTTGGCCGCTGTCGCGCCTTCACGGATCGCAAGACCCGAGATCCGGTTATTGAGTCCCCAGTCGGCATAGATCAGGTCAACTGTCTGATCGAGCCCGGTGCCGGTGGTGCCCTTGGTGGTCATCGGATGTCCCCTTGCCGGAAGAAACCAGGGTAGGGGCAGCGACCGGCGCGCTACCCGTTCCGGAGGATCGTCCGAAAAGTGTGACGGTTTTCACACCAGATGCAGCAAACAGGCCTTAACCAAACGTAACTGTGAAGCTTCGTTTGGTTTTCGTGACTGTTGCGAATACCTCTCGCTTTCAAGGGGGGCATATTCAAATCTGAAGTTACTTGAGGCTGTCAGTTCAAAGGCGCGTCTACCCCATCGGGTAGAGGATATCCTTGGTCACCGAGTCGATCTTCTTCATGATCTCGGGCGCCAGGATCATATCGCCAGCCGCAAAGATGTCCGCCAGCTGATCGGAGTGCGTAGCGCCGACGATCGTCGAGGCGACAAAATCGTGCTGCTTGCTCCAGGCGGTCGCCAAGGTGATGGTCGACATGCCGGCCTCGGCTGCGATGGCCGCAAACCGCTCGGTCGAGGCAAGGGTCTTGTCGTTGACGAAGCGTTGAGCCATGGCCGCCTGTCGACCGCCAATCTTCAGATAGCTGGAGAACCGCGCTCCGTCCGGACGGGCGCCGCCATTGTACTTGCCGGACAGAACCCCGCCGCCGAGCGGCGAATACGGGATCAGGCTGACGCCTTCCTGCAGGCAGACTTGCGACAGGGCGTCCTCGAACCGGCGGTTGTTCATGCTGAAATTGTTCTGGATGGTCTCATATCGGGCGAGGCCTTCCCGCTCGGACACGGCCAGGCTCTTCATCAGGCCCCAGGCGGTTTCGTTGCTGCAGCCCAGAACCCGCACCTTGCCGGCCTCGACCAGGTCATCCAGCGCCCGCATCGCCTCTTCATAGCGGGCGCCATGGTCCGGCCAGTGGGTCTGGTAGAGGTCGATATAGTCAGTATCCAGCCGCTTCAGGCTGGCCTCGACGGCGCGGACGATGTTGTGGCGGTCAAGGGCGGTCATGCCGGCCCGTTGCGATGCCTTCAGCCAGCCATGGCTCGGGCCGCAGACCTTGGTGGCAATGATCAGTTCGTCGCGCCGCCGGGTCTTCATCCAGCGGCCGACGATTTCCTCAGTTACCCCGGCCCATTCTTCCTTGGGCGGAACCGGGTAGTTTTCAGCGGTGTCGTAGAAATTGATCCCGGCCTCGAGGGACATGTCGAGGATCCGGTGCGACATCTTTTCGTCGGCCTGGGACCCGAAGGTCATGGTCCCCATGCAGATCTTGGACACATAGATGGCGCTCTTGCCTAACCGGTTGGTCTGCATAGTCCGATCCCCGAATTTGTGCTTTGCCGGTCGCCTTGAGCGCCGACGACCGGTTGGCCGGTGCGTTGCCCCTCCACTGCCGCAAGGGCCAGGGCTTGTGAAGCCCCCGCCTTGCAGGAAAGGAATTATCCGCCCAGTTTGGCCAGATCTTCTTCGCTGATGTCGAAATTGGCATAGACGTTCTGGACGTCATCCTCGTCCTCGAGGGCGTCGATCATCTTCATGAGGGTTCCAACCGCGTCGCCCTCAACGGGCGTCAGTGACTTGGGCTTCCAGGACAAGGCCGTCGATTTGGGATCGCCCAGGGTTGCCGCCAGGGCTTCGGACACGGCGGTCAAATCCTCGAAGGCCGTCCAGATGACATGGCTTTCCTCGTCGGACTCGACGTCCTCGGCGCCGGCCTCGATCGCCGCCTCCATCACCTTGTCTTCGCCGCCGACACTGGCCGGATAGGTGATCTGTCCCAGGCGGTCGAACATGAAGGCGACCGATCCGGTCTCGCCCAGGGCGCCGCCATTCTTGGTGAAGATGGCGCGCACATTGGCGGCGGCGCGGTTCCTGTTGTCGGTCAGGGCCTCGACGATGATGCCAACGCCGCCCGGACCAAAGCCCTCGTAGCGGATCTCGTCATAGCTGTCGGCATCGCCGCCCTGGCTCTTCTTGATCGCCCGTTCGATGACGTCCTTGGGCAGGGACTCGGCCTTGGCATTGTTCACCGCCAGTCGCAGGCGGGGGTTCATGGCCGGGTCGGGCATGCCGCTCTTGGCGGCGACCGTGATTTCCCGCGAAAGCTTGGAGAACAGCTTGGACCGCACCGAGTCGGCGCGTCCCTTGCGATGCATGATATTCTTGAATTTTGAATGGCCGGCCATGGGAACTGCTCGGAGAACGGACTGAAGGCCGCGCTTCTAGCCTCCCGGCAGAGGTCTGTCATCCTTTGGCCAGAGCCACCTGCGGATCTCGAGCCTATCCGCAGCACTTAAACTACGGTGACAGATTCCATGCTATTTTAGCGATATCCACGCCCGGCAGCAGCAGACCGGCCATTTCTGGCAGGGGCGGTTCGGCTGCGTGGCCATTGACAAGGCCCACCTGCTGGCGGCCGTGCGCCATGTCTCCCTGAACCCCGTGCGTGCTTCGAGACGCAGCTGACGCCGCTGCCCACATATCGATTGTTTTCGTCTCGACCTGGCCGCTTCAACCCAACCACTCACGCCCCCCATGGGATAATGCCCCTTCCCGCTTCGATCCCCCAGGAGGCATCCCATGGCAAAGCTCACACCGGCCAGCCGGCCGCTCAACCCCCGTCAGTCCCGGTTCGTCGATGAATATCTGCGCTGCGGCAGTGCCCGGGATGCGGCCGAATGGGCCGGCTACCGTCGGACCCAGGCCCGCAAGGCAGGGCATGACCTGATGCGGCTTCCCAATGTCCGTGCGGCCATCGAGGCCGGGATGGCGGCCCGGGACAATCCGTTGACCCGCCCGGCCCTGCTGCTGGAAGCCAGCCGTGTGGCTTTTGCCAATATCGGCGACTATCTGCAGCTTCGCGA